>DATIOU010000078.1:0-20618 GCA_035472835.1 Streptosporangiaceae bacterium | reverse complement strand
GCCTTACAAGCGAGGGGTCACTGGTTCGAACCCAGTTGCGCCCACCAGCACAGCCATGAGGTTTCGAGATCGTTAGCGGAGCGATTGTAGCTATCTTCTGTAGCAACGGGGCTCAGCTCCGCTGGTGGTTAAGTAGGCCATGCAGCGTTGTCAGGGCATCGCGGCGAGCTTCGCCGTCGACGTTGGTGTAGATCGCCAGGTGGTGCTGATTCGCGTATGGCCAAGGATCGCCTGGGCATCTCGAGCAGGGCCGCCAAGGTCCTTCAGTAGCGAGGCGTCGGTGTGCCTGACATGGTGCACTTTGATGATCCGGATCTCGTTGTCCTGCAGACGCGCCGGAACGAGCGAACCAGGTTGCCGGGCTCGACCGGCCGACGGTACGGGGTGGCGTACAACACCGGCAACTCGGGGGCCGCCACTCGTCAGCAATGACTCGGCCGGAATGGCTGATCAGCCGATATTCCGTTCGCGTTGCAGGTGTCTCGGTGCCATGCTGAAGCCACTTCGGAAAGAGGCAGCATGCGGGTCATGAGGCGGACCGGCCTGTCACTCCGGCTGGCGCGGCTGGCGGCGGCGGCAGTGATGGCTGCGCTGCCGGGTCTGCTTTCCTCATGTGCGGGATCCGGCGCGGTTAGCGGTACGTCAGCTTCAGCGAGCAACGCTAGCAATGGCAACGTCATCACGCTGAACAAGATCAGTACGCTGAAGTCGCTGTTCAATCGCGACGATGGCCGAGCGCGGCTCATACTCATTTTCTCCCCCACTTGACCCACGTGCCTCGCAGGCGCCAGTTGGGTGCAGAGCAACATTTTGAGCAGGACGGCAGACCCCGATCTGCGGGTGTTCGTGATATGGGTACCGTTCCTCAACGGGACGCGTGCCGCGATCAACCCGTCGATATTCCCGGGCAGTCGCGTCACCATGTTCTGGGACGCCACAGCTATGTCCAGTCAGTGGTTCTCCCAGCATGTGACCAATCAGCCGTACCCGACCTGGGACTACTACCTGCTGTTCTCACCCGCAGCGCACTGGGGCACAGTTCCTGGCCCGGTGGTCAGCCAGGGCGGCACCGTCATCGGCAGCACCGCGCAGTTGCTCGCCGCCATCCGGCCCCTGCTCCGGTGAGCGGGCTCCGACAATGACAGCCGACGTGCCCCGTCATCCGTCGGCCCGGATCTGGCTGGCGGCCGGCGTCACCGCCGCCCTGCTCGCGACGGTTGTTGCAGCAGGCCTGCGCATGTCAGCAGCCGCATCGGGGCCGCTGATGTTCGTTGAGTCGTTGTCGGCACGCGTCTCGGGGTTGTTCCTGCTGGCGGGGGCTAAGGTGCCGGTCGGATACGCGCTGATCGCAGGCATGGTCGCAGCGGTTAACCCGTGCGGGTTCGTGCTGCTGCCGGCCTATCTCGGCTACTACCTGGGGGATCGCGACGGCGGTGCGGGTGCGCGCGGGCAGCTGCGCCGAGCGCTGCTCGTCAGCGTCACCGTAACGGCCAGCTTCGCGCTGCTGTTCGGCCTCGCCGGGATCCTCGCCGGCCTGGCGGCCTCGGCTCTGACCTCATCGCTGCCATACATCGGCGTCACCGTCGGCGCCGGCCTGCTCCTGCTCGGTGGATTACTCGCCTCAGGCCGCGAGCTGAACCTCTCGCTCGCACCCCGGATGGCTCAACGGTTCAGGGCTAGCACCCGGCGTCAGGGCCTCGGCGGATACCTCGCCTACGGCGCGGCCTACGGGCTGGCATCACTGGGCTGCACCCTGCCGGTGTTCCTGGGCGTCGTGGGCACCTCGCTCCAGTTGCACGGGCTCGCGAGCGCGGTGGGACAGTTCATGCTGTTCGGGGTCGGCATGGGCGCGGTGTTGACCGCCTGCACGGTCACTACCGCCTGGCTCGGCGACGGCCTGATCAAGCGCGCCCGCGCATTGGGACCACATATCGGATGGCTGAGCGCCGTCTTGCTCTGGCTCGCCGGAGCCTATGTCCTCTACTACTGGCTCACGGCCATCAGACTTCTCTAGATGCTAATTTCTAACGCGACCAGCGACAGGAGCCGTCATGAGTGCTGAAACCGAGACAGCGAAGGGCCAGAGAGACGAGGCCTTGTGCTGGTGCTGCGGGCAGCCCAGGTCGGAGGACACCCTGGTCCACCTCGGCAACCATCCTGAGGTCGGCATCGGCATCAGCTTCGTCCATTTTCTGCGCCGCCGGGCCACCTGCAATGGCTGAACCGGCATCTGCCCTGGTAACCGGACGACAGGAGCTGGGCAGGTGGATCTGACTGTTCTGGGTGTGCCGGACTGCCCTAATGCGCCCGTGCTTGCCGACCGGCTGGCGGCCGTCCTGGATGACCGGCCCGGCGTCTCGGTGTCGCGTCAGGTGATCTCCGATGAGCGCGAGGCGGCCAGGTGGGGCATGCACGGCTCGCCGACGTTGCTGATCGACGGCGTGGACCCGTTCGCCGAGCCGGGGCAGGCGACGACTTTGTCATGTCGGCTGTATCGCGATGAGAACGGCCAGCTGTCTGGTGCGCCATCGCTCGAGCAGCTCGGGCGGGCGATCGAGCATGCCCGGGCCGCGACGGCGGGGGCGGACGATCTGACCTGGCTGGATTCGCTGGGACGTGCTGGCCGGGGCCGTGTCGCGCCCGCCGAGTATGGCCTGCGGGCCGTGCATCAGGCAGTTCTGCGATCGTTCGTGCGCACCGGGGCTGCGCCCGACGTGTCCAGCCTGGCCAAGCACGCTGGGCCGTTCGATGTGTCCCAGGCGCTGGCGGAGCTGGCCGATGGCGACTTCTTGTGCCTAGATCATGGCGGTCAGATCACCGCGGCGTACCCGTTCTCCGCTGCGCCGACCCCGCACCGCGTGCGGATACCAGCCGGCCCGGCCGTGTTCGCCATGTGCGCGATCGACGCCCTGGGCGTCTCCGCGATGACCGGCGTGCCGGTTGTGATCGAGTCGGCCGATCCGTTCACCGGCGAGCCCGTCAACGTGGTTGTTGACAGGGCCACTAGCACCTGGGATCCGGCGACAGCGGTGGTGTACGTCGGCCGCACGAGCGACGACTGCGACGGGCCATCGGCGTCGGTCTGCTGCAGGTACATGAACTTCTTCGCAACAGTTGCAGCCGCCAGGGAGTGGGCAGCCTTCCATCCGGAGATCACAGGCGGCATCCTGGACCAAGCCCGCGCCCTGCACCTGGGCATCGAGATCTTCGGCCAGCTACTCACCTAGCCACCCCTGGAAACTCCCAGTTATCCCGATGGCCGCAGTTCAACCGGAGGCCAGTGGGAATCTGTCCTCAGAGGCCGATGGCACGCCGCCGGGCGGGCGAACCGGGATAGGAGACCACCATGCCGACCGTAATCGAGCGGGGTGAGTTGCAGGCGCTGACCGGGCGGGGGGCTCAGTTAGTCGAGGTGCTGCCCTCAGATGAGTATGACTGGGCACACATGCCGGGCGCGGTGAACATCCCGCTCAAAGAACTAGACGCCAGGTCAAGCGAGCTGGACCGGTCCCGGCCGGTCATCGTCTACTGCCACGACTGGTATTGAGACATGAGCCCGCGGGCCGCGTGCCGGCTCGAAGCAGCAGGGTTCGGCCCGGCATATGACTATGCCGCGGGCAAGGCCGACTGGCTGGCCGCCGACGAGCCGTTCGAGGGGACAGCTCAGCTGGCCGGGATGTTCGCCCGTCGCGGCGTAGCCACCGTGGGGGAGCGAACGACGGCCGCCGTGGCATTGCGTCTGCTGGAGACTCAGGGATGCGGCCCGGTCGTGGTCATCAACCACGCTGGCGTCGTGATGGGCGCCGGCTACCGGGACCAGTTGGCGACCGCCGCCGCGGAAACTACCGTCGAGACGGTGATGCGCTCCGGCGTGTCCACTGTGCGGGCGAGCGAGCACGCGCCAGCGCTGGCCCACCGGATGACTGAGCGTGGGGTGACCCGCACAGTGGTGACTCGGCCCGACGGCACCCTAATCGGCCTGTTCTTCGCAGCCGACATAAGCCCTCAGTCTTCCTGATCGCCCGCCCGCTGATGCACGTTCATCGCCAGGGGCGAATGAATGGCAGCCCTTGATGCTGAGCGTTGAGCGCACCGTTGCTTGTCATGCCGAACTCCGCGGACTGCCATTTGCGATTGGCTACCGCTCAGAGCAACGAGTTCGCGTAGTCATGACTTCAATGAGAGTCGGGCTAGCTGGCGATGGCCACTAGGGATGCGGCGCTGGCCGCTGTCGTGGGCTGGCCCTTTCGGCGTGTGGTGCCCGACGCCGCGATGCAAGCAGTGCGCGCGCGATGACTGGCGCGCCGATCACGCTGGGAAGGAACCAGAAGCTGAGCGACGGCAGTCTGTCCCACAGCGGCAAATGCGGGCCGTTGTCGACGTAGAACGCGGTAAGCATCGCGATGTAGCCGATGCCCATGCCCAGGATGTGGGGCGCACCGCCGGGCCGGTTGCGGCGACGGTGCTGGTATCCGATTGTCGCTGCTGCGAACGCCACTACGCCAATGATTAGCAGATGGTAATCCTGCCGCCACCGCATGATCGATAGCGCTGTCGCGGTAATGAACACGACCGTGATCGCGCGGTAGAACCAACGCCCGACCCGGATATGCCAAGGGCTGCCCTTCTGCGCCAGAGCTGCCGTGGCTCCTGCTACCACCGCGGTCAGGCCACCGGCGACGTGCACGGCCAGGAAAGCCAAGAAAACCGGTGCGGTGGAGCCCACCTCGTCGCCGAGAATGCGGGCCGCGATCAGCAATGTCAGGCCTCCAGAGGTGCGCCCGAGGTCAGTTGCGCATACGTAGCGTTGCTACCTATAACTGGCACTCTACTCTGAGAATTGCCTGGCTGGAAGGCCTGATGTAGCGTTGCTACCTATGCGGGCAGAGCTGCTTAAGGGTCACCTGGATGCTCTTCTTATGGCAGCTCTTGAGGATGGCCCGCGGCACGGCTACGCGGTGATGGAAACCCTGCGTGAGTCCACCGGCGGGAGACTGGACCTCCCGACGGGAACGATCTACCCGGCGCTTCATCGTCTGGAGTCCGCCGGACTGATAGCAGGATCCTGGTCGCTCGTCGGCGGTCGGCGGCGCCGATGCTACGTGCTAACCGACTCCGGACGGCATGCGTTGTCAGGTCGGCGGGCAGACTGGCGCGACTTCGCCACGGTCATTAACGCAGCGCTTGAAGTTTCGCCGTGGCCGACCACGGCCTGATCGCGGCTTACCGACAGGACCTACTGGCGCAGCTTCCAGCTGATCTGGCTGACGAGGTCACTGACGGCCTCACCGACGCACACGAGCGGTACCTCCTTCGCGGCCTGCGCCCGGACCAGGCGGCGGCGGCCGCTATCGCTGAGTTCGGCGAGCCGGGCACGGTCGCCGCCGCGTTCCGTCGGGCGTGTCCGGTCTGGAGGCTCGCACGCGTTCTCATCGCTACAGGCCCGATAGTGGGCGGGTCGTGGGCCGCGGCGCTCGTAACCGCCCGAGTGTGGGACTGGCCCGTTCCGATCGCTGCCCGTCTGGTGGTCGGGCTGGTACTGGCGGCATCGGTCGTCATGCTCGCAACCGCGTCGCTGACGCACCGGTATCCCTCACTCGTGCGCGCCGGCATTGCCGGCTCCCTCGGCATAGCCGCCTTGGATGTTGCGGTTGTTACCACGGCCGTGTTGCTGGGGCCCGACCTCCGGTGGCTGGTAGTGGTTGCAGTTTGCGTCAGTATGGCCCGGCTGACCTTCGTCGCGAGAACGCTGTGCCGGTATCTTGCCAGGCACGCCTACTGACGCCGCGGCGTCCAGGTCTCGCCGTCCGGTACTAGCCGTGCCCGCAAAGCCTTGGTCCGGCCATTGGTCTCTGCTGGCGGGGAGACTGTCTTCATGTGCGACAGTGGTGGCGAGGTCTGGATTTGGCCATCGGATATCGGCGCGGTCGCCCCGGATTTCCCCGCGGCACCTGATTGGCCCGTGTTACCGGGCCTTCACGTCATCTCCGGGACCACCGGCTGGGCGGTCACAGGCGCCGGAAGGTCCTGGCGTGGTGTCGGATCGGGCTGCCGCCGGTCGTGGAGACGGTGGAGGTGGCCGCTGGGGACCGCCCGGCAAGGAGGAAACATGACCGAGTACCTCATCGCGTTCAACGACGAGTGGGTGCCCGACCACACGGCCGCGGAGCTGAACGCGAAGTCCAGGGCTGTCCGGGCGCTGGTGGCCGAGATGAAGGCTGCCGGGGTCTTCATCTTCACCGGCGGGCTGGACCCCGCAGCCCCGGTGTTCAGTGTCGATGCCTCGAGTGGCACGCCGCTTTTCACCGACGGTCCGTTCGTGGAGTCCAAGGAGTACCTGGGCGGCTTCGCCGTGGTGGATGTGGCCGATGAGGAGGCGGCGCGGCTGTGGGCGGGAAAGATCGCGGTGGCCTGCGGCTGGCCGCAGGAAGTGCGACGCTTCCAGGTCCCGATGGAGCATCCGAAGACTCCTTAACGGAGCCGGCCGCCCGGAACTCGATCGCTCCTGGACGGCTTGATCGGCGGCCACCGCCGGGCCGGGCATCAGCAGGACATGCGCGCGTCCGATCATGGGGTTGTTGGGGTTGCCCGTCTCGCCAAGGGATGACCGGAGCAGAACGGACAAGGACGGTAGCCATGCTGCCTCGATGGGAGAACAGTCAGCCGGTGCTGCACGCTGAGCACGGGACCGGCAATTGGATTGGTGCCGCCAGCGCATTCGTTCACGGTCATTACATCTACCTGGCATACCGCGACAGGCACCCCGTCGACAAGGGACGGGGCAATCGGGCTTACGTTGCGCGGTCGCCGATAGACAACGGTATTCATTTTGACACGTTGTGTGTAATCGATAAGGCAGATATGGACGCAGAGTCGTTGGAGCGTCCCGCTGTGAGCATGACTTCCGAAGGCGATTGGGATTTGTACCTCAGCTGCGCCGAATTCAATTCTAAGCGCTGGCGGATCGACAGGTTGCGCGCCGGCGACCCGCACGATTTCAATGCTCGGACACGCGAGACTGTCTTTCCTGGCAGCGCGGCTTACGGTATCAAGGATCCGGTGCTGGTTCGCGGCCAGGAACTGCGGATCTTGGCAACGCTGCATCCCTTGACCGAGGGCGACGAGAATGCCGACAAGATGATCAGCGTGGTCGCATATAACGGCGAATACGTAATGGTGCCACGGCCAGGGACCTGGTATAGCCGCGGCACACGAATTACTTCTGTCGTTGGTGAGTATGCTTACTTCGATGGTCGGGCGTCGGCGGCAGAGAACTTTGAAGAACGGACTGGAATAGCAAGGTGGAACGGCGCACGGTACATGGCGGAAGCCGGCCCGGCTAGCAGCCCCCACGGTGGTGGCGCGTTGCGCTACGTTTCAGCCGTCGAACTGCCTACCGGGCTGCGTCTTTACTATGAAAGCGCGACTAAGTATGGCAGTCACGAACTGCGGACTGACCTCGGCGCCCTGCCCTGAGCAAGCACAATAGACTGGGCAGGATCGCCAGAGCCGTTGTCATTGCTGGCTAGTGCGGTCGTCGCGAGCCTTGCCGATTGCCTGGCCGATGCTCCGGCCCCATCCTGGCTGGTCCGGGTTGGGACGTGTCTCGGCTGCGACTTGGCGGCGCGTAGCCTCGGGCTGCGCCTGGACCGTGCTGGGATGCTCAGTGACGAGTTCGGCCGGCGCCTTTTCGCGATTCTTCTTACCTCTGAACCGAAAGAGACCCATGCGGTGATGGTAGACCGCCAACGTCTGAATCTTCGGCTTCTGTGCCCGATAACCGGAACAACCGGCAGGTCGTGTTTGCGCGTGGCGCGTTCCGACCAGTACGAAGGATGTCAGCTGCCGCTAGCCGCGCTCCGAGCTTTCGCAACCTCCTGTTTCAGCGCTGGCGGGATCGGTCGATTGGCAGTCGCTTGCCAGTCGATCTGCTCGAGTATCGGTCCCTGCGTGTCCTGCCCCTTGGGCATTGCCAGGGACTGTTGCTCCAGGGCGATCGTCGCCGGGGTCTGGGGGAGATCGGCGACTCGCTCGTTGATGAACGACGGATCGGCGACGAGATTGAAAGGCTGGAGGTCGGCCGAGGTCAGCTGAGATGCCTGGTTCTTGTTCTGGAACAGGTCGTACAACGGCCGAGCGTTCTGGTCGTAGGACGAGAGCGCGGGGAGGCCCAGGATCAGCTCCATGGTGCGGATGACGCTGGCCTGGTCATAGCGCTGATGGCCGATATACCCACCGAACTGTCCGCTGGCAGAGACGTGCTTGGTGTAGGGGCTGGCCACCAGCAGGACGTTGCGGTGCCCGTCGACGTGGTCGACGCCGTCTTGCGAGTCGTCCTCGACGACGAACACGGCTGTCGAGGACCAGTAAGAAGAGCGCGACAGGGCAGAGATGATCTCGCCCAGGGCGGCGTCGTTTTGGGCGACTTCTGCCCGCGGGGTGAACGTAGCTGACAGGCCCGTCGTGTGATCCTCGGGCAACACCATGTAGCTGAAGCTCGCCAGGCCGTGGCCATTGGCCGGGCCGGCCGTTGCCGGACTGCCATCAGCATTGAGGCCAACGTCCGTTAGGAATGCAGCCGTCCCGAGCCGGTCGTCCACACTGAGGTTGGCGTCGCCGTTGATGGCGTTGGGGTAGCCGAGGTCGGTGTAGGAGTAGATGGGGAAGTTGCCCACCGAAAGCAGGCTGCTGATCCGGCCGCATCCGGCGGGCGGGTTCGTCACGTTGCAGGGAACCGCTGCGGCGTCTGTGTAGAGGGGACCGGTGTACGTGGCGCTGTTCGCTCCGAGGAACGGACTGCACTGGCTGCCGACCGGGAGGCCGTTGCCATCGGGAGTGATGGCTCCGTAGAACTCCCCGTAGTTACGGAGCGTGAATGATGCGCCTGACTGATTCTGCTTGGCCAGGGCGCTCTGGAACAGACTGCAGCGCTGGGGCTCGGCGACAGGTGCCAGGAAGTCCGAGCCGCGGTTGCGGTTGGAGTAGTTGAGGCGCCACGCCTTCTCGATCCAGTCGGTCACGTTCGCGGACGTCGTCCACCAGTGACCTTGGACGCTCGCCTCGCCGTCGGAGAAGAAGTTGTCGCTCGACGCGAACTGGCCGACGAGCGCGTGACCTTGCGGGGCCGCCGACGCCAGGTACTGATAGGCCGGGTCGGCGTTGACATCGTTCCGGGTCTTTCCGAGGTCCCCGTAGACCTGGTCGTAGGTGCGGTTCTCTCTCACGATGTACAAGACGTGCTTGATCGGCGACTGGCCGGCGTTGGCAGCGTCGGGGATCGGATTGCCCGGGCCCCGGAGCACGACGCCTGACTGCTGGATGGCCTGGTCAACGAAGGCGCTATCTGTGGACAAGCTCTCGCGGGAGCGCGCAGCGCTGCCTCCGCCAAGATCCGGGCCAGCAACCCAGAAGCGACTAAGTAGCGAGGGCATGTTGCCCTTGTCGTTGTAGTTGAGCCCAGGGAGCTGCACCTGCGGGTCTGGTGTCTGCAGGAAAGTTGAGTTGGGGAGCAGCGAAGGAGACCCGCCGAATTTCGCGGTGAATGGGACGGGATACGGAGAGGACGGGTCATTGACGGGGTAGCGGCTGCCGAGACCCTTGGCGGAGACCGCGAGCACACCGTGGTCGCGCGGATTGACGGCGACTGCCGTCGGGTACCAGCCGGTCGGTACATAGCCGCTGACCTGCCACCCCGATGCGCTCCGGTCAAGCACGGCCACGGCGTCGTCACCCGCGAGGGCAACATAGGCGCGGGAGGTCCCGTCGAATGCGACGGCGTCCGGCGCCGAGCCGGTGGCCTCGCCCGGCGCCCCGTGGAGGGTGATATTGACAGCAGGGGCGAGCGAGCCGTCGGCATTCACGGCGACGATGGAGACCTGGTCGCTGTTGGCGTCCGCCACCATGACCTCGCGGCCATCAGGGCTCACGGCGAGCCCGGTGGGATGATCGCCCACGGTGGCCGTCGGGCCCTTGGTCCAGTTGTTGGCGCCGTCAGAGTCGGCGGTGATGAGCTGGCCGGTGCCCTCGGCTGTTATGTACGCGCGAGCATGACCCGTAGCCGGGTTAGTGGCCGTGGCCACGGCATAGAGATAGGACGGATTGACGTCATTGGGCGTGGGCGGGTTCACGAAGTTGAGGATGTTCGTGCTGTGCGGAACGATGGTCGGGGTCCCGAATGCGACGGCCATCTTGGCGGTGGTCAGATTGCCAGCCGCATCCACTGATACCGCATTCAGCGCGCGTCCGTACTCAGTAGTGACAAGAACTGTCCCGTCGCCACTCACCGCCAAGCCCCGATCGTAGGCGGCGCTGCCGCCGGTGAAACTGGATGTGCTAGCCGGAGGCGCCTGGGACGGCAGATGGACAGTTGCGGCGTAAGCGAGTCGGCAGCCAGAGCCAACGTTGAACTGGTACACCGCGTCAGTCCCGCCGCTGGTGGCGTAAAGGCGGGTGCCGTCGTGGCTGTACGCGAGCCCGATGCCCATGAAGTTCTGCGCCGGCTTGCTGCTGACGGTGACGAACTGAGTCGCCGCGGTAAGGAGGTTGACAGCCGTCACGCCCTCGTCCGGTTGCGTGCCCGATCGGTTGACGTTCGGCACGGCCGGGACCGGCTGGCCGTTGCCCCACCCTTCGTCGGTGCTGGCCGCGCACCTGCCGTTCGGCGCGATCGCGAGCCCGAGGGAGAAATCGCCGAGGTTGTACTTGAGGCCGGCCGGTCGCACGTACCGGCCGTCAGGGAGCACGATCGCCCCGCGAGGGATCGCAGGGGCGCCGAGTCCGCCGCCTGGACCGGCAGCGGTAGCGGTTTGGGCAGGCCAGTACGCGCTTGTTAACGCGCCGAGCGACAGCGCAGTCACTCCCACGACCCAGAGGGAAACCCGTCCGCCGCGGCGCGTGAAACCCCAAAATGCCATGGCAATGCGCTCCTTGGCGGTGAGATTTAAATGGATAGTCGCGGGAACCGACTGGTATCAGACCCGACCGTACAGTCTGCGGAAAAGACAGGCCATAGCCGGGCCTGAGTGTTCATCTCGAGTTATCCACCGCCGCGGCGAGGCCCCGAGTACAACATGCATCGTGGGGCGGGCTAGCGCCGTAGGTTAGGTTAGGCTAACCTAATCCGGTCCGTGGGCGCTATGCCCGTTCCTCAACACCCGCGAAGGCCCAGATCCATGAGCGAACCCCAGACCCTGCTTCTCGGCTTCATCGCGGGAGCCACCATCCTAATCGGGTTGCCCCTGGGCAGGGTACGGGCCCCGAGGCCAGGAATGCGCCAGTTCCTCAACGCCCTCGCCATCGGCATCCTGCTGTTCCTGGTCTGGGACGTCCTGGTGCACGCTTGGGACCCGCTGGATAGCGCGCTCGGGCGGCTGCACGACCGAAACGGCGGCGTCCTCCCGGTAGCGGGATACGCCGCGTTGTTCTTCACCGGCCTGACCGTCGGCACGATGACGCTGGTGTACTACGAGCGGTGGCTGGCCGGCCGGGCCCGAGCCCGAAGTCTCGGCCCAGGGACCATGGCGCCGGGCGAGCTGACCTCGGCCAGGGCAGGCATCGCCAGCTGGTCCGCCGCCCGCAGGATGTCGCTGCTGATCGCGGCTGGGATCGGGCTGCACAACTTCGGTGAGGGACTGGCTATCGGCGGTAGTGCGGCCGCCGGTGAGATCGGGCTCGCGACGGTCCTTGTCATCGGGTTCGCGCTGCACAACGGCACCGAGGGATTCGGCATCGTGGCCCCGCTGGCCGCCGAGGGCGGCCGGCCGTCGTGGCGTTTCCTCCTGCTTATGGGCCTGATCGGCGGCGGCCCCACCGTGGTCGGCACCTTCGTCGGGCGGCAGTTCACCAGCCAGGCCATGAGCGTGATCTTCCTCACCCTCGCAGCCGGGTCAATCCTTTACGTCGTCATCCAGCTGCTCGGCGTGGCGCACAAGAACGGCCGCAAGGAACTGCTGTACTGGGGCGTCTTGCTCGGGCTCGCGGCCGGGTTCGTGACCGACATGGTCGTCACTGCCGGAGGCGCGTAAGCGGCGTGATTCTGTGCCGGAAGTTGACCGCTCAGCGGGAACGGGCCGGCCGAAGGAGGCCGCGATCGAGGACGACTGGCACGTACAGCTCGCGGTAGCCGTGTTCGTCAAATAGCACAGTCACGTGATCGCCGTCGTAGCGCTGCACCGAGCCTGCACCCCAGCGCTCGCTCACGACGCGCGCGCCTACCGGGAACGGGACCGTCGCTGGCGGCGGCCCAGCGTGCGCCAGGTCGTTGTCGCAATTCCCGCATGGGCCTGGATAGTCCTGCCCGAAGTAGCTGAGCAGGAACGACCGACGGCACCCGGCGTGCTCCGCGTACCGGCGCATCATCATCAGCCGCGTGCGTTCGATCTCATGCTCGCGCTCTGTTTCCGCGTCCGATGCCGTGAGTGCCGCCTCGACGGTCATCGTTCCCGCCCATGTCACGGTGCCGTCCGCTCCCCACGTCGCCGCGCCGAGGTCAGCCAGCCGCGTCAGCGCTGCGGTCTGTTGTCGTGCGCCGTGCTCGATGCGCTCACCAGACGCAAGCGCAGTCGCCACGCGCTCGACCGGTGCGCCGGGTACACCCCGCGCGATCAGATGACGTGCTCTGTCGAAGTCTTCGTACCGGTAGAGCAGTCGCACCTCTGATGGCGTGCCGTCGCGGCCAGCCCGGCCGATTTCCTGGTAGTAGGCGTCAAGCGAAGGCGGCGGGTCATAGTGCACCAGCCAGCGGACATCCGGTTTGTCGATCCCCATGCCGAACGCGACCGTGGCGGCGATGATGCGAGCAGATCCGTCGAGGAACGCTGTCATCGCGTTACGCCGTTCCCGCCCGCCCAGGCCGGCGTGATAGAGCTGCACTCGCTCGCCCGCCGATGCCAGCACATCGCGCGCTGCCTCAGCATCGGCGTGCGTTGCCGCATAGACCATCCCGGGGCCGTCGAGCTCGCCGGCCGCGCGCAGCAGCTCTCGCTTCTTATCGGCGACGGTGCCGACGTGGCGGGCCGAAAGGTGCAACCGCGGCCGGTCGAAGTCGCCGATCACCACCTCGGGATCACGCAGGCCCAGCCGCCGGATGATCTCCGTCCGGACTGGCGGCGCTGCGGTTGCGGTCAGCGCGAGTCGGACCGGCGCACCTATCGCCTCACCCTGAGCGCCGAGCATCATGTAGTCCGGCCGGAAGTCGTGACCCCACTGGCTGATCAGGTGTGCTTCGTCGACGGCAAGGAGCCCTGGCTGCGCGCGAATAAGCGTCTCACGCGCCTCGCGGATAGCCAGTTGCTCCGGGGACAGGAATACGAACGTGTCCGCATCGCAGGATGCGAGCAGCGCGGCAGCGTGCGCCCCGGCCGACTGCTGGGAGTTCAGGACGATCGCGGACAGGCCGCTCGCGCGCAGATGCGCGAGCTGATCGTCTTGCAGCGCGATCAGCGGCGACACCACGATCGTCGGTCCGGCTCGCAGGATTCCGGCCAGCTCGTAGATCGCCGATTTGCCGCCGCCGGTTGGCAGCACGGCGAGCACATCGCGGTCGCCGGCCAGTGCCTCGACTGCCCGGAGCTGGCCCGGTCGAAGCTCGGCGAATCCGAGACGTTCGCGGGCGATCGCTTCGATCACCGCTTGGCCAGAATGAGCCATCACACCACCACCGTACGGTCCGCGACCGTCCCCTCAGCTGGCGGGCGACCGAAGCTTCTAGTGAGCCACCGGCCTGTATGCGCAGGCTGCCGCGGCAGGCGGCAGGTTTCCGGCCTGGTGAGCATCGCTACCATGACCCTCTGCTGGCCGGATGGGCCATTGTCGAAAGGTTGCTTCGTGTTCTCGTACCTCACGGGCCTCAGCTGTCCGCGTTGCGGCGCCAGCTACCCGGCGGATGTCGTGCAGGGTGTGTGCGCCTGCGGCTCGCCGCTCCTCGCGCAGTACGACCTCGCCCGGCTGGCGGCAGACTCGTCGCGGGCCGCTTTCGCGGGCCGCGAGGCATCGCTGTGGCGCTATCACGAGCTGCTGCCCGTGTCACGTGCGGAGAACATCGTGAGCCTCGGGGAGGGCATGACCCCGCTGTACGCGCTGCGGCGCCTCGGCGAGCGGCTCGGCGTTCCTCGATTGCTGCTCAAGGACGAGGGAACGATCCCAACCGGCTCATTCAAAGCGCGTGGCGCTGCCGTGGGCGTCTCCAGGGCCGCTGAGCTCGGGGTACGTGGCATCGCCATGCCGACGAACGGAAACGCTGGCGCGGCCTGGGCGCTTTACGCCGCGCGCGCTGGGCTCGACGCGCTCATCGCCATGCCCGAGCAGGCGCCCGGCATCTGCCGCGGCGAGGTGGCCTCGGCGGGGGCGGAGCTCTACCTCGTACGCGGGCACATCGGGGACTGCGGCCGCCTAGTCAATGCCGCTGTTGCGCGCCGCGACGGCTATCAGGAGGTTTCGACGCTGAAGGAACCATATCGGCTTGAAGGCAAGAAGACGATGGGCCTAGAGATCGTCGAGCAGCTCGACTGGACCATGCCGGACGTGATTGTCTGCCCGACCGGCGGCGGCGTCGGCATTATCGGCATCCACAAGGCACTGGAGGAGCTGATCAAGCTGGGCTGGCTGACAGGCCCGTCACCGCGGCTGGTCGCGGTCCAAGCCAGCGGCTGTGCGCCGATCGTCTCTGCGTTCCAGGCCAGAGCGCGCGAGAGCTCGCCGTGGCCGGACCCGCACACCGCGGCTTTCGGCATCAACGTGCCCAAGCCCCTCGGCGACTTCCTGATCCTCGACGCGATCTACAGTACAGACGGATGCGCGGTCGCCGTCAGCGACGCCGAGCTGCTGGCGGCGCAGCGCGAGATCGCCAGCGTCGAGGGGGTGCTGGTCTGTCCGGAGGGGGCGGCGACCATCGCCGCGATCCGGATGCTTCGAGAGCGTGGCGAGATCCGCGACGACGAAGTCGTCGTCGCACTGAACACCGGTGCCGGAATCAAGTACCCCGAGACTCTGGACATGATCGCGCCGCTGCTCGAATCGGACGGTGAAATTCCTGCGCCAGTGGGATCGCGATCGCGGCCGGCGGTCGCCGATGCCTGACCTCGGCAAGCTCAGGGACTTTGTGGCCGGAGGCCATGTCGACGCCGCGGTGTTCGAGCTGCGGCCCGACTACCGGGCGATGCTGCTGGCCGCGGACGGCCTCGTCCCCGGCGCGAGCGACGAGGCGAGCGACGCACTCCTCGAGCAGGCGGAGGCCGTAGCCCGCGACGCACTCCGCGACCTGGCGGCCGAAGAGCTCCCGCACGTTGCGTCGTGGCGGGAAGCGTATCGGGCATTCGGAGCCAAGCCGCAGCGCACGCGCAACAGCCTGGAGGCGCTGCTGCGCCGTGCGCCGTCCGGGCTGCCCCGCGTCAACCGGCTCACCGATCTCTACAACGCTGTCTCGGTGCTCCACGAGATCCCGGTTGGAGGGGAGGATCTGACGCGCTACGCCGGTTCACCGCGGCTGGTGCGTGCCACCGGCAGGGAAGTGTTCGACACCGTGGCCGATGGCGTGGCGGTGATCGAGCATCCCGAGCCTGGCGAAGTAGCGTGGTGCGATGACGTCGGCGTGACCTGCCGACTCTGGAACTGGCGCCAGGCGCGCCGCACCCGGCTCACCGAAAACACCACAGCCGCGTTGTTCATTCTCGACGCGCTCGACCCGATGACGGACGAGGCACTCCACGCCGCCACCGACGACCTGGTTGCCCGCCTGACTCGGCTCGGACCCGACGTCACCGTCGCCTGCCGCCTGATAACAGCGGCGGCTTGATCGATCCGCAGCTAGCCGACCAGGCCAGCGTCGTGCGCGAGCAGCCCGGCCTGAGTCCGGTTCGCGCACTCCAGCTTCACCAGCATCCGAGACACGTAGCCCTTGACCGTCGCCTCCGACAGGTAGAGCCGCGCGGCTATCTGCGCGTTGGACAGTCCCTCGCCCAGGCAGGCCAGCACTTCGGCTTCTCGCTCGGTCAGCGACGCGACGAGCGCCCTGGCGTGGTCGCGTACCTGCTGGCTATCGGCGGACGCCGCGATCAGGCGGCGGGCCGCGGCCGGAGAAAGCACGGTATGCCCTTCGGCGGCCACTCGCACTAGCCCGATCAGGTCGGCCGGCGGAGTCGACTTCACGAGGAATCCGGCAGCGCCCGCGCGCAGTGCCCGCAGCACGTACTGGTCGGCGTCGAAGGTAGTGAGCACGACGACGACCGGCGGATCGGGCAGCTTCGCGATCCGCTCGATGGCCGTGATGCCGTCAACGTTCGGCATCCGCAGGTCCATGAGCACGACATCAGGTCGGCTACGCACGACGGCCTCGACACCTTCTGCGCCGTCGTGCGCCTCATCCACCACATCGATGTCGTCGGCGGAACCCAGAATGGTCCGCAGTTGCGCGCAGACCATCGGCTCATCGTCCACCACGACTACCCGGACCATGGACTACGCCGTCGGCTGGCCAGCGAGAGCGGCCGCATCAGCAGTCGGCACGTACGCGGGCAGGGTGGCCTCCAGGCAGAATCCGCCATCGGGTGTGGTACCTGCCCGCAGCGTGCCGCCCACCAGCTCCACCCGCTGGCGCAGGCTGGCGATGCCGAGGCCGGATCCGGTCGCGGCGAGGTCGCTGACTGCCTGAATAGCCGGCCGCGTGTTGCGGACAGTCAGATGGACTTGGGAGTCGTCGTAGCGCACCGTGACCTCCACCCGGGCGCCTGGCGCGTGCTTGCGCACGTTCGTGAGCGATTCGCGGATGATCTTGTAGGCGCTACGGCCGACCACCGGGGAAGCGAGCGCACGGTCGCCCTCCTCGGTTAGCTCGGTGGGAGTGCCGACTGCGGTCGACTCGGCGATCAGCGCGGCGAAGCCTTCGGTGGACGGCGACTCGTCGCCTTCTGGCGACGTCCGCAAGATGCCAACGAGGTCCCGCAGTTCATCAAGGGCCTGACAGCCGCCCGCGCGAAGGTCCTCGGCCGCCCGCCGGGTGGCATCGTCGGTCGCGGTGATGCCAAGGGCGCCGGCCTGGAGCACCATCAGGCTCAGCCGGTGAGTCACGACGTCGTGCATCTCGCCGGCGAGTCTGGCCCTTTCCTCGGCCCTGGCCTGCTCGGCGAGCAGATAGCGTTCCCGCTCAGCGCGCTCGGCGCGATCAGTGAGCGCCCGGATCATGCACCGGCGGGCGCCGAGGTAGAGGCCGAGTAGCGGACCGAGGGCGGTCCTCCCGACGGCTATCGCTATGACGGTGGCCGACGGGTCCCAGATCCGCGCGCTGATGGCCGTCAGGATCACCACTGCCGCGATCGACGCGCGCCGGTCCTTCGGGTAGTAGAACGGCCCGTACGCTGCGAGTACAGCCGCGAACGGTGCCCACACGTTCCCGCTGTTAGCTGGGACGATCGCGCCGGCCGGCAATACGAGCAGCGATATTGCCAGCGTGAACGCGGCGATGATGCCGATCACGATGAGCGGCGCGCGCTTGCGCGCGATTAGCGACAGGTCGGCGAGAGCCTGAACACCGAGCATGGACCAGGCCAGCGTGCCCGGATGACTCGGCCACCAGGAAGCGCCGCCCAGCGTCGCGCTCGCGTCGATCAGGACAAATCCGACCGCGATGATGACGTCAACGGCGAGCCAGTGCTGTCTTGACCATGCTCTCAGGCCCATCTGGTTCACGCTACGTCATGCCCGGGGTACTGGCCGGTTCTGGCAACCTTCGGCCCAGCCGGAACCTACTAAAGTCGCACGGCGCATTCGCGGGCCATCCCCCAGTCGGTCGCAGCACCTACAGCCGTCGGGCGCAGACCATACCGCCGGCTCTGCCGCCGGTCAATGCCCAGGCGCTGGACTGGATGGCATGCGTACCGAACAAGAACGCGCAGTGATGCCGTGGCTAGGCCGCTACGGCATCGACAACACCGAGTCCACCGTCTCGTTCGCAACCCGGCACCTGTTCGGGCTGGCCCCAGTGCGTGGCGTACTGGCCCTGCGTGGCGGGACTGTCGACATCACTGAGCCGCTGGCCGAGTCGGCGGTCCACGCCGAGATCGAGACCGCGAGCTTCCGAACCGGGAATGCCCAGCGAGACGGCCGCGTCCTCTCGCGGAGGTTCCTGAATCCTGACCGGTACCCAGTGATGATCTTCAACGGCGAGCACGTGGACGTCGAGCGCCGGATGCTGACCGGGACGCTCACCGTCCGGGATGTCAGCAGGCCGGTGCGCCTAGCCATCGTCGACCTGACGGTGGCATCGCGGTCCTTTGCCGCGACGGCCACCACCCGGATCGACCGTACCGAGTTCGGCGTGACCGCAGCGCGCGGTCTCGCGGGCCGGCACCTCGAGCTGACAGTGGAGGTTCGATGCGTCCGGACGTAATCAACGTGGCCGGGCTGCGCAAGAGCTATGGCCAGGTGCACGCGGTGCGCGAGGTCAGCCTGACGGTCCGGCGCGGCGAGATTTTCGCGCTGCTCGGGCCGAACGGCGCTGGCAAGACCACGACGCTGGAGATCCTGGAGGGCTTTCGCCGCCGCGACGGGGGCGTGGCGGAAGTTCTCGGCCTGGACCCCGGCGACCGGGCAAGCGGCCGCGAACTACGTGACCGTACCGGGCTGGTCTTGCAGGACATCGCGGTCGAGCCCTACCTGACCGTTGGCGAGACGCTCGCCCGCGACGCCGGATACTACCGGGCGCCTCGGACCGTGGCCGAAGTCATCGGCATGGCCGGCCTGGAGGGCCTGGAACGCCGCAAGGTCAGGTCGCTGTCGGGCGGCCAGAAGCGGCGCCTGGACCTTGCTCTAGGCCTGATCGGCAGCCCCGAGCTGCTATTCCTGGACGAGCCGACTACCGGTTTCGACCCGGCTGCGCGGCGGGACGCATGGGACCTCGTTCGCTCGCTGCAGGCTGCTGGGATGACCATCCTGCTGACCACGCATGACATG
Organism: Streptosporangiaceae bacterium; assembly: GCA_035472835.1. Taxonomy (GTDB): domain Bacteria; phylum Actinomycetota; class Actinomycetes; order Streptosporangiales; family Streptosporangiaceae; genus JAJYUU01. Next base: position 1,676 of record DATIOU010000078.1, on the reverse strand, counting down.
GAGGAGGCCCAGGCGCTGGCGGACCGGGTGGCCGTGCTGTCCGCCGGAGTGATCGTCGCTGAAGGCCCGCCGGCCGCGCTCGGCCGCCGCGATGCGCTGCCGTCGCGCATCACGTTCTCGCTACCGCCCGGATATGCGATGGCCGAGCTCCCGGTACCTGCATCTGCCGGGAACGGGCTCGTCACCGTCGATGCCGACGACCCGACCCGGGCACTGCACGAGCTGACCGGATGGGCCATGCAGCGGGGGGTGCTGCTACCCGACCTCCAGGTCGACCGGCCCAGCCTGGAGGACGTCTACCTCGAACTCACCACCAAGGCCGACCTAGACAGGAGTGCCCGATGACCGCCGCGGTTGCAAACGCACGCCAGGCCGGGCGCAGGCGTAACCCAGCGAGGCTGCTTGCGCACCAGGTCAGGTACGAACAGCTGTCGTTCTGGCGCAACCCGCAGAGCGCAGTCTTCACATTCGTCTTCCCACTGGTGTTCGTGGTCATCATCGGCGCGCTGTTCGGCGGCGTCGCGAAGAGCTCGTATTTCAACGGGCTGTCAGCGCTGCAGTACTACGTGCCCACCATCGCCGCACTGTCGGTGCTCGGGTCCTGTTACGGACAACTGGCAGTGGCGCTGGCCGCGCGGCGACAGAACGGCATACTCAAGCGTGTCCGGGCGACGCCGCTGCCAGCCTGGGCCTACTTCGCCGGGCTGCTCGCGCACTGCGTGCTCGTCAGCGTCGTCGACGTTGCACTGATTGTGGGCGTCGGGCGGCTCTACGGCGTTCCGCTGCCCACACAGTGGTTCGCGCTAGCGGCGACGCTCCTGCCGGGGGCGGCTTGCTTCTGCGCTCTCGGCGTCGCGGTCGCCTCAGTGATCGCCAATGCCGAGGCCGCTCCGGCCGTCGCGCAACTGGTCCTGTTCCCGCTCTTGTTCCTGTCCGGCACCTACCTTCCGATTCACTCGGCGCTACTCAACCGGATCACCGGGTGGCTGCCGGTGCGGCCGTTCAATGAGGCGCTGACCGGACCGCTTGCCGTGCATACCGGCGTCGACTGGCATCACCTGGCGGTGCTCGCGGCCTGGGGCGTGCTCGGAGCGGTTATCGCCATACGCCGGTTCCGGTGGGATCCACGGCCCGAGTGACGTCTCACCGTGACGTCGACGACGAGACGCTATGGCAAGCCCTGCGCCGCGCTCTCGGCTTGCTGAGAGGCGCTCGGGAGGCGGAAGTGCTCGGGCTCCTCACCTTAGGGCTAAGCAACGCGCAAATCGCCGCGCGGCTGCCGCCTCGCGCAGGCCAGCCACGCGGCTATTGCAGCCGCTGAGACGGCCGACGTTACCGGCATTTCCCCGCGCAGGGCACGTGCCAGGCACCCCTTTTAATGCCACGACACCGATCGAGTGGCCAACTGGGCGGCCTGGCAGCGCCCTGTTTGCCGCCGTGGCCGTGTCTGCATCGGTGAGAGTGACACAGCCTGCGGAGGAGGACCGGAATGGGAAAGATCGTCATCACGACCAACAGCTCGCTCGACGGGGTCGTCGAGGACCCGACGGGCGAGGAGGGTTTCAGGCTCGGCGGCTGGTTCGGCCAGTTTGGCGGCAAGGACCTCGAGGAGTGGGCCACGGTCGAGACCACCGAGGCACTTGGCGCCGAAGCATTGCTGCTGGGGCGGCGGAGCG
>DATIOU010000077.1:0-2983 GCA_035472835.1 Streptosporangiaceae bacterium | reverse complement strand
CGGCAGCCCCGGCTCGATGTACAGCCGGGCAATCATTGCGGATAGCGAGTAGGTAGCCGGCCGCCAAGTTGGCCGAACCGCAAACTCGAGTCAGTGAGTGAGGTACGCGCCGAGCTTCCAGGATTCGGCCGCCACCGGGATTCCCACGCGGAACTTGGGCAGTTCCGCGGTCAGCCTGTTTCAGGCTTGGCCGCGAGGCTCTCGGCGTTGTCGGGTGATCGATACGTCATGGGAATGCCGCGGAGCGACAGCAAGACCGCAAGGGCGGCTCCGCATGTCACGCAGCTGTCGGCGATGTTGAAGGTCGCGAAGTGCTGCAGGTCAACAAAGTCGACGACGGCGCCGCGGCCGATCCCGGGTGCTCGCGTCAGCCGGTCACACAAGTTCCCGACGGCTCCCGCTAGCAGCAGACCGAGTGCTGCCGCCCAGCCGACCGACCGTAGCCGGGACGCCCTGGTGACGATCAGTACGACGGTCGCCACCGCCACGCAGGTGAACAGCACAGTTGCGGCTGGCGCGAAGCCGAAGGCGGCACCAGAGTTCCGAGAGACATTGACGGTCAGGACGTCGCCAATCAGGCGAACCGGCGGTTTACCCTCCAAATTCGCGACCAGGAGCGCCTTCGTCGCCTGATCAAGACCGATAGCCAGCAGCGCGGTCCCGGCGAGCACCACCACGCCGTGAGTCTTTCCTGGCATTAGGCCAGTATGGCAAACGGCCGGGCGGGCGATGTCAAGCACCACGTGAGCTGCGGTGTCAACGATCAATCGGAGTCGGGCTTGCTGCCTAGCCTCACTTGATCCCTGGACGATTCGGCCTCGCTTGAGCGTTCACACGCCCCAGGTGAAATCGCACCGCACGACTGGCCAGCGGGCGCGATCCCCCGCTCGATACGGCCGTGCTGCTGGCGTTGCAGGCGCTGGAGCAGCGGCCGTTCGCCGCTCCCCCCCGTCTGAGTAGGCGCATTGGGAGGGCAGCTGACTTCAACCGGCGCCCGAGTCGAACGCATTCGGATGCGCGCATGGCGCCGGCACGTGCCTCGTCGGGTTTGGCCGCGGCGCTGTTGCGGACAGGACGCTTGTATGTATCATCGTGTTGACACATTGATACACCGGAGTCGCGATGACGAACGACGAGCGAGCGAGCTTCTTGCTTGCCGAGGCCAGCCTGCCAGCCGATCCGGGCACCATGAGGATGGCATCGGATTACCTCAGCCGAACTAGGCGCGGGCGACGTTTCGGACTCATTGGCGGACTTGTGCTCGGCGCCGCCCTGCCGGCCGCCGCGCGTCAGGCCATGCTGGCACTGCCGCTCATCCCTGCCGGCTATCTGCTCGGCGTACTCGTCAGCGAGCTGCTGACTCCGCTGCCCGCCCGTAGCGCAGTCCGGAGCGCCGAATTGCGTCCGCGCCGCCGCGCCGACCTGCTGCCGCATGGGGCGCGCGTCACCTACTGGGTGCTGCTGATACCCGTACTAGCCGCACCACTACTGATGCTTATGCACCGCGCACCAGGCGCTACAAGGATCGTCACTGCTGATTACACGTGCCGGGTGGCTGCCGCAAGGTGGCCGGGTGGTCCGCTTGTGCTAGCAGCGGTGCTAGGGGCTAGCGCCCTCGCGATCGCCGAGATGACCCTGGCAGCGCTGACGCGCCGCGCCCGGGCGGGCGATGACCCCGGCCTTGCTCGCGTAGACGACGTCATCCGGCGCATGTCTGCGCGCTCGGTCGCAGCCGGAGCAGCCGCCGTCGGGCTGACGATGCTCGCGATGATCTGCCAGCAACTGGACCAGGCTGGTCATGCTTCTGTATGCGCAGCCCGCCCGCCTGCTGGCGCGCAGCCCGCCGCTTACCCGTGGGCCGCTTCGCTAGTTCCGTGGACAGGCTGGGCTGGATTGCTCCTGCTCGTAGCGGCGCTTCTCGTAGCGGTCACGTTTCAGTGGCGTGACACCATTCCGCGGGTACGGCTAGCGTGATGCTGTCGGTCGACCTGAACTCCGCGGTGCCGCCATTTGAGCAGATCCGCGCGCAGGTGGCACAGCAGGCCGCGGCCGGAATGCTGCCGCCCGGGACCCGGTTGCCGTCTATCCGGCAGCTATCCACAGATCTCGGCCTGGCGCCGGGGACGGTTGCGAGGGCCTACCGAGAGCTTGAAGTGACCGGAATCATCCGCGCGCGCGGTCGGCACGGTACCTTCATCGCTGCCGGAGCGAGCAGTCCGCCGGCAGCCGGGCCCGAGCAGGCCAGCGAACTGCGCGCGGCGGCCGCGGAGTATGCGCGCCGAGCAGGCCAGCTAGGTGCAGAACCGGCAGAAGCCGTCCTGGTACTCAGACAATTGCTCGGCGAGGTGCCGTCGGCAAGCTGACGCTCCCTTGGCGCCGGGGCTGCGCTAGTGGGAGTGCTGCCGGGAGCGGGCACGTCGCCTGTCCTCGAGCGGTAGCGCGAGTTCGTAGCCGCATCACCCGGAGCCGGCAGACAGAGTTGCCGCGCCGCTCAATAACCGGCACAGCGGCCGGCGCAGCAAGCAATGTCCGGGGAAAATCGAGACAATGCCCTCGCTCTCCGTATTGCCCGACAAGACGGTGCCATCACGTGCATCTGCGACGTGCGGACAAGACGCGCGAGTTCGCGACGCCAACCGGCGCAATGATCACCGCTCCCACGGGGAATACCGACGATGACTCGGACTCGCCGTGGTGATCGGCGATGACCGCAGGCTATGGAGCTCAATCGCCCTGGCCGTGACCGCGCCCAGCATCGGCGCAGGTCAGGAGCGCTGCCCCAAGCTGGCAAAGCCAGCCCCCAGGTCCCAGCACATCGCTTTGACAGGAGGCTGCATTTTCAGATGAGCCAGTCGGCAGGCGGCGAACCCCGCCTGGCAGAAGCCCGCCAACTGCCTGAGACTGCACCGTCCGAGCCGGTAACGCGGCCGACGCTGGCCCGATCCGGGCCGCGATCACTGGCCCGGTCCGAGGTCGAGGACAT
>DATIOU010000076.1:0-9568 GCA_035472835.1 Streptosporangiaceae bacterium | reverse complement strand
CGCATGGCCGAGATCAGGTACCCCATCCAGGTGGTCAGAGGCGTGCCGGTGATCGCCGCGCCTGCGGTCCTGGACTCGCGCAGCGCGAACGTACTGCGCACCACTCTGCTTCGCCTGGCGGCCACCGGACACGTGACTGTCGTGCTCGACATGTCCGCGACCACGACATGCGACGCCGCCGGATGCGCCGAGCTAGGCCGGGCCTACCAGCACGCCGCCGCTGAAGGCGGCGATCTGCGCCTCGTTGGCGCGGCCGCGCTCACCCATCTCGCTGGGAACGGCGTCATCCCGCGCTACCCGACCGTGGCGGACGCGGTCGCCGAGACGCCAGCAGTCAGGATCGTGCCGTTCGGGCCCGTCGACAAGCTGCGCGTCGCACGGAGTTCAACCGCCCGCCAGCGGCCTGTGCCACTGCCAGCCGGCTGAAAGCGGCCAGGCGCTCACCGATCAGCGGACCGGCGTAGTTCGGCCGCCCGGCCTGGCCGGTCGGTCACGAGCACGTCGACGTCCGGACTGCTGAGCCAGCGGGCCATTGCCGAGTCGTCGTTGACAGTCCAAACCATCGTGGCCAGGCCGCTCCGGCGGCACTCCGCCAGCACGCCAGCTTCGGCCAGGCGCTCATGGACGACCGCCCAGTCCGCGTTCACCGCGGTGACCGCGTCGACGCGGCTGCGGACACGCCGGCGCACCCGCCCAGTCAGATACCGCCCCGTCTGCGCCAGATCGCCACCGATCGTAAGACCGCACGGGACTGCCGGGAAGCGGGAACGAAGCTCGCTGACGGCGGCCTCGTCGCCGGTTGTGACGATGATGCGCGCTGGCTCGAGTACGCTCAGCGCCTCGACCGCGACGGGGCCGAGACAGTCGCGCTCCTTGAGGTCGATGTGCGCGCCCGCACGGCCCGCGAGCAGGCGTAGGACACCGGTGACCGTAGGAACCTCGTACCCCGCCAGACGGCAGAGGTCGGCGTAGCTCAGCACCGCTACAGGCCGACCGGGCCCGAGGCGCGGATCATGGAACGCGACGAGCTGACCGTCCGCGGTCCTGCGCACGTCGAATTCCAGGAGGTCGGCACCGACCGCGAGCGCGCTCTCGTACGCCTCGTAGGTGCCTGGCGGCGCGCTCTCGCTGCCGCCTCGGTGAGCCGAAATAGCAGCCCTCGGTTCAGGGCGGCTAGCGCTGGCCGGAGGGATCACCATGACCAGGACGAGCGCTGCCTGAGCAAGCGAGCCGGCTCTCTACTGGGCGGTCCGGCGCCGGGTGGCGCGGTCCGGGGATCATCTGGTTCTGCTCAAACCACAAGGATGAGGCCTCGCCGTCTGGCGACCGTCTGGGCAGCAGCAGGTTGGGCACCAATAGGCCACGCAGGGCCACGTAGTGCAGCAAGAGGCCGGGCAGCACCTGACGGTGCCAGATCTGGCTACGCCGCAGGTAGCGCACGAACGCCGGCGACAGCGCGACCGCGTAGCCCAGCAGCAGAAGCCCGGGCGCGGTGATGATGTCGAGCAGGTAGTGGTTGCCTGTCGCGAGCACGTCGGTGATAGTCGCGACCGGGTAGAGCCAGACGAGCACCCGCCACCGGGGCTCGCGGACAACAGTGCAGAGGGCGATGGCGGCCCAGATCGCCCAGGCGACATGCAGGGACGGCAGCGAGGCGAACTGCGCCGCGCCGTTGGTCTCCACCACGCTGGTAAACGAGGGAATCGTGACGGCGATGACGTCGTGGTAGCCCGGCAGCATCCGCGGCGGCGCGACGGGATACAGCCAGAACGCAACGAGGCCGAACAGCGTCATGGCGACCAGCGCGTTGCGGTGGAGTGGGAACGTAGGTACCTGTCGCCACAGAATGATCGCGCCGACGACCCCGGTGATGGCGCCCTGGAAGAGGATGTAATACCAGGACGACGCCAGCGCGGCTGCGGCGTGCCCGACCGTCCAATCGTTAATGAGATGGGTCGACGCGCCGCCGATCGTATCGCTGACCGAGTTGACGACCAGGGCGTTGTGCCGGCCGGCGGCGGCGGCGCCGGCACGAAAGCGGGCCACATCGTCAAGGCCCCACAGCAGTAGCGCGATGGGTATGATCTGCGCAAATCGCATCGCCGGATGACGGGCGACGAGTGACCGCCAGGCCGGAGCAGGTCGCCGGAATGCCGCCGCGAAGCGCGAGTGACGGCTTGGCCGGGTTTGCGTGCGCATGCGCATCCCCCCAACGGCTCACGATCGAGCCAGACGCCGCTCCCGAACCGCTAGCTTGAGGCCGCGTCCCGCTCAGCGCTTGTCTGGAGGCCAACTACTGAATCCACAGCACATAATTTCCTTCTGACCTGCGGAAACCCCCTGGACGATCTTGGTACTGCGGACTTTCAGTGGTCCCTCGACCCCTAACCAAGCTTACGGACCCTCGCTGCGGCCTGGCTAGATGATCTTCGTTTTGCCCTGCAGCCACCGAGGACAATCTAATTCCGCTGGTACGCGGTGAAGAGCTGTGCCAACCAGGCACCGGGGTCCCTGCTGACAAGGCACAACATCCAGCGGCGGCTGGCGACCCCGGACGATTTCAGCCGGTCTGCAGTCTCCCCGACAGCGATCCGTCGGAAAGCGCAGGGCCAATTCCGCAACTCCGGCCGGGGGGTCTCGGCCAGCGCGCGCCGAGTGCGCGGAATGGATAAGAGCTGACGCTTCTGCTAATGCACGAGGCCTGAGAGCAGTTCAGAGAAAACGCGATCCTTCGGGCTGCAGCAATGCATCCCAACGCGCCGTGTGCGGCCAACCGCGACTGGAGGAGGCAACAGCAGATTGGCCTATTGACGGCGTGATCAACCGTCCTTACCTTTCCATTATGACTACAGATGTCGCCGCGCAAGGCAACGCGCTGCAGCGTTGGTTCGAACTCGAAAGACCATTCCGGCGAGGCATCGCGGTGTGGTCAGTGATCGGGCTGGTTCTCGCGGTCCCGGAGATCTTGGGCTCAAACCTAGATACCTGGTTTTACTCGATCTCTCGCTCCATAGGCCACGTCGAGAAATTGTGGGGCGGTACCAGGGCTGTCGTGGTGGCGCTGATCGCACTTGCGGCCGTCCATGCTCTCCTGTATCGGAATCGCACTGCATCGTTAGTCCGCGGGACACCTGATGCAGTTCATCGAGGTGCGTATGGCCACGTCGTGCGATCGGGCATGGCGGTCAATCAGGATGGCGAAGTTGCGCCCTGGATGTGGTGGATGTGGGTGACTGCCGCCGTCAGCATAGTAGTCGCGGGCCTTCTGGTCCCCTTCACGAATGATGACCCTTATACCCGGGGCTATGTTATCTACGGATCTATTACTCTTTTCTTCTATATCGTGCCGAACGTGTACGCATGCTGGACCGGCAAGGCCGCGTTCACAACGCTCTTCGAAACTGTCAATAGACTGCAAGGCCAGCGGCAGCGGCCCATTGTTACGATGATCATCATTGCGGGTCTTGCGGTGCTGATCTTCCACCTCGCGCTCTATCCATGGCCGTCACTTTCATTGACACAGGGCTGACTGGTAGCCACCCCCCCAGAATGAGCACGACCTGCACACGTGATCTCCACCGCACCGCCGGCCAGCCGGCACGCCAGCATGATCGGGTGACCTGAGCGAGCGCGCGCAAAAAGTAGGCGCGTACCGGGAGGGGACTGACATGAGGCAGCTGGCCGCGGACCGGATCGGGGAACTTCGCGCGGACATCGATGGTCCAGTTATCGTCGCGGAAGACGGCGATTTCGACGACGCGCGCCGGGTCTTCAATGCCGGGATTGATCGGTATCCGGCCGCTATCGCCCGCTGTGAATCGGCCGCCGACGTCGCCGCGGCCGTTGCTTTCGCCCGCGCCCAGGGACTTGAGCTGTCCGTTCGCGGCGGCGCGCACAACACGGCCGGTACGGCCGTTTGCGACGACGGCGTGATGATCGACCTGAGCCAGCTCAACGAGGTCCGGGTCGACCCGATCGGGCGCCGCGCGAGCGTGCGAGGCGGGGCGCTGCTGGCCGACCTCGACGCCGCGACCCAGGCCCACGGCCTTGCCGTACCGGCTGGCCTGGTCAGCCACACTGGCGTTGGCGGGCTGACGGTCGGTGGCGGCATGGGCTGGCTAACGCGAAAGTTCGGACTCAGCATCGACAACCTTATCGAAGCCGAGGTGGTGACCGCGGCGGGCAACGTCGTGCGGGCGGCCGAGGATGAGCATCCCGACCTGTTCTGGGCGATACGCGGCGGGGGCGGGAACTTCGGCATTGTTACCCGGTTCGAGTTCCGGCTGCACGAGGTGGATCCGCTGGTCCAGTTCGGCATGTTCTTCTGGCCGCTGGAACAGGGCGCCGCCGCCCTGCGTCTCGCGCGTGACGTCGTCGCCACCATGCCTTCCGACGTCAACGCGGTGGTCGGGGCCATCAATGCGCCGCCAGCTCCGTTCGTACCCGAAGAGCATCACTTCGAGCCGGGCTACGTGATCGTGCTCACTGGCTTCGACTCGGCAGCGCACCCGGGCATCGCGGCCGATATCAAGCGCCGGCTGCCTCCGCTGTTCGACGTGGTCACCGCTATGCCGTACGTCGCTTTGCAGCAGCTCCTCGACGAGGCCAACGCCTGGGGCTCGCACGTTTACGAGAAGGGCACGTACGTCGAGAACTTGTCCGACTCGGTCATCGACGTCCTGACTGCCCATGTCCCGGCCAAGACGTCGCCACAGTCGTTGCTGCTGATGTACCGGCTGGACGGCGCCTACAGCGAGGTTGCCGACGACGCCACCGCATTCAGCGGCGGGCGGTCGCCGCGCTTTGGCGTCTTCATTGTCGCCGTCGCGCCAGACGCCGCGGGGCTGGACGTCGAGCACCGCTGGGCGACGGACCTCTGGCAGGCCCTGCGGCCGTACGCAGTCGGCGGCGGCGACGGCTATGTGAATGGCACGAGCGACTACCAGGGCGACCGGGTACGAGGCAGCTACGGCGCCGCTAAGTACGAACGGCTCGCACAGATCAAGGCCGCCTACGACTCTGACAACGTATTCCATGTCAACGCCAACATCGTGCCGGCCGGCCCGGCCTCTCAGTAGTCGAGCAGTCGGCGGAGTGCGGCCGTGGCCTTCGCGGTTGTCGGAATTACCTCGTCTTCGAGCGCATCCGCGAAGGGGAGCGGCACGCACTCGGCGGCTAGCCTGCGGACCGGGGCGTCCAGCGACTCGAATCCCTCGTCGGCGACGATCGAGGCAACCGTGCCGCCCCAGCCGCCCTGGTAAGGGTTCTCCTCGACGATCAGCAGGCGCGAGGTACGGGCGACCGACTCGAGCACCGTGGCCATGTCGAGGGGCACGAGGCAGCGCAGGTCGATGACTTCAACAGATGCTCCGGTGCCGGCCAGCTCGTCAGCGGCGGCGAGCGCGAGCGGCACGGTCGCCGCGAGCGCGACCACGGTGACGTCCGTGCCGGGACGCGCGATCGTCGCCTGCCCGAGAGGCACGACGTGCTCGGGTGGCGGCGCCTCGCCGCGCCCGGCCATCAGGCCTTTGTGCTCGAAGAACACGACCGGATCGTCGCTGCGCACCGCGGCCGCGAGCAGACCTACGACATCGGCCGGGGTAGACGGGGCGACAACCTTGAGACCGGGAACCGCTAGCGCCCAGTTCTCCACTGCCTGCGAGTGCTGGGCGCCGAACCCGAGCCCGCCGCCATTGGCGGTCCGGACGACGAGCGGGATGGTCACCTGCCCGCCAGTCATGTACCGCATCTTCGGGATCTCGTTGGCAAGGTAGTCCCAGCAGCAGGCGAGAAAGTCGGAGAACATGATCTCGGCGACCGGCCGCATGCCGGTCATGGCCGCGCCCATCGCCATCCCGACGATGGCCTGCTCGGAGATGGGGGTGTCGCGGACCCGCTCTGGGCCGAATTCGGCCAGCAGCCCGACGGTGGTCTTGAATACTCCGCCCGCCGCGCCGATGTCCTCGCCTAGGCAGACTACGGCGGGGTCGCGGCGCATCTCCCTGGCTAGGCCCTCAGCGACGGCGTCGCGGTAGGTGATCAGGTCCGCCACTGGTGTCCTCCGTCCGCCCATACGTCGGTCAGCGCTTCGGCCGGATCGGCGCTATCGGCTTCCTTGGCGGCCGCGACCGCCGCCGCCACTTCGGCGGCGGCACGCCCTGCGGCCGCGTCGATGTCGGATCCGGGCACGCCCAACTCCGCGAGCCTGGCCCGAGTCACTTCCAGCGGGTCGCGTGCGAGCCACGCCGCTACCTCGCCAGCCGGCCGGTACGTGGCCGGGTCGGTCCTGCTGTGCCCGAAGTGCCGGTACGTCAGCGCCTCGAGGACGGTCGGCCCGCTGCCGGCCCGAGCCCGCTCCGCGGCCCTGCCGACGGCATCCGCCACGACGACGACGTCGTTCCCGTCGATGACCTCCGACGGCAGCCGGTACCCGGCGGCGCGGTCAGCGGCCGGGTGGTCGGCGGCGGTCACCGAGCCGATCGGGGTGTACTCCATGTACAGGTTGTTCTCGCAGATGAAAAGCACCGGCAGCGACCACACCGAGGCGAGGTTCAGCGCCTCGTGAAACGCGCCGATGTTGGTGGCGCCGTCGCCGAAGAACGCGACGGCGACCTGCCCGGAGCCGCGCAGCTGCGCCGACCACGCTGCTCCCGCCGCCATCGGCAGATGAGCCCCCACGATCGCGTACGAGCCGAGCATTCCCGCCGATGCCTTGGTCAGGTGCATGGACCCGCCCTTGGCCTTGCACACGCCGGTGGCTTTGCTCATCAGCTCGGCCAGGCACTCCGCGGGGCTCGCGCCCCGCGCCATCGCGTGGTGATGACCGCGGTAGGTGGCGAACACGTAGTCATCAGGCCGCAGCGCCGCACTCGCTCCGACCGCCACTGCCTCGTGCCCGGCCGCCAGGTGCGTCGTGCCCTTTACCAGCCCGGCCAGGAACAGGTCATGCGCAGCCTTCTCGGTACCGCGGATCACGGTCATCTGCTCATAGAGCCTTAGCAGTTCGCCGGCGTCCATGCTCGCCGCCGGCCGGCTCGCATCCATGCTGATCGTCACGCGCCGCCGCCTTCCGCGCCATCGTCGCTGGCCGTGCCGACGCCGCCCCCTGCACCGTCCGCGTGATCCGGCTCGCCGCGGCCGGCCGCGGTGTTCAGGTTCGACTGGGCCTCGCGCAGCGTGTTCAGGGCGCCGCCGGCCGTCCAGTACTTCCGGCCTGCGACCAGCAACTCCTCGGCCGGGAACTTGGTGATCACCTCGCAGCCATCGGCAGTGACGACCACCTCTTCCTCGATCCTGGCGGCCGACCAGCCGTCGGCTGCTGGCCAGTACGTCTCCAGCGCGAACACCATGCCCTCCTCCAGCGGCTCGGGGTGGTCGAGGGATACCAGCCTGCTGAAGATGGGCTTCTCCCAGATCGACAGCCCGACGCCGTGCCCGTACTGCAGCGCGAACGCTGCCATCTCATCGGGAAACCCGAACTCTTCCGCGCGCGGCCACAGCGAAACGATGTCACCTGTCGTGACGCCGGGCTTGACCATCGCGATCGCCTGGTCCATGTAATCCCGGCACCGCACATACGCATCCCGCTGGGCGCGGGAAGCGCTGCCCACCGCGAAGGTCCGGTAGTAGCACGTCCGATAGCCCAGGTAGCTGTGCAGGATGTCGAAGAACGCCGGGTCACCCGGCCGGATCAGCCGGTCCGAGTACACGTGCGGATGCGGCGAGCACCGCTCGCCCGAGATCGCGTTCACGCCCTCGACGAACTCGCTGCCGAGGTCGTAGAGCACCTTCGAGACCAGGCCCACGCACTCGTTCTCCCGCACTCCCGGCCGCAAGAACTCATACAGCTGCTGATAGGCCGCATCCACCATCGAGCACGCCTGCGCTAGCAGCGAGATCTCGTCAGCGGTCTTGGTCCGGCGCGCCTCCAGGAACACCTGCTGTCCGTCAACCGTCTCGATGCCGGCCGCGTGCAAGGCCGCCAGTACTGGCATTTCCGCGACGTCGACACCGACTGGCTCGCCGGCGAGGCCGTGTTCGTGCAGCACATGCGCGACCTTGGCCGCGACATCCGCCGCCATGCCCGCGTCCGGATGCAACGCCCCGCGCAGCGTCGAGATCCCCGCTCGCGCGCCGGTCGCCCGCGCGCCTTCTGGCGACGGCGGCCCGTCGGAGTAATCCAGCCACGGGTTGTACAGCTGGTGATGGCGCGCCGCCGACCCGAAGTCCCAGACCACCGGCTCGCCGCCGCGCGGCAGCAGCGCGAACCGGACCAGCTTGTCCATCCCCCAGGTGCCGATGTGCGTCGCGGTCATGTACCGGATGTTCGCGAAGTCAAAGCTCAGGAGGGCACCTAGCGACGACTCGGCCAAGTGCGACTTCAGTCTGGCCAAGCGCTCCGTCCGCAGCCGCTCCAGGTCAACCCGCTGTTCCCAGTCGACCGCGTTCGCGCCGTACGTATGAATCGTCATCGGCAGTCCACCTCACTAGTCTCTTGCAGCCCGAGCAGCCTGCGGGCGCTCCCGGACAGCAGCAGTTCCTCGTCGGCGGGACTCAGGCCCAGCGCGGCAATGTCGTCGGCCGGGCGGTCCGCACCCATGTCGAACGGACGATCCGAGCCGAGCAGTACGTGCTCCGCGCCGGCGAACCCGATGACGTCGGCGAGCACGTCGCGGTCATGCGTCAGGCTGTCGTAGTACAGCCTGCGCAGCCCGTCGGCCGGCGCCGCCGCGCCGTCGGCGCGAGCTTCCGGCCGCACGTCGTAAGCACGCCCGAGCCGGCCGCGTAGTGCTACCAGCCCGCCCCCGCCGTGCGCGAGCAGGACCTTCAGGTCCGGATGACGGGACAAGACGCCGCTGGTGACGAGCTGAGCCGCGGCGATGGTCGTCTCGATGGGGTTACCGACTGAGTTCCACAGGTAATGGGCCTCGAGCCCCGACAGGCTGAGGCCGGTCGTGGTTGGGTGCACGAAGACCACCGCGCCGCAGTCGGCCGCCGCCGCCCAGAACGGCGCGAAGCGGGACTCGCCCAGATAACTGCCGGCGACGCTGGCCGGCACCTCCACTCCGCGCATGCCCGGCAGCCCCATCAGGTACTCAAGCTCAGCCACCGCGTGGGCCGGGTCCTGGAGCGGAACGGCGCCTAGGCCAAACGCGCGCCCGTCGGCGTGGCTAGCGGCTTCCGCCAGGCTCTCGTTTTGCACCCGGCAGACCCGCGCGGCGAGCGCGGGCTCCGCTGTTGTCGGGATCAGCAAGATCCACGGCGACAGCAGCAGGTGAGTGACGTCCACGGCGGCGGCCTGGGCCAGCATGATGTCGACGTCGCAGAACTCGCCGGTGATCGACGTGAGCCGACGGCCCTGGAACGTCACGACCCGCCGGCCAGCATCCTCGGTTAGGGCCGGGCGCCAGTCGGCCGGCACCGCGCCGGTCAGCATCCCCGCCGGGATGATGTGACAGTGACAGTCGAGGATCATCGACTAGCGAGGATCAGGCGGTGGGCTTGAAGCCGCCGGCCGTGGCTGGCCACCGAGGTACAGTGCCCCGATCTCGGGATGCTCGAGCACCTC
>DATIOU010000075.1:0-2073 GCA_035472835.1 Streptosporangiaceae bacterium | reverse complement strand
CCGACGCCGGGGCGGCCGGCCACGATGCCGCGCAACTCCAGCTCGCGGTATGCCTTCATCACCGTGTCCGGGTTCACCGCCAGCGAGCGGGTCACGTCCTTGATCCTCGGCAACTGGTCGCCCGCGCGCAGGAAGCCAAGTCGCAGCGCATAGTCGACCTGGTGCACGAACTGCAGGTAAGTCGGCACCCCCAACCCCCGGTCGAGGTAGAACGCGATCGGCGACACCCCGTCATCGGCATTGTCTGGTTTACCGGTAACCATGGTAAAACCATACGGTGGCTACTAGCTGGGATCAAGGGCCGGTCGCCAGGCAGCTCCTGCGTCTCGGGGCACTGAGAATCGCTGGTTGAGAAAGCCGGATAAGGCACAGCACAATAGACGTTCGCCCGGAGTGATCCGGAGACTGTCCCCGCGACGTACCAGAAGGAAAGCTGTACCAACGCCAGCGGCTGGTCCTGGCCGCCGGCACCGCCGTCGTCGCATCCGCGCGGAGGGGGGTCACCGCCATGACGGCCCACGACGCCCAGCCCGGCCACTCACCGCGTGGCGAGCGCGGTCGCCAGCAGCGCGGCGTGGCGTGCGCCGCGCACGTCTTCAACGCTCACGTCCGCGCCGATCCCAGGCTGGTCTGGGCGGCGCTGACCGACCCGGCCCAGACCGTCGCGTACCTCTACGGCCTGGCGGCGCACTCGACCTGGGTGCCTGGCGATCCCATTGAGTTCCGCCTGGCCCACCGCGTCGGGGCGATCGGTTGCGTCCTGCACGCGCAATGCCATGAACGGCTGTCCTACCTGCTGCAAGCCGGACCGGGCGACCCGCCGGTGTACCTGACCTGGCTGGTGCGGCCGGCCCCGGGCGGGTGCGTGGTCCGGCTAGAGATCGACGAGCCCGACACTGCCGACTCGCCGCAGGACTCGGAAGATGTTTGGCTGCCCGTCCTCGCTGCGCTGCAACTGCTGGTGAATCCACCCTGACGACTGCCGCGTCGCAACCTCAGCCGCCCGCCCATCGCACAAACCCTGGGCAGGAACTGGCCATCCTGGAGCCTGTCCCGTAGATCTTCACTGCGCACCCGTCCCGTGCACCGCGCTGGCACCACCGACTTGCCTAGCGATCTACTACGCCCTGCGTGATCTTCACTCAGCACGAGGCCATCTGGGCTTTGTCCGCAACCGCCGCCACCAGGTCATGCTCGACAGGACAATCATGTGAACTGGTTTGCGGCAGCGCTGCGGTGCGCCTGAGAGGGACTGGTCGCTGAGGAGCGGAGCCGCACAGCCAGTGAGAGTCTGATCACGTGGCCGATGAGGAGGGCGTGCAGGATGCCCCGGTCTGAATGTCCGGTGCTGTCTGGCAGGCTGGGCGTCGTGGCTGACCCCTACGATGGCCTCGCCGCCGACTACGACTGGATATTCGACGACGGCGCGCTGGCCGGCGGAGTCGCGATCAACCGGCCCGCGACGGCGCGCCTGCTGCATCGGATCGGCCCGGCCAGCGCCGTGCTCGACGCGGCGTGCGGGACCGGCGTCGACGCGGCGGTGCTGCTCTACGGCTGGGAGATCCCGGATCGCCTCGGCGAGGAGCACATCGCTCACCTGGTGTTCCTGTTCGAGGACGGCGACCGGATCGAGCCGCACGAATACCAGCTCTCGTTCCGCCCCTTCACGCTCGGGGAACTGCGTGAACGACTCAAGCTCGCGGGATTGCAGGAAATCGACACCGACTACGGCGAGACCGTGGATCATTACGCCGTGATCGCGGTGGCGACCTGACCGGCAGACGGACGTCAAGTGCGCCGCTGGGCCTGCTCGTCTGTGCTGTCGTCGCCTTGCCGCCAGTTCCGGGCGAGGGCGACGAGGCCGCGAACCACGTCGGGAGGCAGCCCCGGAGTGCTCGCGATGTGCCACAGTGTCGGGTCCTCGTACTCGGCATGCCCGAGGTCCGGCGACCCCACCTTAGGTTCCCCGCCTGCCAGTATCCGTCGGCACGAACCCGGGGCCCAGCCGAGCCGGTTCTCAACCATTCCGAGGGTGCTGGGGGAAACGTGCTGGCCGTTCTCGAGCTTTCCCAG
>DATIOU010000074.1:0-51959 GCA_035472835.1 Streptosporangiaceae bacterium | reverse complement strand
AGCTCGTCGGGCGGCGGCTTCTTCCTGAACGGCGTGAGCCGCGGGACACTGACTCCCGGCGTGGCCTCGGTCGTGTACTACCGGGACGGGCACATCGCCATCGGCAACTGGGACGGGGCTGTGCGCATGACCCCGGACGTCGCGGCCGTCAGGCAGAACCTGCACCTGATCGTCTCGAACGGCTACGTGCCCGGCAGCGTCGACAGCAACGTCGAGGCGAGCTGGGGTGCGACCCTGGGCGGCGGGTACTACGTCTGGCGATCCGGCATCGGGCTGACAGCCGACGGACGCGTGATCTTTGTCTACGGCCCGGCCCTCAACGTGCGGGAGCTGGCTGAGCTGCTGCGGCACGCTGGCGCCGTCACCGGCATGGAGCTGGATATCAACCCGGCGTGGATGTCATTTATGTACTATCTGAACGCCCAGACATCCAACCCGAAGCCTGTAGCCTTGCTCCCAACTCAGGCTCAGGCCCCGAATCGGTACTACTTCCCATCGAGCCGGGACTTCACTGCGGCTTATGCCAAATGACGACTAGGGCTGACGAGACGGGCGAGCAGGCGCCTGTCGCACGTGAGGCGCGCACGCCACCGGCCGCGGCGTCGATAAGAGCGCTGCCTCTTGCCGCCCTCCAGGCTGTCCGGCCCCGGCAGTGGCCGAAGAACCTGCTGGTCTTCGCTGCTCCGCTGGCGGGTGCCACGCTTGGCCGGGATGACGGCTTCGGCTACGCGCTGCTGGCGTTCGTGGCGTTCACCGCCGCTTCGTCAGCCGTCTACGTCATCAACGACATCCTGGATGTCGAGCGCGACCGCAAGCACCCGACCAAGCGCCTGCGGCCGATCGCGTCCGGGCGACTGCCCGTATCGGCCGCAGTGCTGCTGACCGTCGGCTGCCTGGGCGTCGCGGCGCTCGCTACGTTCCTAGTTGGCGAGCCGATGCTCGGCGCCGTCATCGGCGCTTACATAGTGGTGTCGTTCCTGTACAGCATGACGCTCAAGCACGTACCGGGCATCGAGCTCACTGTCATTGCATCCGGATTCGTGCTGCGGGCGCTCGGTGGCGCGGTCGCCACGCATGTACCGCCGTCTGGGTGGTTCCTGACCGTCTGCAGCCTGGGCGCCCTTATGGTCGCCATCGGGAAGCGCTACACCGAGCTGTCCTCCCTCGGCCACGAGGCCATCGCGCATCGGCCGGTGATGCGCTGGTACAGCCTCGGCCTGCTGCGCGCTGGTCAGCGCGCGGCCAGCATCATTCTGCTGGCCTCCTATCTGGCCTGGGCGCTGTCGGAGCACGACGGATGGATGCGGGGCTGGCACGTGGCGAGCGTCGTGCCTCTGGCGCTGGCCCTCTTCCGGTTCGATCAGCTGACCGGGCTCGCCGAGGGGCGTCCGGTCGAGGACCTCATTGTCCGGGATCCGATGATGATCTGCTGCGAGCTCACCTGGCTGACGATGTTCACGGTGGGCCTCTGAATGCCGCCCGCTGACAAGCCCGCCAAAGTGCTGCTGATCGGCGGGACGAGTGAAATCGGTCAGGCGATACTTGCGGCGCTCGACCTGGGCCCGGACACCGAGGTCGTTTTGGCCGGGCGGGACGCCGAGCGGATGCGCGCGGCGTCGGCCGGACTGCGCGCCCGCCTGACGACCGTGGGCTATGACGCGACCGACCCGGCCGCTCAGCAGGATTTGCCGGCGGCCGCATTTGCCGCCGGGCCACCTGACCTGGTGATCTCTGCAGCCGGGATCCTGACTCCGCAAGAGGAGCTGGACGCAGACCCCCGGCAGGCGGCGGCCCTGATCGATACGAACTTCACTAGCCACGTCACCGTCCTCCTCGCGATCGCGGCCCGGCTGCGGCAAGCAGGCCGCGGCACGATCGTCGTGCTCTCATCGGTAGCGGCTGTCAGGCCGCGGAAGGCCAACTTTGTCTACGGGGCCGCGAAAGCCGGACTCGACGCGTTCGCCCGCGGTCTCGCGGACTCCCTGCATGGGACCGGCGTCCGGGTCCTTCTCGTGCGGCCAGGATTCGTCACCGGGCGCATGACAGCGGGGATGGCCCCGGCTCCGCTCGCGTCTACTCCGGCACAGGTTGGCGCGGGCGTCACCGCGGCGCTGGCGGCTAACGCGCCCTCGGTCTGGGTACCGCGATCAGTCGGTATGCTCGCAGTCGCGATGCGTCTGATCCCGCGTCCGCTGTGGCGCCGGCTCCGCCGCTAGGCGGCCGCCAGCAGGCGCGAGGCGATAGCAGGCAGGAGTGGGCCCGTGCGGGTGCTTGTCGCAGAGGACGACATCGGGCTCCGGAACGTGCTGGCTCGTGGGCTGCGCGAGAAGAACTACGTCGTCGACGCAGTCGCGGACGGGGAGGAAGCCCTGCGCTTCTTGCGCAGCTATGAGTACGAGCTAGCTGTACTCGACTGGCGGATGCCAGGGACCTCCGGGCTGGACGTACTGCGCTGGATTCGGCGGCACCAGCGCCCCACGCCGGTGCTCATGCTGACTGCCCGAGACGCTTACGCCGACCGGGTGACCGGGCTGGACGCGGGTGCCGACGACTACCTGGTTAAGCCGTTCGACTTCGCTGAGCTGCTGGCCCGGCTGCGGGCCCTTCAGCGGCGCCCGCAGGCCGTCCAGCAGCCGGAACTCGTTGTCGGGGACCTCCGCTTCGATCCGGCTAGGCGCAAGGTCCTCGTCGGCGGCCATGAGCCAGTCCTCACCGCCACCGAATACGGGATCCTTGAGCTCCTCGTGCGCAGGTCGCCGGCCGTCGTGCCGCGGCGGTCGATCGCGATGAACGTGTGGGATGACGAGGCCGACGCGCTCGGCTCCAATACGATCGACGTTCATCTGGCCAGGCTCCGGTCAAAGCTGGCGGGCGGCATGGTCCGGATCGAAACGGTCCGCGGCGTCGGCTACCGGCTCATCGGGCGGTGAGGCGTGCCTCGCCGTCGTGGCCGTATCCCGCCTGAAGTCGCGCACGCGGCGAAGGTTGCGCTGGCCGCCAGCCTCTTCGTAGGCATCGTCTATGCCGGTTGCGCGGCTGTCCTCGACAAGGTGGTGACGGGCAGGCTGACTCAGACGGCAGACGAGCGGCTCGAGGGGCGGCTCGCCGACGCCCGCGAGGTCGGGCCCGGCGGCGCCTACGGCGACGATCAGGAAGTCGACAGCGCTCCGGTCTACCTCTGGCGGATGACCGGCACCGGGCCGGTCGTCGCGCCGCCGGGCTCCCGGGCACCGGCCCTCCCGGCTGGGATCCGGCTCCCCCGGGGCCACGCGGTGTCGGTGAAACTGCCCGCCGGGCGGTTCCGGCTGATGGCGGCGAATGCCAACGGCGTGACCCTCATCGCGGGGCAGAGCCTGGCCAGCGTGGATCATCTCACGTCGCTGCTGCGCGAGGGCGAAACGCTCGCCGCGCCGATCCTGCTGCTCGCGATGTTCTGCGGCGCGCTCACCATCGGGCTCCGCGCGCTGCTGCCCGTGGAGCAGTCGCGGCGCCGTCAGCTCGAGCTGACGGCGGACGCCTCCCACGAGCTGCGCACGCCGCTGAGCGTAATCAGCGCCGAGACCAGTGTTGCCCTCAGCGCCCCCCGGAAGCCCGCTGAGTACTGCGCCGTCCTCACTCGCATCGCAGGCGAGAGCGACAGGCTCCGGCGGATCGTCGAGGATCTGCTGTGGCTGGCGAGGTTTGATTCGGCCCCGCGCGAGCCCGGGGATGAGCCGATGGACCTGGCCACGATCGCCGCTGCAGGCGCGGATCGGTTCCGCGCGCTCGCCGCCGCGCAGGAATTTGAGATCCAGGTGTTTACCGGCGGTCCCAGCCCGGCCTGGATCAGCGCCCCGCCCGAGTGGATCGATCGGCTGGCGGGAGTGCTGATTGACAACGCCTGCCGGTACGCGGGCCCAGGCGGCACCGTCCGGGTCAGCGTCGGCCAGCGCGGCAACCGGGTCACGATGACGGTCGAGGACACCGGCCCCGGCGTGGCCCCCGAGCACCGCGACAGGCTGTTCGACAGGTTCCACCGCTCCACCGAGCAGGGCGGCAGTGCGGGACTCGGGCTGGCCATTGCCGATTCCATTGTGCGGACGACTGACGGGCAGTGGCGGCTCGGTGACTCCGACCTCGGCGGCGCACTGTTCGAGGTGTCCTGGCGGCGAGCGAGCTCCAGGCAGGCGCCGGCGGTCAGCCACTTCCCGGGCGCTAGCTCGCGTCAGGACGAGAGCACCTCGCAGCCGGGCCACGATCAGCCCTCCCGCGGCCCGGCGTCGGCTCCGGCAGGCGGCGCCGCGGCGACCGCGGCCGGTGAGCCGGGGGATTCGGCGGCCGCCGACGGCGCCGCCACCGCCGGCGGATCGAGCCAGGTCGCGGCTATATAGGCGGTAACCACGGCCACGATGACCACAGGCATGATCGCGATTCCGTCGGAAAACAGCACATGCCAGCGCCGATATGGGCACGCCGAGCGCGCCCGCAACGACCAGCAGCCGCAGGTATGCACGGCTGCGCAGCAGCTTGATGGCATCGGCGGGCGTGGTCAGCTGCGCTCCCCCAGAGGCAGGCCGGATCAGCACCAGCCCGGCTGACCGGCGGCGGCCCCCGCTGTTCAACTGCCCATTCGGGGCTGCCTTCACGCCACTAGGCCGCGCCGGCCGCCGAGCGGACGCAGCGGGCCATTAGGTGAGACCCAGACAGCCGCTGCTAGTCGCGGCCGCGTCGCCAGCGCGGCTTGCGCTTCTCGAGGAACGCGTGCATTCCCTCACTAGCGTCTGGAAGCTGACTCGTCGCCGCCATGACCTCGATCGCATAGGCGTAGGCCTTCGGCTGGTCAAGGTCGATCTGCGCGTAGAGCGCCTGCTTCCCGATGCCCTTACTCTCGGCCGAGCCCCGGGTGACGCGCTCGAGCAGATCGGCGGTCGCCGAGTCAAGCTGCGGGGTCGGCACGACCCGGTTGACCAGGCCCCAGTCGAGCGCCGTATGCGCGTCGATTACCTCTCCGGACAGGGCCATCTCCACCGCGCGCTTGCGGCCGACGTTCCTGGCGATCGCCACCATGGGGGTGTGACAGAACCACCCGCCCTTGCCGCCCGGTGCAGCGAACCCGGCGTCATCGCTGGCGACCGCCAGGTCAGCGCTGGCCACAAGCTGGCAGCCGGCGGCGGTCGCGAGCCCGTGGACCTTTGCCACTACCGGCTGCGGTACCTGCTGCATCAGCGTCATCAAGTCCGTGCACGTCGTCAGCAGCGCGCGAACCTTTATCAGGTCGGCGTCGGCCACATCGGCGAAGTCGTGGCCGGCGCTAAACACGGGTCCGTTGCCGGCCAGCACGATGCCGATCGCGTCGCCGTCGCCGACCTCGGTGAACGCCGCGATCAGCTCGCGCATGTGGGCGAGCGAGAGCGCGTTCCGGCGAGCTGGCCGGTTCATCGTGATCGTGGCGAACTCGCCGGAGTAGTCCACCAGGACATGCTCGAATTCCATTGCGACCTCCTCGCCTTCCTTTCAGCCTACGACCGTGCCGCCCGCCAGTGCAGCGGCAGCGGGGGTCGGCCGACCAGGGGCAGCACGCTGAGTCAGCCGAGCAGCGCGCCGAACCGCGCCCGGACCGTCGCGGCCGTCTCGTCGGCCGGAGCGTCCCAGATGTCGCGGTTGAAGATCTCGACCTCAGCGAAGCCCTCGTATCCCGCCGCCAGGACCTGCGCGGTGATGGCGCGCAGGTCGATGAACCCGTCGCCGAGCTGTCCGCGGCTCGCCAGCACGTCCGGCTGGAGCGGGAGGATCCAGTCCCCAAGCTGATAGCTGACGATCCGGCCAGCGGCGCGCGCGATGTCGGCCGCGAGCCCCGCGTCCCACCAGACATGGTAGGTGTCCACCACGACGCCGACCGCGTCGGCCGGAAACAGCATGGCCAGGTCGAGGGCCTCGCCCAGCCGGGAGATGACGCACCGGTCCGCGCAGAACATCGGATGCAGCGCCTCGATGCCGAGCCGCACGCCCGCTTGCTGTGCGAACGGGACGAGCTCCGCTACAGCGTCGGCGATCATCGCTCGGGCCACCGCCAGGTCCTTACTGCCAGGAACGAGGCCGCCCGACACGAGGACTAGCACACCCGCGCCGAGTTCGGCGGCTTCTGCCACGGCGGCCCGGTTGTCTGCTGCCGCGGCGTTACGCCGCGCGGCGTCGGCGTGCGTAAGGAATCCGCCGCGGCACAGACTCGAGACGCGGAGGCCCGCACCCTGCACCCTGGCGGCCGTCGCCGCCAGCCCCTGCGCGGCGACCTTATCGCGCCACAGGCCGATCGCCGGTATCTCGTGCCGCACGCACAGGTCGACGGCGTCGGCCGCCGTGAGGTTCTGCACGGTCGCCTGGTTGAGCGAAAGCCTGCCGAGGCCGATCACGCGCGCGCCGGTCCGGTCATGCCGACGGTCGCTAGGTACTCCACCATCCGGCTGACAGCCAGATCAGGATCCGGGAACGCGCCCGCGGCCGCGGCTAGTTCGAAGACGCCGATCAGGTGCGCGGGCAGGCGGCGGTTCTGCAGGCCGGCCAGCATCGCGAACTTCGGCTGGAAGCCGTTCAGCCACGCGAGGAACGCAACGCCGACCTTGTAGTCATAGGTCGGCTCGGCGAAGATGAGCCGGCTGAGGACAACCGTCGGCGCGATGATCGCGTCGTAGGCGGCCACGTCACCCTGATCGAGCGCGTGCAGCGCCGCGGCCGCTGGCGCGGTGATTGCCGCGAACGCGCCCAGCAGCGCGTCACTGTGCCCGTCGGCGTCGCCCCGGATCAGCTCGCCGTAGTGGAAGTCGTCCCCGGTGTACATGCGGACGCCCGGCGGCAGCCGCCGCCGCAACGCCCGCTCCCGGTCCGCGTCGAGCACCGACAGCTTGATGCCGACGACCTTGCCGCCGGCGCGCTCGACGAGCTCGAGCACGGTGTTGGCGGCAGCATCAAAGTTCGGGCTGCCCCAGTAACCGGTGAGCGCCGGGTCAAACGCCTCGCCAAGCCAGTGCAGCAGCACCGGCCGGCGCGCGTGCGTGAGTACCTTCTCGTAGACTTCGAGGTAGTCGGCTCGGGACCGTGCGCTGGCGGCAAGGGCGCGGCTGGCTAGCACTACCACATCGGAGCCCGCCGCCTGGACGAACTCCACCTGATCGGCGTAGGCGCGGATGATGGCCGCCAGCGGATGCGGCCCAGCGGGGAGCTGGTCCGTGCCGGCGCCGCTGGCAATCTGGGTGCCGAGTTCGGCGGCGCGTTCGGCGGACCGGCGGATGAGCTCGCGAGCCTGGGCCCACGTGAGCCCCGCGCCGCGCTGCGCCGTATCCATTGCCTCAGCCAGGCCGAACCCGTGCCGCCACAGGTGCTCGCGGAATCGCATTGTCGCATCCCAGTCGATGCTTGCGTCACCGCTCGCGACGACGTGCGCGGCGGCAAACACGCTGCGGCGCGCTGGCGGCGGGTAGGTGGCCGCCCAGCGAGGCGCAGGGAGGTCGAGCGGCTCAGCCCGGCCTGGCAGCGTGATGCGCGCGTTCACGTCAGATCGCCATTGGCGGGACCCTAAGCCGCCGGCCTTGCGCCGAGGATTGAAGCGCCAGGTTGGCGAGCTGGACTCCCCTGGCGCCCGCGTGCAGATCCCAGGGGAACGGAGAGCCCTCGGCCACAGCGCGCAGGAACAGCTCCCACTGGACCTTGAAGCCGTTGTCGAAGGACTCGTTGTCCGGGACGTCGGTCCACTGGGCGAGGTAGTCGATCGGGTCGGGCAGATCCGGATTCCACACCGGCATCGGCGTAGCTGCCCGGTGCTGGATAGCGCAGCTGCGTAGCCCGGCTACTGCGCTGCCGTGGGTGCCGTCCACGTGCAGCTCGACAAGTTCCCGCCGGTTGACGCGAACTGTCCACGACGAGTTCACGGACGCGAACGCGCCCGACTCGAACTCCAGCACCGCGTAGGCCGCGTCGTCTGCGGTCACCTCGTACGGCTGGCCGCATTCATCCCACCTTCGCGGGAGGTGCGTCGTGTGCCGGGCGTACAGGGCGGTGATCGGCCCGAAGAGGTCCTCGAGCAGGTACTGCCAGTGCGGGAACATGTCAAGCACGATCCCGCCGCCGTCCTCCTTGCGATAATTCCACGAGGGCCGCTGCGCCGCGATGTCGTCGCCCTCGAAGACCCAGTAGCCGAACTCGAGCCGAGCCGACAACACGCGGCCGAAGAACCCAGAGCGGACGAGGCGGCGCAGCTTGATCATGCCCGGCAGGAATAGTTTGTCCTGCACCACGCCGTTCCTGATCCCGGCATCGCGGGCGGCACAAGCCAGTCGCAGCGCGCCGTCGAGCGTGCTTGCCGACGGCTTCTCCGCGTAGACATGCTTACCGGCGGCGATGGCCTTCGCCAGGCTGTCCTCGCGTACGCTCGTGACCTGCGTGTCGAAGTACACGTCGACGAGCGGGTCGCTGAGCACATCGTCCAGGCTTGTCGACCAGCGTGCGAGCCCATGCTGCGCAGCGATCTCTCGCAGCCGGTCCGCGCTCCGCCCCACGAGGATCGGTTCCGGATAGATGGTCGTGCCATCGGCGAGCGTGACCCCGCCCTGGCCCCGGATGGCAAGCAACGATCGCACCAGGTGCTGGCGATAACCCATCCTGCCAGTAACGCCATTGACGGCGACGGTTACGACCTTGCGCGTCACGGCCGCCCCAATTTGGAAAGCACTTTCCCGAGATTAAGCTTGGGCGTGGCGGGGGTCAAGGACAAGTTCGGAAGCGTCGATAGCCAGGCCCGCAGCGCAGGAGGAGGCGAACGTGACGGACTCGGAAGATCCGAATGCTTCCTCCCCTGGCAAAGATCGCGGCAGCGCGGGCCGCCATCCCGTCCGCGGCAGCGCCGTGGACATGACAAGCCCGGCCAGCGCGCGCGTGACGCTCCAGGATGTCGCGGACCGGGCCGGCGTGTCACTGGCGACCGCCTCGCGGGTCATCAGCGAGAGTCAAAGACGGGTCGGCTGGCAGCTGGCTGAGCGCGTGCGGCAAGCGGTAACGGAGCTCGAGTACACCGCGAACCTGCAGGCGCGCGCTGTCGCCACTGGCCACAGCTCGATCGTCGGCGTGGTCGTGCACGACATATCCGACCCGTATTTCTCGTCAATCGCGGCCGGCCTCATGCACGTCACCCGCCCGCTTCGGCTGCTCGTCTGCCTGTCCAGCACGACCGAGCTGGAGGCAGGCGAGCGAGAGTACGTCGCGCTGATGCGGGCGCAGCGGGCGCGGGCGGTGATCATCATCGGCAGCCGGTCGGCCAAGCCGGCCATGGTGGCTGAGCTCCGCGCCGAGATCGCGGCCTTCACCAGTTCAGGCGGTCGCGTCGCGTGCGTCGGCCAGGACCTGCTCGGCGTCGACACGATTCTCCCGGAGAACGCGGCCGGGGCCAGTTCACTCGCGGAAGCCCTGGTCAGCCAGGGACATCAGAGCTTCGCAGTACTAGCCGGACCACCAGGCTTGCTGACGGGACAAGACCGCGTAACCGGATTCACTGCCGGGCTGGCCGCGCGGGGCGTGCGGCCCGAACCGAGTCACATCGTCCCAGGCGCGTTTACCCGCGACGGCGGTTACGAGGCCATGAGTACGGTGCTGGCGATGGGCGGCGAACTGCCCGACTGCGTGTTCGCTGTCAACGACGTGATGGCGGTGGGCGCGCTCGCCCGCCTGCGGGCCGCCGGGTTGTCCGTGCCTGGTGATATCGCGCTCGCGGGCTTCGATGACATCACGACTCTGCGCGACGTTTATCCGCCGCTGACCACAGTGCGACTGCCGCTAGCTCGCATGGGAGAGATGGCCGCGCGCCTCGTCCTGACCGACGCCCCGGCAGGCCAGCCCCGCGTGCTGCCGGTCCCCGGCGAGGTCATCCTCCGCGACAGCACATTCCGCGGGCCGCGGTAAACAGCGGCTCGTCAAGCGGCAACGCACAAGCCGTCCGCCGCACGCAGTCATCGCCGAAAAGCGATCCGCTCGCACGGACCAGCCGACGGACACTTCACGGCGGAGGTACGCTTCTGCGTCCGATCTGCGGAGTTCAGGCGCACGCGAGCCGTGAAACGCCAGCAGCCCCTTACTCAGCCGGGGGTGAGTAACGAAGCCCGGGCGGGCTCTTGCACGCATGCCGGCCGTCCGGTACGTTGCGCCTCATCGGGAAAGCGCTTGCCAAGAAGGCGGGGACGCGGTCCGCGTGCCGCTGCTACTGATTCTTGGGCCGCAGGCGCCTCTCCCGCTCATCGCGAGGGCGCATCACAATGCAGGTAGTGCCTCGCCGGCAGGGCAACTGACTAAGGAGCAGAAATGGCTTCGGTTCCGTTCTCGGAGACTAAGGCGCCCGAGGCGCCTGAACGGCTGAATCGCGGTGCACTTCGCCTGATTGATATCGCGGCGTCGACCATGGCGAACATCGGGCCGGCTTACAGCTTCTACTTCGGGTTCGGATTCCTAGTGTTCACCGCCGGGATCGCCGCGCCGCTGACGATCATCGTCGCCGGCATCGCCATCGCGTTCCTGGGCAACACGCTGGCTCAGTTCTCGCGGGCCCAGCCGTCCACTGGCGGGTTCATTTCGTTCGTCGGTAAGACCTTCGGCGGCACGAGCGCGGTCACGACGGCCCTCCTCTGCGGGGCCGGCTACATCATCGCGATCTCGTCTGTGCTGGCGATCTCCGGCGGTTTCCTGTCGACGACACTGAACTACTACTTCGGCTGGAACGTCCCGTGGATCATCCTGTCGGTGCTGCTCGTCGGCGGCTCCGTGGTGATGACAATTCGCGGCGTGGCAGTGTCGACGAAGCTGGCCGGGTTCTTCTTCGCTTTCGAGATGCTGGTGCTGATCGTGGTGTCCATCGCCGCGATGGTCAAGAACGGCGGGCACCTTAGCGTGGCACCGTTCGAGCCCAGCCACATCACCAACGGCTTCAGCGGCCTGGCGGCTGGCTTCCCGCTGGCGATCTACCTGTTCATCGGCTGGGAGAACTCCGCCGCGCTCGCCGAGGAGACCGGTAACCCCAGGCGTAACGTGCCGAGGGCGGTATTCCTGTCGATCGCGCTCATGGTCGTCGGCTACGTACTGTTCGCCTACGCCACCGTCAGCGGGTTCGCGAACAACGGCCAGGCACTCGCGAATTCGGCGATCCCATTCATCAGCGTAGCGCACAACATCCTGGCTGGCTTCGCGCTCATCGCGTACATCGCCGGGCTGACCTCGACCCTCGGCGTCCTCATCTCGGCCATCAACTCCCAGGCCAGGCTCATCTTCAACGCTGGCCGCGAAGGCCTGCTGCCGGCTTGGCTCGGCCGGGTTCATCCGGCCCGCAAGACGCCGATGAACGCCATATACGCGTTCGTCGCGATCGCCAGCGCGATCATCCTCGTGTGGGCACTCCTGCACTTGGTCGGCGGCAACAGCGGCAGCATGAACGCGCTGACCTTCTTCGTCGAGTCATCCACGCTGGGCACGATCCTGTTGCTCGTGGTGTATTTCCTGGCGAACCTCGCGCTTCCGTTCTACTACCGCAAGTACCGGCCGCAGGAGTTCAGCGTGGTCAAGCACGTGGTGCTCCCGGTGCTCGGCATGGTCGCCATCGGCGTGCCGGTGTACTACCTCGTCAAACCGGGCCAGCCTGCGCCGTACGACTGGTTCCCGTACCTGGCGCTGGGCATGGTGGTGGCGTCCGTCATCTACGGCTACATCCTGAACCGTCGCGACCCATCGCTCGGCGAACGGGCCGGCTCGATCGTGGCGGATGAGTGACGTTCGATGACGGACGCAGCGATCCGTGCCGGCAGGCCGGCGCACGAGCGGCCGGGCCATCCGCTCGACCCGGTGAACGCGGCCGAGTACAAGGCCGGGCGGCAGGTCATGGCGACCGCCGGGCTGCTGGGCGAATCGGTGCGGTTCGCGTATTACGGGCTTGAGGAGCCGCACAAGGATGATGTCCTGAGGGAGCGCGCGCCGGACCGGCGCCTGCGCGCGTTCCTCATCGACGTTGCGTCGGGCGAGTCGAGCGACGTCGTCGTCTCGCTGACACGGCAGGAGGTGGTCAGCAGGCGCGTTCTTGACGCGCGTACCGACGGGCAGATGCCGATCCTCACCCAGGAATTCGCCGTCACCGAGGCAGCGGTCCGGGCTGACCCGCAGTGGCAGGCGGCGATGGCCAGGCGCGGACTCACCGACGTGAGCAAGATCAGGCTCTGCCCGCTGACCGCCGGGTGGTTCGGGGCTGCCGATGAGGACGGGCGGCGGATGGTGCGCGTACTGGCGTTCGTGCAGGCCGACCCCCAGGATTACGCGTGGTCGCACCCCGTTGATGGGGTGGCGGCGTATTTCGACCTGATCGAGGGCAAGGTCTTCAAGATCGTCGACGAGTTCGAGCTGCCGGTGCCGGCCGAGTCGGGCGACTACACTGACCCGGCAGTCCGCGGCCCGCACCGCGAAGGACTGCGGCCGATCGAGATTACGCAGCCGGACGGGCCGAGCTTCACGCTCGACGGCTCGCTGCTGCGCTGGCAGAACTGGTCGATGCGCATCGGCTTCGACGCGCGTGAAGGGCTGACGCTCCACCAGATCAGCATCGCGAGCGATGGCCGGGACCGGCCGCTCATCTACCGGGCGTCGGTGCCCGAGATGGTCGTGCCTTACGGCGATCCGAGGTTCAGGTACTGGCAGGCCTACTTCGACACCGGGGAGTACCTGGTTGGGAAGTGGGCGAACTCGCTCGAGCTCGGTTGCGACTGCCTCGGAGAGATCGCCTACCTGGATGCCACGACCGCCGACGACTTCGGCGAGCCGACGGTGATCTCAAACGCGATCTGCATCCACGAAGAAGACCACGGGATCTTGTGGAAGCACTTCGACATATTCACCGGCTCGTCAGAGGCCAGGCGGCAGCGACGCCTGGTGGTGTCGTTCTTCACCACGGTGGGCAACTACGACTACGGCTTCTACTGGTATTTCTATCTGGACGGCAGCATCGAGTGCGAGGTCAAGATGACCGGGGCGCTGTTTACGGCCGCTTACCCCGGTGGCGAGTATCCGTACTCGGCCGAGGTCGCGCCGGGGCTCGGGGCACCAGTGCATCAGCACCTGTTCAGCGCCAGGCTCGACATGACAGTGGACGGCCTCACGAACGCCGTCGAGGAGGTCGACGCCGTCGGCGCGCCGGTCGGCCCGGAGAATCCCTATGGCAACGCGATCACACAGCACGTGACAAGGCTCGGCACGGAGTCGCACGGCATCCGACGGGCTGACGCGTCGCGCGGGCGCACGTGGCGAGTGCTCAACACCGAGCGCGCGAACAGGTTCGGGCGGCCGGTCAGCTACACGCTGTATCCCGAGGCCGCACCCGCGCTGCTCGCCGATCCGTCATCGTCGGTGGCGCTGCGGGCCGGGTTCGCCGCGAATCACCTATGGGTGACCCGGTACGACCCGGCCCAGCGCTATCCCGCCGGCGACTTCGTCAATCAGCATCCTGGCGGCGCCGGCCTGCCCGCGTATACCGCGGCCGACCGCGACATCGACGGGGCCGACATCGTGCTGTGGCACACGTTCGGGCCGACGCACTTCCCGCGGCCGGAGGACTGGCCAGTTATGCCGGTGGCCCGATGCGGCTTCACGCTGAAGCCGACGGGCTTCTTCAACCGCAACCCGACGCTGGACGTGCCGCCATCCAGCGCGCACTGCTAGGCGAGGGGCATCCGGCCGCGATCAGTTGCCGTTGCCGTTGCCGTTGCCGTCTCCGTGGTGGCGTGCACTTGCGGTGATGGTGACGACGCTGCCGACCGGCACCAGTCCGGTGGGGTAAACGGAGATGACGGTTCCCTGCATCGACTGATTGCCGTCAGCCGACTGGATGGCTCCGGGCGACTGCGTGTATCCGTTCGACTGATCCCCGCCCTGTTGCCAGACGATCACCGGTCGCAGGTTAAGACTCTGGAGCTGCTGAACTACTGCGCTGACGGGCTGCCCGACCAGGGCATCTTGCTGAACGGCGACCGTGAGCGCCGAGTGGCTCTGGGTCGCGGCGGGAGGCGGCGTACCGGCCGGACGGCCTGAACTCGTCAGCCCGCTCACGGCCCAGCCGATCAGGCCGGCCGCGATCGAGGCGGCGGCGATCGCCAGCGCCACCCGGCGACGGGGCCAGCCGCGATAGTCTCGCGGTCCATATGACGCCCAGCCGTCGGCGGCCTGCTCATGCCATACCGGGTTCATGTCGGCCAGCGTGGCCGGATGCTCGCCCGCGGTTGTCCCAGGTATCGCGTCCTGGTGCAGCGTGGCGCCCTGCCATGACCGGGGATCCGCTGCCATGCGATCGCAGAGCTGCGCCGCTCGTTCTGCCGCCAGCCGAGCGCTGGCGGGCCGGTCGATCGGATCTCTTGCGGTGAGCTCGGCGACGAAGGCCGTGACCGCGCGCGGGACGTGACTGGGCAGCGGCGGCAACGCCCGCTGACCGTGCGCAAGCGCGATCTCCGTTGGCGTGCCTGCGTACGGCCTGGACCCGGCGAGGCACTCGTAGGCGAGAATCCCGAGTGAATAAAGATCGCTGGCGCCGGAGGCCGGCTGTCCGGCGACCCGTTCCGGCGCGAGGTAAGCCGGAGTGCCGATCAGCGTTCCATGCCGAGTCACTGGCGCTGAGCCGGCCGCGTGCGCGATACCGAAGTCGGTGATCTTCACCTGGCCGCCGTGGGTGAGCAGCAGGTTCGCCGGCTTGATGTCGCGGTGGACCAGCCTTGACCGGTGCGCGGCGTCGAGTGCCGCGGCCGCCTGGGCGATGATGTCCAGCACATATGAGGGCTCCAGTGGCCCCCGGGTCAGCACGTCCGCGAGCGATGGCCCGTCGACCAGCTCCATCACGAGGAACGCCGGATGGTCCGTGCCGTTGTCGTAGTAGTCATAGACCTGGGCGATGCCGGGATGGCTCAGCGACGCGGCATGCCGGGCTTCGGACCGGAACCGAGCGAGCGTCTCCGGGTGCTGGGCATACTCGGCGCGAAGTATCTTGACGGCCACTGGCCGATCCAGCATGACGTCTACTGCGCGCCACACCTCACCAGCGCCGCCGACCGCGATTCGGTCGCCGAGCTGGTACCGACCTGCTAGCACAGTTCCTATCTGAGTCACGACAATCAGACCTTATCGGGCTTCCGCTGCTGTAGCGGCCGAACGGCAGTCTAGCCTCAGCTAGGGCGCGACGCAGTCGGCTCCGACTGGGGCATCCGGGTGCCAGGCGGTGCGACCGCCGCGGGGGGCCTGCGCGTGATCCGCAGCGCCGTCGCGATCAGCAGGCCAAGGAGCGCCAGGCCGGTCAGGACGTATGCGTTTCCCGCGATGAGCTGCCACGAATGCCAGCTCAGCTCGCGGTTCTTACCGCTGGGCGCGGCCCAGATCACGCCCCTGTCCCAGCCGGCCAGTACCGATCTCTCCCCCCACAGGCTTGTCGCCCACGAGCCGAAGATGGCCAAGGCGACCGCCCCGCCGGCAAAGCACGCCCACCGGGCCAAGCCACGAGCTAGCAGGCCGTAGTACAGGAAGACCGGGGCCGCCATTAGCACCCACACCCAGTGGTGATCCCAGCTAATCGGCGAGATGAGGACGCCAGTAAGTCCGCACGCGGCAACTCCGAGCAGCCGGTGTCCGCCCCGGTCAAGGAGCGTGGCGGCGCCAAGGCCAAGTATGGCCAGAACTACTGCCGCCGCCACCCACAATGCGTGCGCGCGGGTGCCGGCCAGGCGCTCGATGAGCGCGAGCAGCGACTGGTTGCCGCCATAGATGATGTTGTTGTTATAGCTGCCGCGGAGGAACAGCCCATGGAGCCACCACCGGGATGAGTCCTTCGGCAGCACGATGAAGCCGAGAATCACCGTGCCGCCAAACGTCGCCGTTGCGACGGCGGCGGCCCGGAATCTGCGAGTGAGCAGCAGGTACGGAATGAAGATCAACGGAACCATCTTGACCCCGGCTGCGATGCCCACGCCGGCGCCTTTCCACCACCGCCCGTCCGGCTGGCAGACGTCCCAGATGACGAGCGCCATCAGCACCAGCTCGACCTGGCCGAGATAGACGGTCCGCTGCACTGGCTCGATCATCAGCGCAATCGCAGTGACGAGCAGGATGATTGCAAGTCCGCGCTTGGCGGTGAGCCTGCGTTCGCGGCCCAGTGCGAGGACCGTCGCCACCGCCGCCAGGACGACGGCGAGGATGTTGATGACGCTGGATATCTGCTCGACCCGCACCATCCGGAGGTGCGCCGGGATCGCCGCAAACGGCAGCGCTGCAAACGGCGGGTAGATGAACTTGATCCCGCCGAAACCGGGCGGCCCGGGCCAGTCATACAACGGGCTGGCGCGATGCGCATCGTAGTAAGGCTGGACATGCTGGACGATGAGCCCGGCATCGCGGTAGACCGTCAGGTCGAGCGGGAACGACCACAGGCCCGGGGTCGTGCGCGTGAGGTGCGCGTACCAGCCGATTGCCGCACAAATCGCGACGGCGCCGGCCACGAGCAGCCAGTTGTCGATCCGGCTGCTGGTCACGGCTGACCCAGGGCCGGCGCGGCCCGGTTGCGCGGCTGTCGTCACGACACTCCTGCCCGCTGGTCGTCGATGCTGCCGGTCCTGGCTTCATGAGCTGCGGAAAGCTGTAAGTACCCCACGGCTTCCCCGATTGGCTGGACATACCCAGCGCTCGGGCTGGCACTCTGGACGCATGGAAAGCGTGTACGAGGCCGCGGGTGGCCTCGAGGGCCTGCGCCGGCTCGCCGGCGCCTGGCACACCCGGGTAATGGCCGACGAGGTCGTCAGCCATGCCTTCAGCCATGGCTTTCAGCCAGATCACACCGAGCGGCTCGCGTCGTACTGGGCTGAGGCCCTTGGCGGTCCGGCCAGCTACTCGGAGAGCTACGGCGACGAGACGTCCGTCGTGCGCATCCACAGCGGCAACGGCCCGCACGACGAGATGGACACGCGGGCGATCGAGTGCTTCGACCAGGCAATGCGCGACATCGGGATCCAGGCCAGTGAACCGCTGCGGCAAGTGCTCCACGACTATTTCGCGTGGGCGACGACCACGACGATGGCGCGCTACCACGACTCCGCCGATGATGTACCCGACGGCCTGACACTCCCGCGATGGTCCTGGGCCGGCCTGCAGGAGTGAGCGGCCGTGCGCAGGGCGATGTCGTGCTTCGCCGCGATCAGCGAGGCGGCGACGACACCGAGCCGGCCGGCGGGATAGTGCCCGGGCCCGTTATCTCGCACGCCAGAGCCTTGAGCGGATCGGCGCTGAGGAACGGCTGCGCGAGCGCGGGCGGCTGACGGAAGGCAGGCTGCAGCAGGTCAAGCATGTCCAGCATGGCGTTCGCGTTGGCGTCGCGGTAAGTCATCGCCGGCAGGTTCCACTTGGCCTCGACCAGTGCGCAGACGCTTGCATGATCGAAGATCTGATGCGAGACGTAGTTGGGCCGGGCCCACGGTGAGATGACCGCGCAGGGCACCCGGAAGCCGTACTGGGCAAAGCCATTGTATGCGGGCACGCCGGCCGGCGTCTCCGGCGCGACGCTGTCTGGCGGAATCGCCGCTGGCGGCGGCACGTGATCGTAATAACCGCCGTGCTCGTCGTAGTTCCAGATCAGGAGCGTGCGGTCCCACGCGGGGCCGTCGATGACGGCGTTGACGACCTGAGCCGCGAAGTGCTCCCCGACGGCGACGTTCTGCGGATCCTCTTCAGACCCGAGTAGATAGTTCGGCTCGACGAGGGCGAACCCGGGCAGCCGCCCCGCCGTGGCGTCGTCGAAGAACCGGTCGATGCCGACAACATTCCTGCCCACGTTTCTCGCGTAGAGCTCGGGATACAGCTCAGTCGTCGAGATGACCGTGCCGAGCGTGGAACAGTAGTCGCGCCACGTGATCCTCGCGTCGTCCAGGCGGTCGAAGATAGTCCCGTTCGGCGGGTAGGCGACAAAGGACGGGACGGTGTCGTCGATCATGCCGAGCGAGGTGGCCGAGATCAGGTAGCGACGGTTCGGGAACGTGGGGCCGAGGACTGAGCAGAAGTACCTGTCGGCTATCGGGAACTGGCGCGCGACGGAGTAATAGAACGGCTGGTCCGCCCCCTCCCAATAGCCCATGGCGACGGGCCCGCTGCCTGACTCGACGAACCCGGTGTTGCGACCGCCAGCGAACTGAATGTGGCTGTTCTGCCAGGTCTGACTGGGCTTGCCGAGTAACTGGCACGTCGTCGGCATGGCAAAGGCGTGCTGGATGTTGCCGTTGGCGTACGGGTTAGTGGCCGTGGGCTTCCCGTCCGCGCCAAGCTGGAAGCCGTCCGCGCCGGGGCGCCCGAGCATGCCGAGCTTGTTGTCGTAGGAGTGGTTCTCCATCGTCAGGACGACGATGTGCTCGATCTTCGGGATCGTGTCGGTGCCGGCCGGCAGGTCGGGGTAAGGAAGCGATCCTGGCTGGCGCAGTGCCGCTGGGTTCTCGGTAGTCAACGCTGTCCCCTCCCTGGCCGGGCTGCTCTCACGCAGAAGCATGCCGAACTCAGGGCGATGGTGCCACAGGTGTCCGGGATTCAGTGGGTTTCGCCGCGGCACATCCGGAGATAGCGTGGTCCCGGCTACCAGGACGGCAGGAGCAAGCACATGAAGGTCAGCCCGTTTGATGCGGCACTCGACGAACGCCAGCTCGAGCGCATAACCGAGCACCTCCAGTACCGGTACATCGATGCCGGTCGCATCGCCGGCTGCCAGGTGGCCATCGCCCGTCACGGGCATGTCGGCTACTTCCGCTCGTTCGGCTTCCGTGACCTGGAGCGGTCGCTACCCGTCGAAGAGGACACCATCTGGCGGATCTACTCGATGACCAAGCCGATCACCGGCGTCGCACTGATGACGCTCTATGAGCGCGGAATGTTCCAGCTCAATGACCCGGTGACACGCTTCATCCCGCAGTGGCGGGGCCTGCAGGTCCGTGAGCGGGCCGCGGACGGCACCGACCAGCTTGTCGACCCAGCGCGGCCGATGACGGTGCGCGACCTCATGATGCACACGTCCGGCCTTGGCTTCGCGGGCGGTCTCTCGCTGCAACAGCTGTTCTCGCCTGACAACCTCGGCAGGCGCGACGGGCCGACCCTTGATTTCCGACAGCGGGCGGACACCACGCTGGCGAGCATGGTGGAGCACTACGCCGGGTATCCGCTCGAGTTCCATCCGGGAACGCACTGGTTCTACTCGGTGTCGACGGACATCTGCGGTCGGCTCGTCGAGATCATGTCAGGCCAGCGGTTCGACGACTACCTCCGCGAGACGATCTTCGTGCCGCTTGGCATGACCGACACGGCCTTCGTGGTGCCAGCCGAGAAGGTGGACCGGTTCGCCGCGTGCTACCGCCGGGACTCAGGCAAGAGACTCGTACTGACCGACGATCCGCAGCTCAGCGGCTACCGGAGAAACCCGTCCTTCTTGTCGGGCGGCGGCGGGCTCGTCTCGACGACGGCCGACTACTTGCGGTTCTGTCAGATGCTGCTCGGCGGCGGCGAACTGGACGGCGTGCGCATCCTCGGACGGAAGACAGTCGAGCTCATGGCGTCGAACCACCTGCCTGGCGACGGCGACCTGCAGTCGGTAGCCCTGCCCGGCGGCTACGGCGAGGTGGGATTCGCCGGCATGGGCTTCGGTCTTACCGTCGCGGTCGCCAAAGCCCCGGCGCTCACGCAGGTCATCGGATCACACGGAGAGTTCATGTGGGGTGGAGCCGCGTCGACGATCTTCTGGGTGGATCCGGTAGAGGACCTCACCGTGGTGTTCATGACCCAGCTGCTCCCCTCGGGTACGTTCAATTTCCGCGGCCAGCTCAAGACGCTCGTCTACCCGGCGATCACCGACTAAGCGAGCAGGGGCTAACTGCGTCGGGCATGGTTAGGCCGTCACCTCGGCAACCTGCGGCTCGGGGGCTTCTGGTTCGGCCGGCGGCGTGGCCTTCGCCCGTGCGAACCGCAAGTACAGCGAAGGCAGCACGAACAGGTTCAGCAAAGTCGAGGTCGTCAGTCCGCCGAGGATCACGATCGCCATGGGGAACTCGATTTCCTGACCCGGCCGGTTGCCATAGACAACAAGTGGCGCCAGCGCGAGCGCGGTGGCCAGGGCGGTCATCAGGATCGGAGAGAGGCGCTCGCTGGCGCCCCGCATGACGAGCTCGCGGCCGAACGGCACGTCCTCTTCACTCTCGAGATGCCGGAAATGGCTGATCATCAGGATCCCGTTTCGGGCGGCGATGCCGAGCACGGTGAAGAAACCCACAAGCGCGCCGAGGGTGATCGTGCCGAGGTCCGCCCAGGCGGCGATGACGCCGCCCACTAGCGCCATCGGCAGGGTGAGGAATTCCAGGATCGAAACGCGCCAGTTCTGGAACGCCGCCTGCAGTAGCAAAAGGATCAGGAGCAGCGCGCCGATCCCGTACTCCAGCAGTGTCTTCTGCGCCGCTGCTCGCTCGGCGGCCTCACCCAAGATGGCCACCCGGTAACCCCGCGGGAGCTTGATCTTCGCCAGGGCCGCGTGAACCGCGTCGACGGTGGACCCGAGAGAACGGCCGTTGATATTCGCGTCGACCTCGTCGGTCGGCGTCCCATTCTCGCGGTAGATTACGCTCGGGGCGGGACTGACAGCGATCGAAGCGACAGCGCCCAGGGGAACGTGACCGCCGTTGGGCGTGTCGAGCGGGAGCTGATACAAGCTGGTGAGGTTCGCCCGTGTCTGCGAAGTGCTCCACATCGCAATGGGATAGATGTCGCCGTTAGTGGGGATCTCGGCGACCGGCTCGCTAGAGATCATGATCGCGGCCTCGCGCCGGATTCCTCCAGGTGTCAGGCCGTACTTATTAGCAACGCCTGGCTTGACCTGGACGTCGACCTCTGGGACGAACTGCAGCGGAGCCGGCTGTACATCAACGAGACCCGGTATCCGGTCGAATGCGCGGGTGATTTTGCCGGCCAGATTCGCCAGCGTGCGCGCGTTCGGTCCGTAGATGCGCACCGCCAGGTCCTCGGTCGTCCCATTCGTCAGTACCTCATCGATGCGCTCGTGCAGGTAGGTCAGCACGTCGCTGTACGCGCCGGGATGGCTGGCAGCTGCCGCCCTGATCTGGCTCAGCACCCTGTCGTAGTTGGCGTTGTGGGCAAGCGCGATCCAGTTCTCGGAGAAGTTGACACCGTTCACTTCCTCGCCCAGCGGCGCTATCCCGATGTGCGCGCCGACCTGGGTGACGCCCTTAATCTTCAGCATCTGCTGCTGCAGCTGCGTCACCTGTCGGTCCATCTCGCCGACCGATGTCTCAGACTTCGTCACGAAGTGCATGAGGAAGTCCGGCTCTTTGAACGTCGGGAACAGGTCCGAGCCGAGCCGCGGGTATATCACGATGCCGATGACGACCGCGGCGAGCGCGATGCAGAGCGCCGCTGCCGGCACCTTGAGCACCGGCCTGAGAGCCGCGCCGTACCACCTCTTCAGGATCCGCATGAGCGGCGGATCGGCCGCCTTCAGCGGCGCATCAGCTAGCAGCACCAGGCCCATTGCCGGAGTGACCGTGAGGGCGACCAGCATCGACGCAAGAACGGCGATGCCGTATGCCAACGCCAGCGGAC
This sequence comes from Streptosporangiaceae bacterium, assembly GCA_035472835.1. Lineage (GTDB taxonomy): Bacteria > Actinomycetota > Actinomycetes > Streptosporangiales > Streptosporangiaceae > JAJYUU01. The sequence goes on along the minus strand of DATIOU010000074.1, from coordinate 30,305 downwards.
GGAAGAAATCCCCAGTCAGTCCGCCGACGAGCATGACTGGAATCACGGCGACGATGTTGATCAAAGTGGCATAGAAGATCGCGACCCGGACCTCCAGGGAAGCCGCCAGGACCAGGCGCAACGGCGTTATCCGCTTACCCGCGGCGCGCCACGCCCGCAGCCGCCGGATGATGTTCTCCATGTCGATGATCGCGTCATCAACCACGACGCCGACCGCGACGGCGAACCCGGCGAGAATCATGGTGTTCACCGTCGCCCCCGTCGCTTCGAACACGATCGCGGCGGCGGCTAGCGAGAGCGGAATCGCCAGCAGGCTGATGAGCGCCCCGCGCCACTGGAACAAGAACGCGAACAGGACGAAGACCACGAGGATGCAGCCAAGCAGGACCGACAAGCTGAGATTGTGGATGGCCAGCGCGATGAACGATGCCTGACGGAAGATGCTGGCGTCGACGTTGATTCCCTTGAGCCCAGGCGCCAGCTGCTTGAGCGCGGCCAGCACGCCGTTGGTCACCTTCAGGGTGTTCGCGCCGGGAAACTTCTCGACGACGATCATTTCTCCCGGGTGGCCGTTGATCACTGCATCGCCGATCAGCGGCGGGTACCCCCAGACCACATTGGCGACCTGCCCGATCCGGACGAATCCGTTGCCCGAGCGCGTGACCGGAATCGCGGCCATCTGAGCCGGAGTCTTGATCGGCTGGATGTCGCGCATGTAGACGCGCTGGTTCGCAGTGTCCAGGTAGCCAAGCGAGCCAACCTTCGCACCGGTCACGTACTTGACCTCGGTTGTATCAACAGCGTTGGCGGCGACGGCCATGACCTCGCCGAGGCTGACGTGATACTTCGCAAGTTCGGCGGGGTTGCCCTCGATCATGATCTGCTTTCTGCGCTGACCCCAGATCGCGGCGTTGGCTACCCCGGGCACAGCCATCAGCCGGGGCCTGATCATGTACTGCGAGATCATCGACAGATCCATCGCGGAGATCTTGGTCGAGGTCAGCCCGATCTGAATGATCCGGCTGGTCGCCGACACGATCGGGTACACCTGCGGTGGATCGCACCAGGTCGGCAACGACGGCGCAGTGGTCTGTAGCCGCTCCTGGACCAACTGGCGGGCGTGCAGTTCGTCGGTGCCCGGATTGAAGTAGAGCCAGATCGCTGACAGCTGCGGCTCGGAGTCGGACCTTATGTCGTTCACGCCGGGGACGCCTTGCAACGCTGCCTCGAGCGGGACAGTGGTCAGCTGTTCGACCTCGGTCGGCGACAGGCCGAGGCAACCCGTCTGCACCTCAACCGACACCGGCGCGAACTCTGGGAACACGTCGAGCTTCTGATGACCGATCGTCTGGACCCCGAAATACGTGATCACCACCGCGACGCCGATGACCAGGTACCGGAACTTCAGGCTAGTTGCGACGATCCAGCGCACTTTTACCTTCCCCGCCTGCAGCGCCAGGGCTTGCCAAGGTCACTGTTGGCCACGGCCACTGGTTGGCAGGGCCCAAGGGGCCCGGATCTCGCTACGTCTCAACGCCGACCCCGTTCTGCACGCCGAGCAATTCCTCGGCGCCTTGTGTTACAACGACTGTTCCGGGCGCCAGGCCGTGGCTGACGACGACCTGATCGCCGTTAATGGCAGCGATAGTGATGAACTGAATGGTGTAAGCGAGCGCACCCGTCTTGGTGTAGACCGCGGCCTGCCCATTCGGCTCATACAGCAAGGCCTGCACCGGAACGATTGTCGCCTTGCCCGACGCCGTCGCCGGCGCCGTCTGCAAGCCGACTCGCGCTGCGCCGAGAGGCGTCAGGACGACGCTGAGGTTGGATCCGATGCGTTCCATCCGGGCCGGCGGCACCTCCCGGCCCCCGCTCGTCGCCGTCGGGCCGCAGCCTGCCAGCACCGCGATGGCGGCAACCACAATGAACGGTGTCACTCCTCGACGTCTGGTTTTCGTGCGCACGGGACCTGACACCTCCTTCGATACGGCGGGGCTTCTAGACGGCTGGGCTCTCCGACGCGGCGACCCAGGCCAGGTCGCCCGCGGGCTCTTCGATCTCGGGCGGCACCGGGGGGGTAGGCCCGGCCTTCAGCACCGCGCAGGGCAGCAGCAGCAGGTTCACCAGCGTCGCGACGACGATGCCGCAGACGATGACAACAGCAGCGCCGTGCACCGTCTCGCTGCCGGTGGCCGCACCGATCACGATGAATGGCGCCAGGACGAGAATTGTGACCAGGGCGGACATGATGAGCGAACCCGCGCTCTCGCTGGCGCTCGTGACCAGCAGATCGCTGGTCAGCTCCCCACCGTCGACTGTATGGCGACGCCGGATTCGCCCGGCCACTGCGATCGACTGGCGCAGCGCGATCACGACGACCGCCAGTAGGCCGGCCGCGGCGCTAAGCGACGTTGACCCGATACTGAGCGCCACCGCTGAGGCGGCAGCTGCCGGCGCCACCGCGGCCACAGTCGTGAGCAGAGTCAGCCGCCAGCTTCCGATCGCCGCCTGGGAGATCAGAACCACGCCCAGGAGGGCCGCGACGACGAAGCTGACGAGCTGCATCCGCGAGGTCCCGGCAGAGGGCTGAGCCTGGATCTGCGCGTGGTACTCCAGCGGGAAGCTCATCTTGCTCAGGCCGGAGGCGAGGGCGGCATTAACCGATCCGGCGTCATCGCGTGCTACCGGCGCCGTTATATCCAGGAACGGCGAGAACTGATCGTGCTGGATGTCTTCGGGCTCAGAGCTGAGCGTGACTGTCGCGACCGTTCCCAGCGGCACTTCGCCGCCCTTGCCGTCGTCGATCAGCAGGTCCTGGACGCTGCTGAGGTTGCTGACAAGATTCGGCTGCGCTTTGACCACGACATCGAAGACCTTGTCCGACTCGAAGAAGTTTCCGACCGTGAGCCCGAGCAGCAGCGTTCCAGCCTCGCGCCGGACGTCTCCTGGCGTCAGCCCGTAGACCTTCGCCGCGTCTGGCTTGACCTCAACGTTGAACGCTGGCTGCGTCGGAGGGGCCTGGATGTGCGGCGAGCCCAGGCCCGGAACGCTCGACATCACGCTGCGGATGGCGTACGCGAGTCTGAGAACTTCCGGATAGTTCGGCCCGTACACCCGGACGTCGGCCTGGCTGCGCTGCCCGGACAGCACTCCGGTCATCGAGTTGGTCTCGTAGGTGTTGACTGCGCCTGACATGCCTGGTGTGCCGCCGACGATCGAACGAACGGCCGCGACAGTCCCGGCGTAGTCCGCGGTCGGCGTGAGCTGCACCCAGATGTGGCCGGTATTCGTATTGTCGATCTGATCTGACGTTGCGGCCCGGCCGAGCGTAGCGCTGACCTGCTGAACTCCGGGCACCGCGAGCAGTTCGCTGGCGGCGAGCGCGGTAATGCGGTTCAGCTCCGGCAGTGACATACCCGGTTGGCCAGTCCAGCTGATGTCGAGGTCACGATCTTGGAAGACGGGCGGACCGGGGTGCAGCATCGGCAGCGTAATGGCCAGGCCGGCGGCGGCGAGTATGCACGCGGCGGCCAGACCCCAGACCCCCACCGCTAGCACTCGTCGCAGGACCGCGGAGTACACCTTCCGAAGCCACCTGGCCACCACCAGCCCGCGTGGCTCCCGCTTCGTCCCGACGGAAAGGACGATCGCCGCGAGCGCCGGGCTGATCACCAGCGCAACGGTCATGGAAGTGATCACCGCAAGTCCGAACGCCAGCACCATCGGCCAGAGGAACGTGGCAGTCAGCCCGGTGGCAACGAACAGCGGCGCCACGCAGACCAGGGCTACCACGGATGCTCCGACGAACGCCCGGCCGAATTCGCGGTACGCCAGGGCAACCCGGCTAGAGATGGGTAGGACCGGCTCGTCGTCCGAGGTCTTCGTCAGAGCGGCCATTGCGCCAGCCGTTGAGCTGACGGCGTCCGCCACGATCACGCTTAGCGCCAGCAGCAGACCGAGCAGCACGATCGAACTGAACGTGTAGCCCAGCAGTTGAAGCGCAACCGTGGCAGTGATCAGCGACAGCGCGATCGCGACGATGCAGGCAACAGCGAAACGCAGGCTGAGGAGCAGCAAGAGCAACGCCAGGATCGCGAGCGCCGCTGCCACTACCACCGCGAGCCGATCGTTGTTACCCGCACTGGTCAGGTACGTGGCGGGGCGGAACAGCGTCGAGTCGAGGTGAACGCTGGTTAGCGAGGGCTGAAGCTGTGTGAGCGCCGCGTCCAGCCCTTTGGTCACAGATGTGACGCTTGCGTTCGGCAGCTTCTGCACCACGAGCAAGAGCCCGTTGCTGTTCGTGCCGACCATCGCGTCGCCGATCAGCGGCTGATGACCTTGCACCACGGTGGCCACGCTGCCGAGCAGGGGCGGCTTGCTGGCCTTCGTTCCGGACGGCAAGGGTCCTAGCGCTTGCGTCACGATCGGGATCTGGGCGAGGTTGCTGGGTGTCCCGAACGGCAGCACATGGCGGATCGTGATTCGCTGGTTGGAGTTCTCCAGGAATCCGTCAGCTCCAGGAGTCGAGCCTTGCAGGTAGCTGAGGGGCGTGACGAGCTGAGAGTTACCGACGTCGTTGACGATGTCATCGACCGCCAGATGATGAGCTGCCAGGACCGCAGGGTTGACGAGCACCTGCAGCTGGAGGTCCGCCTGTCCGAAGGTCGACACGTTGGCCACGCCGGGCACACCCAGCAGACGCGGCACGATCGTCCAGCGCGCAAGCACGGAGAGGTCGACCTGGCTGAGGGTCTTGGACGTCAAGCCCACCACCATGACGTTGGCCGACGACGAGACAGGCTGCAGCATGACGGGCGGCTTGGACACGTTCGGCAAGATGAAGGCGCCGTTGAGCCGCTCCTGTACGAGCTGGCGCGCCTGGTAAAGATTGGTCCCCCGGGCGAACTGCAGGCTGATCGCCGACAAGCCAGGGAGCGAGTCGGACGTCACGTCGGTCACGCCCAGGACGCCTTCGAGCAGGTTCTTCTCCAACGGCACCGTGACCAGCGACTCGACCTCAGGGGCCGACAGTCCTAGCGCTTCGGTCTGCACCTCGACAACGACAGGTGCCGTCTCAGGCAGTACGTTCACCGGCAACTGCGGCAGCCGTGCGACGCCAACGACGATCAACCCCGCCGCCAGGGCGACCAGGAGATAACGGAACCGCACGCTCGCGAACGCAAGCCAGCTCAGCACGTGGACCCCCCGCCCCTCACCCAGATGCTGCGCCGCTATATCCTCACGAAATTGGACATATGGTCAAGCGGCTTAATGATTCCTTAATGATTCGCCCTCATCAAACCGCACGCACCGATTGGCCCGCAAGAGCATTTGCCGCCCTGATCGTCAGAAGTCCGTTAACACGTCTATAACGGACTGGACAGTCCTTACGCGAGCGCGCGCAGTTCTCGCGGTAGCGCGTGGGGTCCACGAAGCGCGCTGCGCACTCGAGGTTCTGGTGGCTGAGCCGCAACCGTAACGCCGGAAAGAGGAGGGGAACGGGGCTTACGTGCGTGCTACCTCATCGACCGGCGCGCCGTCGATGTGGATGAGGCCCACGTCGATGACCCGCCGCGGATCCCGCAGGTACAGGTAGATCAGGTACAGCACGCCGAGTACCATCCAGATCGCCGCGGCTGGCCCCATGAAGGAATATGGCGAGCTCAGCGGCGTGATGAAGCTGAGACCCGGGGCTTTGATGCCCGCCCCAGCAAGCCAGGCGGGAATGAAGGCCGCGATCCCGATGACCGGGACGATCAGGTGCGAGACCAGGCTGAAACCGTGGGCCCGCCGGGCGAAGTAGCCGATACAGGCCACGTTCACGACCAGGTAGATGCCGACGAGCAGGATGACAAGTGCGGTGCCGATCATGCCAAACGCAGTCCCAGGATCGTACGCGAAGCCGAGCCCGAGCATCACCCCGAGGCTGATGACGCTGCCCGTGCCGACGGCGACCACCGGCGACCGGTGCCGCTCGCTGACCCGCGCGAGCAGCGACGGGAACGCGTGGACCCGGCCCATGGCGAACGAGGTGCGGCTGGCTACGTTCACGCCGGCGTTGGAGTTAGCCAGGGTCGAGTTGATGATCGCGAAGAAGACCAGGATCCAGAACAGGCCATACAGTGCCCGGGCCACGCCCTCCCAGGACGCGCTTCCGGTGCCGGTGGTGAACTTCGAGAAGCCTGCCGGCCCGAATGCGACGTCGATCGCGTAGGTGGTGAACACGTACAGGGCGCCAATCAGCAATGTGGACAACAGCACCGCTAGCTGCACAGTGCGCCGCGGGTTGCGCGCCTCCTCGGCGAGTGGGGCCGCGCTCTCGAACCCGAGGAACGCCAGGACGGTGAATACTGAGCCAGCGATGACACCGGACAGGCCGTGGTACTGGCCGGCCGGGGTGTACTTCGTCGTGAACACCGACAAGGTGTTGTGCCCGCCTGCGTGGATCACCAGGAGCACGCCCATGATGGCGAACACGGCGATCTCGAAGATGCCGAGGATCGTGCCCAGCCGGGTGGAAGCTCGGATGCCGAAGTAGCCGACCGCGAATACGATCAGCATCCCGAGGATGGACCATGGCCACCATAGGCTGGCCGACCAGCCGAACTCGGTGTTAAGGGTGGCAGCGGTCGTGAACCCGAGCTGCAGCAGCACCAAGGGCGCCACCAGCCAGCCGACCATGACATAGGCCCAGGCGACTAGGAACCCGGCGGAGGGATGGATGCCGCGCGCGGCGTATGTCGCGAGGGATCCCGCGGCGGGTATTTCCTTGGCGAGCTGGCTGATCGTCCAGGCCGTGAACAACGACGCGATCAGGGCGAAAACAACGGCGAGCGGAAGGGCGCCGCCGGCGAATGCCACGCCGGCCGGGATTGACGCCGCGATCGCGGCCCCGGGTGCCATGTCGGTGATGCTCTGGAACAGAACCTCACGCAGTCCAATGGCGTCACGCCTGAGCCCGATGTCAGCCATCATCACTCCTGGGGGCGGAGGGACATTTGGGCTGATCATTCCATCTGTGGCTGGCTCAGCAATAGATTGCTCGGCGGAACTGAGCTAACGATTGCGTTACTACTGCACCGCCTGACGCGCTGCCTGGTAGCGCGTATGCAGTGCGGCCGATGCGTCCGGCGTCATCTCGCCGAGCACTCGCAGCCGGGCCAGGCCACCGTCGGGGAACACCTCCAGCCGGACGTGCGTCACCGGCTCGGCCGGCGGGACGACGAAGCGGTGCCTCGTGTCGGGTAGCAACGTGACGCGCCGGAGCAGTTCGGCCCACTGGTCTGCAGCCGGGGGATCAGCCGACCCAGCGGTCATGGCGAGCAGCCGGGCGGACCCGGGCGCGTTCCCGACGAAATACGTCGTGTCGATCTCGATCTGTCTCACTACGCCGGCAGCGGCCAGGCTGAACGTCGCGTAGTCGAAACCGCCGTCGCGGCGCCGGGAGTTCTCCCAGCCGTCGGCCATGCTGGCCGGGCGGCCGGGCATGATGAGATTCCAGGCCGACGAGTAGAAGGCGTTCGAGCAGTCGATGAGCTGGCCGCCGTTGTCGATCGCCGCAAGATCGATAGTGCCGGTCAGGAAGCGCGGATCGGGCAGCGGCCGCCCGTGCACCCGGGAGCGCGCTACACCGCCGTCTGGGTAGATCGACAGCCGCACGTGCGTGCAGTGCCGTGGAGCCCCAACCGCGTACCAGTTTCGGGCGTCACCGGTCGCGGCCGCGCGCCCGACCAGCGGCCGCCAGGCCAGCTGGATGAGGTCGTCCGCCGACGGGTACCCATCGACGCTGACGGCCTCGACCGATACCTGTGGCGGATAGTTGCCGCTGAAGAAGGACGTGTCGGCAGTGACACCATGCACGACGCCGGGCACACCCAGCCGGATGATCGCGTAATCATGTCCCGGTTCACGGCGCCGTCGGCTCTCCCAGCCGTCGTAAGCCTTGCCCTTCGGGCCGAACTCCCCGGCCGCGAACACTGCCGGCTCTGGCTTGATGAGGTTTTCCTTGGCGGCGAACAATTCGTCCGTCGCAAACATGACACTGCCGCCGAGCCGGCGTGAGGCAAGGTCGGGCAGAGCCGCGAAGTCAGGGCCGTCGCCAGCAACCCGCGCGGCGTCCTCGGAACTCGTCATAGCAGCTCCCCGGTCGGACCGGCGGCCGCTGCCTGGTCCGATCCGAATATCTCGCGCCCGCGCAGCCACGAGCGCCGGACCACTCCGGTCAGCTGGCGACCGGCATACGGGGTCAGCTTGTGCCGGTGTGCCAGCATGCCGGGCTCGACCACGAAGGTGGCGTCGGGCGCGAACGCAACCAGGTCGGCATCGCACCCCACGGCGATGCGACCCTTGCCGTCGAGGCCAGCCAGTTGCGCCGGGCCGACCGCGAGCCAGCGAGCCAGATCAGCCAGCTGGCAACCCCGTTCCCTGGCCTGTGTCCACACGACAGGAAGGCCGAGCTGCAGCGACGCGATACCTCCCCACGCCTTGGCGAAATCGCCACTATCGCGCAGCTTCAGCTCCGGCGGGGCGGGCGAGTGATCGGAGACTACGCACTCGATGACGCCACCGACCAGGCCAGTCCAGAGCTGGTCAGCGTTGGCGCGGTCCCGAATCGGCGGGCAGCACTTGAACTCGGTCGCACCCGCAGGCACGTCCTCCGCCGCCAGCGTGAGGTAGTGCGGGCACGTCTCGCTGGTGACCGCGAGCCCGTCGGCGCGCGCGGCAGCGAGCAGCTCGATCGTGTCGGCACTGGAGACGTGCAGGATGTGCGCGCGGACGCCGGTGCGACGGGCAGCCTCGATCACCGCCTCGATGGCGGATGTCTCGGCTCGCGGCGGTCGCGATCGCAGGAACGCTGCGTAGTCGGGGCCGCCCGGCCCGCAGACCGCACGGAGATAGGCGGGGTCTTCGGCGTGCACGAGCAGCAAACTGCCGAGCGCTGCGATCTGGGTTGCCGCCTGGTGCAGCCCGGCCCGGTCCAGCGGCGGGAACTCCGGCACGCCTGAATCGGCCAGGAAGCTTTTGAAACCGCGCACGCCGGCCTGGTGCAGGGCGGCCCGAGAGCGCTCGTTGCCCGGCACGGCTCCACCCCAGAACGCGACGTCGACCCAGCACCGTCCGTCCGCGGCTGCCCGCTTCACCTCGAGCGAGGCCGCGTCGATCGTCGGCGGCAGGCTGTTCAGCGGCATGTCCACGATCGTCGTTACGCCTCCGGCCGCGGCTGCCTTCGTCGCGGTCTCGAATCCTTCCCAGTCCGTCCGTCCCGGCTCGTTGACGTGCACGTGCGTGTCCACCAGGCCCGGCAGCAGCACTTCATCGCCCGCAAGGCGATGCAGCGGAACGCCAGCAAAGGCATTCTCCGCGCTGGGGTCGTGCACACCGCTGACCTTGCCGCCGGTGACCGCGATGAGGGCGGGAACGAGGCCGTCCGGCGTCAGTGCCGGACCGGCCACTAGCAGGTCCGGGCGCTCCCCCGCGACCACGCCAGGCCCATTCACCCCGTGCCCGTCAGGTGCTCTGGCTTGATCGGGATCCGGCCAAGATCTAGCCCCGTGGCGGCGCGAATGGCGGCCGCGATGGCCGGCCCGGACGAAATCGTCGGCGGCTCGCCGACGCCGCGCAGCCCGTACGGGGCGTGCGGGTCGGCGTACTCCAGGATGTCGACGTGCATCGGCGGCATGTCCAGGATCGTGGGGATCAGGTAGTCGGTAAATGACGGATTCCGGATTCGCCCGCCGGACAGCTGGATCTCTTCCATCACCGCGAGGCCGAGCCCCTGGGCGCTGCCGCCGTGGATCTGGCCGAGTACCGCGTCGGGGTTGAGCGCCTTGCCCACGTCCTGCGCGCAGGACAGCTCGACTACTTTCACGAGGCCGAGCTCGGTGTCCACGTCGACGACCGCGCGGTGCGCGGCGAATGCGTACTGGACGTGCGCGAAGCCCTGGCCCGTCTCCGGGTCGACAGGGTAAGTCGGCCGGTGCCGCCACTGCACGGTCTCCTCGAACACCTGGTGGCCGAGCACCTCCGCAAGCGATGTCACGATGCCGAGGCTTGAGGAGACGACATGCTCGTCAGCCAGCCGCAGATCGGCCACGGTGCGGCCAAGACGCTGGCAGGCCAGCGCGAAAACACGGTCGCGTACCTGCCGGCAAGCAGCCTGGACCGCGCCGCCCGTCATATAGGTCTGCCGGGACGCGGAGGTGGACCCGCCCGAACCGACCGAGGTGTCTTTCGGATGCGTGACGACGTGCTGCACGCCCAGTTCCGTGCGGCAGATCTGCTGCTCGATGGTGACCAGTCCCTGGCCCACCTCAGCCGCGGCGGTGTGCACGGTCACTGTGGGCTCGCCACCTGAGATTTCGAGCCGGACCCTGGCGACTGAGTAGTCGTCGAATCCCTCGGAGAAGCCGACGTTCTTGTAGGCGACCGCGTAGCCGACACCGCGCCTGACGCCTTCGCCGTGCGTGGTGTTCGCCGCGCCGCCCGGCAGATCGAGCAACTCTGGCTGACCGATCGCGGTCATCTCCGGCGGCAGCGGCCGCTGCTCGACCAGCCGGAGCAGCTCCGCAACCGGCGCGGGGCTGTCGATGATCTGCCCCGTCGGCGCCTGCGCGCCGAGGCTCATGCCGTTGCGGCAGCGCAGCTCGACGGCATCCATGCCGAGGGCAGCCGCGAGCTTGTCCATTTGCGCTTCATAGGCGAACGCGGCTTGGACCGACCCGAAGCCTCGCATCGCGCCGCATGGCGGGTTGTTGGTGTAGACGCCGTACGCGTCGACGTGGACGTTGGGCGCGACGTACGGGCCAATGCCCATCGTGCCAGCGTTGCCCACGACGGCTTGCGTGCTGGAGGCGTAGGCGCCGCCGTCAAGGTAAATTGTCGCCCGGACGTAGACCAGCCGGCCGTCGGCCGTCGCGCCATGCTCATAATGCATCGCGGCCGGGTGCCGGTGCACGTGGCCGAAGAACGACTCCTCGCGGTTGTAACTCATCTTCACGGGCTTACCGGTGTGCAGCGCGAGCAGGGACGCATGCACGTGCATGGACAGGTCCTCACGGCCGCCGAATGCACCGCCGACCCCGGCCAGCGTCAGCCTCACCTTCTCTGGCGGCAGCCCGAGCGCTGCGCACACCTGACGCTGATCCACGTGCAGCCATTGAGTCGCCACGTACAAGTCGACGCCGCCAGCCCCGTCGGGTACGGCCAGCCCCGCCTCAGGCCCGAGGAACGCCTGATCCTGCATGCCGACCTGGTAGTCGCCGGCCACGACTACTGGAGCCGTGGCGTCGGCGCTGCCTTTGCGCAGCTTGAGGTGACGGACCAGGTTGCCGTCCGGATGAACGCGCGGGGCGTCTGGCGCCAGGGCAGGCAGGGCCTCGGTCACCGGCTGGAGCGCCTCGTAGTCAATCTGGATCTTCCTGGCCGCCTGCAGGGCGATCTCCGGATGGTCGGCAGCGACGATGGCCACCGGCTCCCCCTCATAACGCACCACTCCGTCGGCTAGGACCGGCTGATCTGCATGTTCTAGTCCATACCGGTTCGTGCCAGGGACGTCGTCGTGCAGGAGCACCGCGTGCACCCCGGCGGTGGCCAGCGCCAAGCCGATATTGACCGACTTGATGCGCGCCGACGGATACGGGCTGCGCAGGGTGGCACCCCACAGCATGCCGTCCATCCACAGGTCGCTGCCATAAGCGAACTGGCCGGTGACCTTGAGAATCCCGTCTGGCCGCTGCGCGCTGTCGCCGATGCCGTCGGCCGTCGGCGCGGAGACCTGCTCAGGGGCGCTTCCTCGCGGCAGCGTTCGGCCTCGTGGACTGGTCATACTTGACAATACGGCGCTGCCGGGCGCCCCGGCATCATCGCGCCCGTCTTAGCGGCCCTCGGTGAGGGCCGCGGCCGCCGCCTGCGAATCCGCCGCAACCTGCTCCTCCTCGGCCGTAACGAGCCTGTCCTGCGCCACGATCGTCGCTCCGTTGACCAGCAGCAGCTCGAGCGGCGGGCGGGAGCCAAGCACGAGCGCGGCGACGGGATCGGCGATGCCCGCGTGGGCCAGGGTGTCGAGTCGCCATAGCGCGATGTCCGCGAGCTTGCCGGTCTCCAGCGAACCGATCTCCTGGTCCCGGCCGAGCAACCGCGCGCCGCCGATGGTGGCCAGCGCCAGCGCCTGGCGGACCGACAAGGCCCGCGGTCCGCCGGCTGACCTCGCGATCAGGGTGGCCTGCCTGACCTCTCCGATCAGCGAGCTTTCCTCGTTGGACGCGGCGCCGTCCACGCCAAGGCCGACCGGGACCCCGGCGGCCAGTAGGTCGTGCGTCCGGCAGATACCGGCGCCGAGCCGGCCGTTGGAGGACGGGCAGTGTGCGACCCCGGTGCCAGTCGCGGCGAGCCTGCTGATGGCCGCGTCGTCCAGGTACACCCCGTGCGCGAGCCAGACGTCATCGCCCAGCCAGCCGAGGGAGTCGAGATACTCGGCCGGCGTGCAGCCAAAATGCTCAGCACAGTAGTAGTTCTCTTCCGCCGTCTCCGCCAGGTGGGTGTGCAGGCGCACCTGGGCTCGGCGCGCCAGGTCCGCCGCTTCGCTGAGGAGCTCGCGTGTCACCGAGAAGGGCGAGCAAGGTGCAAGCCCGATGCGCAGCATCGACTGCGGCGAGGCGTCGTGGAATTCCTCGATGGCAGCCTTGCTGGCCAGGAGGATGGCGTCGCGGTCCTCGACGACGTCATCTGGCGGCAGCCCGCCGGCGCTCGCGCCTAGATCCATGGAACCGCGTGTGGGGTGGAAGCGCAGGCCAACCTGCCGTGCGGCCGCAATGGTCGCGCCGAGGACGTCGCCGCCCGATCTAGGAAAGACGTAGTGATGATCCATCGTGGTGGAGCAGCCGGACTTGGCCAGGACGGCAAGTCCGCCGGTGGCCAGGGCGCCAACGATGTCAGCGTCCATCCGCGCCCAGACCGGGTAGAGCTGCGTCAGCCACTCAAAGAGCGCGGCGTCCGCCGCCAGTCCTCTCGTGCCCCACTGATACAGGTGATGGTGGGTGTTGATCAACCCGGGGGTGGCCAGGCAGCCGCCGGCGTCGATCCGTGTGACGGCTTTGCCGTCGGCGGCGCCGGCCAGGCTGGCTGGCGGCGGACTTCCCGAGCCGACGGCCGTGATCACGTTGTCGGTGACAACGACGTGACCGGTGGTGTACTCGCTGCGCTGGCCGTCCATCGTGACAACCGCGCAGCCGTCGAGCACGACGGTGCTCACGCGGTGTCTCCGCCCAAGTCCCGCGTCAAGTCCCGGGTCAAGTCCCGGGTAAAGTCCGGCGTCATTTCCTGCGCCGCCAGGCGGACCGCATCCAAGATCTTCTCGTAGCCAGTACACCGGCACAGGTTGCCTGCTAGCGCCTCGCGTATCTGCGCGTCCGTGGGATGCGGCATCCGGGTAAGCAGATCGTGGGTCGCGACGATCAGGCCGGGGGTGCAGAACCCGCACTGCACCGCGCCCGTCTGCAGGAAGGCCCGCTGCACCGGATGCAGGTCGTCGCCTGCGAGGCCTTCGACGGTCACGATCGTCCGGCCGTCAGCCTGCCCGGCGGCCACCAGGCAGGCGCACACCGGCACGTTATCGAGGTAGACCGTGCAGGATCCGCATTCGCCCTGCTCACAGGCATTCTTCGAGCCGGGCAGGCCGAGCCGCTCGCGCAGCACAAAGAGCAGGCTCTCGCCCTCCCAGACATCGTCGGCCTGCCTGACCTGGCCGTTAATTGTCGCGGTGACTCGCATCTGCGTTACCTCCCTCTGCCAGCCGGGCGTGCATTCTGATAGTCGTGCCAGGCCCACGCGAGCGTACGGCGGGCGAGCACCGACAAACCATGCCGCCGGTAGGCGGCCGAGCCCCGGACGTCGTCGATCGGGTCGGCCGCCGCCGCTACTAGCCTGCCGAATTCGATCCCTACGGCGTCGGGCAGGTGACCTCTCGACTCCCACAGGCTCGCGTCGGCGAGAGCGCCCGCCAGGAAATCTTCGGCCTGCGGCGCGCGCCTCGGCGTCGGTCCGGCGGAGCCGATACCCGTGCCGACTTCCTGCCGGTTCGGGTGGAGCGCCAGGCTGAACGCGGCGACCGCGATCACCATTGCGTTTCGCGTGCCGATCTTGCTGAACTGCTCCGGCCCAGACGGCCGCGGGATGCGGACGGCGGCGATCAGCTCGCCCGGTTCTAGCGCATTTCGCTTCGCGCCGACGAAGAACTGATCGAGGGCCAACAGCCTCGTTCCCTGAATAGAAGCAATCTCGACCTCGGCGCGTGCTGCCAGCAGCGGTGGATGCGCGTCGCCGGCTGGGGATGCGGTGCCCAGGTTGCCGCCGACCGTCCCGCGGTTACGGATCTGCGGCGAGCCGATGGTACGTGCGGCGAGCGCAAGGCCTGGCAGCGTGTCGCCCAGCTCGGTGATCGCCTGGCTGTAGGTGACGCCGGCACCAAGCCGTACATATTCGCCGTCGATGGCCCACCGCCGGAGCTCACTGATCCTCGTGAGGTCGAGCAGCGCCGGCGGGCGCCGGGTGGCGAAGTTGAGCTCAACCATCAGGTCGGTGCCACCTGCCAGCGGCACTGCCGCAGGCATGTCGGCCTGGATGGCCAGTGCCTCGGTCCAGGTCCGGGGCTGTACGAACTCCACGGTTGCGGCCTCCTTGGCGCCACGCTGCGCCGTGCCTGCATCGTTCTGCTATCTGGTCAGCCGGCGAACGAGCCCGGAACATTCCAGGCCGGGCCGGCGGGCGGCGCATCGTCTCGCTGCACCGCGCACTGGATCAGCCCATAAGGCCGGTCGTCCGCGTGGAATACCTCCCCGCGGTTATCCAGGCCGAACGGAGTCAGATCGACCAGGAAGTGATGCTTGTTCGGCGCGGAGAGCCTGATCTCGGCGATGTCTTCGTGGGCTGCGAGCACCGCCTTGCCCATTTCCCACAGGGTTTGCTGAAGCGCGAGGCTGTGCACGTGAGCGAACTGCTCGATCAGAACCTGTCGGATGCTCGCATTCAGGGCATCCCAGTCAGCTTCCGGGCCGACGTGGCGCCAGCTCGCGGTCAGCGATGAAGCGAGCACTCGGTCGTGCGTCTCGGCCAGCGTCGTGTACCGGTCGTGCAGGAATCCCGCGAACTCAGATCCCGTCGACTTCAGCAGAACGAGATCCCGCAGCCCGGACAGGATCCAGACATGTTGCTCCTGCCCGCGGCCCACCACGGTCACCGAGGTAGTTCTGACCTCGTGACCAGCACGGACGAAGGCGTGCGGATGGTCACCGGTCGCGAGCTTTACCCGCTCCCACGTGTACTCGTCGACGTCGACGCGCGCGGCCTGCACCGGCTCAATCTCGTCGACGAAATGCCTGGCCAGCGCCCCCGCGTACATCTCGATCGACGTCACGCCGTGTTGAAGCGCGAACGCGTACGCGGTGTTCTTCTGGCTGTCGGTGGGCAGCACGTTCGCCTGATCGCCGTGCAGGTAGGCGTCGGCGAAGTCGCCTCGCAGACAAGTCGACACGTTCAGGTCCCGGATCTGGTGCTGCGCCGCATCCCGGTAGATGCGGACAAGACGCGTCTCGGCCTTGCCGTACTGATGGTCCGCAAGCACGTACTGCACGTCAGCTCCCGCGGTAGGTGGAGTACCCGAACGGACTCAGCAGAAGGGGAACGTGGTAGTGCTCGCCTCCGTCGGCGACCGCGAAGGTGACCGTGACCTCGGGGAAGAAGGCCTGCTTGTCAGTACTGGTCGCGGCGGCCGGGCCCTGTCGGCCGAGGTAGCCGCCGGTGTCGAAAACTAGCCTGTAGTTGCCCGGCTCGATGCGCTCCGGCCCCAGGCTGGCGACCCGGCCGCCGGAGTCCGTCGTGGCCCTCCCGATCTCCGCGCTCCCGGCCGGCGCGACGTGCTCCAGCCGGACGTTCAGGCCGGCCGCCGGACAGCCGGCGCCTAGGTCCAGTACATGGGTTGTGATCGCGCTCATGGCGAGCCAGCCAGGAGCTGCTCCAGCCTCAGCGCGTTGATCTTCTGCAACTCAGCGCGCACGACCTGCCATTCGTCTTCCGGGTCGTTCTGTAGCCGGCCCCGCAGCACCGCGAGCAGCTCCTTCCCGGTCCGGCCAGCAGCGCACACCAGGTAAATATGCCCGAACCGTTCCTCGTACTCCAGATTTGCCGCGGTCAGGGCCTTCCTGGTATCGCCGCTGGCAACGTCAACGCCGGCCTGTTCCTGGCTGGACCACGCGGCCGCCGTGGCGCCGTCTTGGCTGGTGCGCGGGTTGGAGTCGGGCCGCTGGCCGATACGCGGATGGCCAGCCAGCGCCTCGGCTAGCTCGTCGGCAGCCAGCCCGGCGACAATCGCGTCTGACAGCTCTATTGCATCCCAGGCCGACGCATAGGGTCGGGCGGCCGCCATCTGCTGGGCCCACCGTCGCGCTCCGCAGCATTCGAGCAGTGCCCGCTGCGCTGCCTGCGTCGCCAGGTCATTGAAGCAGGTCAGCCCCTCAGTTCCCATTAGAACAGACTCTCCCGTCGGTAGCCCGGGGGCAAGCCTGGCGAGCCCGCCTTCAGCGCAGAAGGAGATGGTATATCCGCCGTGGAAGATCGAACTGCTTCAGCGTGGCCGCGGCATCGGCCGCCACGCCCGCAGGTGCTTCGTCGATCCCGATGTACGCCTCGAGATGGGGTCGGCGGCTGAGCAGCGCCGCGGCTTCAGCAAGGACAACGCACCGCAACATGGGCGGGATATCGGTCCGCACGGGACAGGAGCCCCGAAGATCATCGAATCGACTCCTGCCCTCGTACCAGTAGACGTGCGCGGCGGCGCGCCGCTCACGCATGCGCCGGTACACGAGCGCCCCGGTCTCGGTCGAATCGGGGCCGACCTCGTGCGGTTGAACGCCGGTACTCATGACCACCTGAAAAGCCAGAGCCGACGCAACCTCAGCCCAGCGTTCCGCACCAAGCCGGGATTCTTCAGCCTCGGCTGTCAGCCCGGCGCCGTCGGCCAGGATGCCGTATTCGAACTGCTGATTAGGTAGCCACGGATCGGCCAGCCACCAGGTCAGCGCGTCACTGCGATCAGTCAGAGCCAGCTTGCAGTTCCAGGCATAGTCGTCGTAGCGCCAGCAGCCGTATTTGCCTTGCGCGGCGACGATAGCTCTCATCCCAGGCTGCGGACTGCATCGCAGGCGGATGAAATACCGGTCAAGATCGGGTGGGGCATAGAGTCCGGCAAGCAGGTCCGCTGACGGCACCAATCCCATTCCTCGCAGAAAATCCCAAAACACAGTCCTTAGGATGACGTTTGCTCGCAAACCGCACAAGTCATCCGAAGTGATGAATCGCGGTCAGAAATTGCCGCGCACCCACCGCTTCGTGCTCGCGGCCTAGTGGTGGGTGCTTTCCTCGGGCTCCTGGTACCAGCGGACCCGGTCGCCGAGCCGGGCTCGCATCTTCCAGCGCCGGGATTTCGGGGCGTCCTCCGCCGCCGCCGCCAGGGCAGCACTCTGCGCGGCGGGATCATAGGTCGCTCTTGGCGGTACCAGCTCCGGTTGGTCGGCAATGAGCCCGACGATCTTGTCCAAATTCATCGTGACAGTGCGCCACCAGCCCCAGTCGTCCCCGACAATGGGCCGGTACAAGTCGAGCGAGATCGTGCCTGCTTCGGCGCCGTCGCGGACGGGATAGCCGGATAGCAGGTACACGATGTCGCGGACGTCCTTCTCGTTCAGCTTGACGATCTGCAGCTTCGACAGCAGCACGTCGAGCGGGTCGAGTGTGTAGGGCATGCGGGTGATGCGATCCTTGAATTCCAGGTCGTGACACATCGACAGCTTGTCGATCAGCACATCGATCGGTCGGCCGCTCAGCGCTGAAACGAAGTACAGCTGCTTGTGGCCGTATAGGGCGTTGAAGTTCTTGTCCGGCTGGTGACCCTGCCCGAGCAGGAAGTTCTGCAGGGCCTTCCGGCTGGACGTTACCGATGCGAGGTCAATGTCCTGTAGCCCGGCTGCCGGCCGGGGCGGGAAGTCAGGGCACAGCACCCGCACGGCCATGCCGCCGAGCAGGCGTACGGTAATCCCCCGCTTCTCCGCAGCGCTGACCAAAGTCTTGGCTTCGGCCATGGCGTCGGGCGGAGCCGCGGGGACTTCATGCGCGTCAGTCGTGGCCATGCTCAGCCTTCCACCCTGAAGTAGCGCTCGATCCCGTCCGCGCTCACGTCGATTAGGTAGCCGCGGACAATGCCATATGCGGCCTCGCTGCCGGGGTTGAGGCACAGCGTCGGGCCGATCTTCGCGTCCCCGGCGGACTCGTGAATGTGACCGTGCAGGCTCAGCAGTGGCTGCAACTCGCTGATCGCTTCGCGTACACCGGTCGAGCCGACCGGCCCCCGGAGCAAGTCGCCCGCCGACACGACAGGGCGCATGTCGTCATCAAGCAACGGAGCGATATCCAAACCCGAGTCGTAGGGCGGGCAGTGCGTCAGCAGGATCGTCCGGCGCGGATCCTTCACCTGGTCGCCGAGCCGGAAGATCGCTTCGCGGAAATCGTGCTCAGACACCTCCCGCGGCGTAGACCAGGGCGTTGGGCTCGACAGCCCGAGACCCATCACTTCCAGTCCACCTGGCAGCTCGGCCACCCGACGGTCGACGTTGATCACGCGTTCGCTGGCAGAAAGTGGCTCATCGATCTCGTAAGGATCGTCGTTTCCTGGGATGAGGAACACCGGGACGTCGCTGCCCTCGAGCCGGTCGGCCGCCACCGTCATCCAGTCTGCAACCTGATCGCGGATCTGGCGGGCGAACAGCTTGTCAAGCTCACCGGCGTCGCCGTGCAGAGCGTCGACTTCAGCCCGGGTGGTGTGAAACGGGTAATAGCCAAGCGCTGCGATGTCCCGATCCAGGTCCTGCAGCTCTTGCTCGTTTCTGGGCCGTCGCTTCTGGCCAAGCAGCTCGGCCTCCCAGCCGTCGTCGCTCTGGACGACCGGCACGATGGCCTTGCCCGTGAGGTCTCCGGCGTAAAGGACGGCGTCAGCCTTGTAGACGTTCAACCGGACGGCATTGAGCATCTTGCGCCACGCTGGCGCCGAGGCGTGGAAGTCCGAAACCACGTATAGCCGGACGACGTCCTTCTTCGCTTTCCTGCCAAGCAACGGCATGATGCCTCTTCCTCACTTGGGCCGTGGCAGCATGCTCATCCGCCGGCGCCTGGCCTGGCATACACGATACGGCCGCCTGCCATCGTCAGGTCGACTTGCGCGTGTCCGATCTCTGCCGCCGGCTGGTCAAACAAGTTCCGGTCTACGACCGTCAGATCGGCGCGATAACCAGCATGGATCGTGCCGCTATCGTCGAAGTGGTTCACGCGCGCGGAGCCCGCGGTGGCGGCGGCGAGCGCGGTCGGCAGGTCAAGTCGCTCGGCCGGCAAGAAAGGCTCGGCGCTGCGCGGATCCGGCTCCGCGGAGATGTCCCATGGTGCCATCCGGTTGACGGCCACGTGCAGCAGCCACAGCGGGTTGGGACTGGACACTGGCCAGTCGCTGCCGATCGCGAGCGATGTTCCGCTGCGGGCGAGGCTGCCGAATGGGTACTGCCAGACCGAGCGCTCGGGGCCAAGGAACGCCAGGGTGAGCTCCGTCATCTGCTTGTCATAGCAGGCCCACAGCGGCTGCGCGTTGGCGGTCACGTCAAGCTGGCGGAATCTGGCCAGGTCATGTGGGTGCACGACTTGCAGGTGCGCGATGTGGTGCCGGAGGTCGTGACGCCCGTTGGCAGCGCGCGCCGCCTCGAACGCGTCGAGGGCATCACGCACCGCGCGGTCGCCGATCGCGTGCACGTGCACCTGAAAGCCGATTCCGTCGAGCCTCGTCACCGCTCGCTGCAGCAACTCGGGCTCGAGATAGCTGAGGCCGGCGCCGTGGATCGCCGGCGCTCCGGACCCGAGGTAGGGCGTCTGCATGGCGGCGGTGAAGTTCTCGCACACGCCATCCTGCATGATCTTCACTGTGCCGGCCCGGAATGCGTCGTGCCCGGCGGCGGCCCGCCGCTGCACGAGTCCGGCGATCTGGTCGTCGACCTCATCCTCGCCGCGCGTGCGGTCCCACCACAGCGCCCCGACGACCCGGCCGGTCAGCCGGCCGTCGGCCGCAACCTGCTGATAGGCCGCGTAGCAGTCGGGCACGCCGGGGTAATC
This sequence comes from Streptosporangiaceae bacterium, assembly GCA_035472835.1. GTDB lineage: Bacteria > Actinomycetota > Actinomycetes > Streptosporangiales > Streptosporangiaceae > JAJYUU01. Next base: position 10,109 of record DATIOU010000074.1, on the reverse strand, counting down.
GCCGACGATGGCTTCCTGCCACGCGGTTATGCCGAGCTCGTGCAGGAACCGTTGTCCTTCCAGCACGCCGTCGATGCGCTGCTGCAGTGTCGGGGCCGGGATGACCGCCTCCACCAGCCGCATGGCCCCCTCCTGCAGCGCGCCGACCGGCCTGCCTAGGCTGTCGCGCTCGATCCGGCCATCTGGCGGGTCCGGCGTTCCTGCGTCAATGCCTGCTCGCCGGAGCGCCGCAGAGTTTGCCCAGCCGCCGTGGTGATCGCGGTTGATCAGGAAGGCCGGCCGATCTCCGGTGACTTCGTCGAGGTCAGCGCTCGCGGGAATGCCACCCGGGAAGGCGTCCAGGTACCAGCCCGCGCCGGTGATCCACTCCTCGCCCGGGTGCGAGCGTGCGTACGTGCCTATGTGCTGCAAGTACGCTGCGCGGCCGTGCACGTCGGTGAGGTCGCAGCGGAGCCGGTCCAGACCGCCCCCGGAAGCGTGCACGTGAGCGTCCTGGAAGCCCGGGACCAGCATCCGGCCGCGCAAGTCGATGACGGTCGTGCTGGTGTCGATCAGCGGGCGCACGTCCTCGTCGGCGCCGACAGCCAGGATCGTCGCCCCGCCGATCGCCACGGCTTGCGCCCAGCTGCGGGCGGCGTTCACCTGGTAGACGCCGCCACCCACGAAGGCGACGTCGGCCGAGCGGCCAGCGGCGGAATCGTGAGCCATCCAGGGGGCCCACTCTCAGTCTGGCGGAACAGTCTTGTACAGCAGGGCCAGATCAATCCCGTTCATCCGGTTCTGGATGTTCCGGACCCAGTAGATGACGATGCCGATGACGACCACCGCGAGCATAAACGTGACACCGGAAGTGTTGAGGTAGGTCAGCACAGTCTGTGACGCATGCGGCTTCAGCAGGTGCTTGATCGCCTGCACTATCGGGTTGATGCCGGCGAACCAGTACACGACCGCGCCGAACGCCAGCCACACTGCTCCCATCAGCGGCAGCCATCGTCGCCACGGCGCGTTCCGCAGCAGATCGGGCCTGGTGTACGGCGCGAGGATCGCATTGACGCCCGGCATGAGCCAGGCCAGCAGTGCGCACAACCCGCTGAACCAGGCCGAGCCCGCAAGGTTCAGCTTGCCGCCTGCCGCCACGCTGTTAGGGAGGAGCGAGAAGTTCTCGAAGATCACCAGTACGACCGAGATACCGACCAGGGTCAGGATCGCGTTCAGCGGCCCGCGGACCCGCTCGTTGATCGCGCAGAACCAGCTGGGCACCTGCCGGTCCAGGCCCCACGCGAGCATGATCCGGCTCATGAAGTTGATGTAGACGGGGATCAGCACGAACGGGAGGATTCCGCCGAAGAAGTTGATCACCAGGAACAGGAACCAGCCACCTGGCCTGGACATCGCGGCCAGCAACGGCGTCGCATTTGGCTGGCCGAGCGGCGTCTTCGGGCTGCCCGACCAGAACAGCTCACTCCAGCCGAGCTGCAGCTGGAAGCCGAGGCGCCTGGACAGCAGATCGACGTAGACCGAGTTGAGCAGCACGCCAATGCTGAGTGCGCCGAGCACCGCGATCATGATGCCGCGCTTGATGTTTCCCCGCACCTCGCCAGCGATGTAGGCGCTGTACTGGAAGCCGATGTAATTGAACAACACCAGGAAGACGAAGATCGACAGTGTCGAAGGGGCGAAGCTAACCCCGTGCCCGATGACCCCGGACGCAGCGCCTGCGTTGGTGATCTGGGCCGCCGTCATGCCGGTGAAATGCGGCAAGTTCGCTACCAGGTGAGCCCGGCTGATCAGTGGCAGGCCGACGAAGAACATCAATACGGCCGCGCCGACGCCGCATGCGGCCAGGACCGTGACGATCCGATGCAGCCTGCGGGTCGGCTGGATGACGACGATCACCACCAGCAGCAGCACGACGAGGCTGGCAATAAAGCCGGGCCACTCAGTGATGGAGCCACCCTGGCTAAACCAGTTGTTCGCGTTCTTGAAGAACGACGACCCCGTACCTACCCAGACGATGAGGCCGTCGATCTGCAGGTTACGGAGCACCACCGGAACCTCGAACGCGATGACGGCCAGTGAGGCGAAGCACAGCGTGAAGCCCTCGAGCCACCCAAGAAACGGCCCAGCCTTCGGAATGAAGCGGCTGGTGAACACGTAGTCGCCGCCGGACCGCGGCATTACCGTGGCCAGCGACGAGAAGATCGTCGCGAGCAGGACACCGAAGCACGCGGTGATGATGGCCGCCCAGCCGTAGGTGGAGAACGGGCCGAGCAGGCCGACCGGCAGGAACGCGAGCCCGTAGAACGCCGTGTACCAGCCGACGCCTGTCCCGATGAACGCTGCCGTGTTATAGAACAGCGCGTTGAGAACGCTGACCTCGCGGACCAATCCTGATGACTGGCGGACAAACAAGCTCGACCCAGCCGGCGCTGGCGGTGCCGCCGGACCGCTGGGAATGGCGCTCTCGGCCACGTTCTGCCCCTTTCCCGGCGATGCCAGGTGAGTTTCACAACGGCAGGGATTTGGGCCTGCCGCGGGCACTCCCCAGGTTCGCGGTATGTGAGATCGGCTCCAAGCTAACAGCGCGACCCATGCGTCGCAATGGTGCTTTTTCGGCTCAGCCTTTGCTGGCTGCAGCCTCTCCGGTCAGTGCTTGCCGCGGGTTGGTTGTCACCAGGCTGCGCGCCTCTTCCGGGTCAAGCCCCGCCTCGACCAGCAACGGCAGAAATTCGGCCAGCAGATAGGTATAACCGGGGCCGCCGTCAGCGTGCAGGTGACCGCGCAGGAAGACGTCGTGCGAGAGCAGCACCTGTCCGGCGAATCCTGCCCGCACCAGCGCGATCACGTAATCAACTGCTCTGCCCAGGTCGTAGCGGGTGCCGGTGCCGATGGAGTCGAAGCACACGTAGCAGCCGAGACGCGCCAGACTGAGGTGGTAGTCCGGGATCGGCACGGTGTCCGCGTGGCCCACGATAACCCGGCGCGGATCCACGCCTTCCTCAGCCAGCAGCCCGACTTGCTTGAGCCCAACGGGCCAGCGGGCGGCGTGCGTACTGATCGTGAGCCCGGTGCGCAGGTGCGCGCGCGCCGCTGCTCGAAACGACCTTTCCTCGGTTGCCGAGATATACCACTTGTCGGCGCCGATCTCGCCGATGATGCCCGCTCGGATTCCGGTGCCGTTGACTCCTTCCTCGATGTCAGCGACGATCTGGTCGGCAATGGCGTCAACGTCGTGGCGGTCGAACCAGTCGCGGTTCAGGTATGGATCCCGGTAATGGCCGCAGCCCATGATGACCGTGATTCCGGTTGCCTCCGCGACCCGTCGCAGCGCGGCAGGGTCACGGCCAATCTCGTCGAGCGTGAGATCGACCAGAGTTCGACCGCCGGCCTCGCGAAGCAACTTCAGTTCCTCGCGCGCCAGGTGCTCGTCGTTCAGCAGTCCTGTCCCCCGGTACTCGCGGACCAAGTCAGCGAAAACGTGCTCGTGCGGCAAGACGACGCCCAGCTCGGACGCGTCGATTGGACCGGTAACTGACATCACCTGCATGGCGTCATTGTGCCGTCCGGCCGGCGTACGCTCGTGGCCAGCTTGCCAAGGGAACAACCGCAAAGGACGGGCATGTACCTCAGCCCAACCGAACAAGATCGGCTGCACATATTTGCGGCAGCCGAGCTGGCCCGGCGGACCCGAGCCGACGGCGTCAAGCTCAATGCTCCGGAGGCGACAGCTCTGATCTGCGACGAGATGCACCGTGCGGCGAGGTCCGGCGGCTCACTCGACGCGGTCCTGGCTGCGGGGCGTGCGGCGGTCAATGCGGCACAGGTCATCGACGGCGTGGCGACCCTCGTGCCGGAGCTTCGCGTCGAAGTGCTTCTCGAGGACGGGATGCGCCTGGCGGTGCTGCGCGACCCGCTGGGCAAAGGCGGTGGCAGCGAGCCCGGCGAGATCCGAGTTCTGCCCCGCGACATAAAGCTCGGTACCGGTCTCGGTCGGCGGCGCATCCAGGTCATCAGCAGGTCGAGCAGGCCGATCCGGGTGTCGTCGCATTACCCGTTCTGGCGGGTGAATGGCCGGCTTGAGTTCGACCGCGGCCTAGCCGAGGGCTACCGCCTGGACATACCGGCAGGCGCGTCTGTTCGCTGGGCGCCTGGCGAAGTAAGGGACGTCGACCTCGTGGCGCTCGGCGCCGGCTCAGTGGTGTCCGCGGCACCCGCCGATGCGCCCTGAGGAAAGCAGCATGCGCCAGGATGAGTATGTCCGCAGGTTTGGTCCCACGACTGGCGACCGGATCCGGCTGGCGGACACTGACCTCTGGCTCCGGGTCGAGGCCGACCATGTCGGGTATGGCGACGAACCGGTGTGGGGGTACGCCAAGAACATCCGGTCTCGGATGACGCAGCAGGACCGGGCGACCTCCGCAAGCGAGCTTGACGTCGTGATCGCCGGAGTAGTTGTCGTCGATCCGCTGCTCGGCGTCGTCAAGACGAACATCGGCATCTCGGGCGGCCGCATCGTCGGTATCGGCAGGGCCGGCAACCCCGACATCACCGCCGGCGTGGACATGACCATCGGGCCGAACACGCTGCCGATCATGGGTCATGGATTGCTCGCGACAGCCGGGGCGGTCGACTCCCATGTGCACCTCATCACGCCTCGGCTCATTCCGGTGGCGCTCAGCGCCGGGGTTACCACCCTGATTACGGCCGGTTTTGAGGAGCCGCCCGCCGCGATGACCGCAACGCTGCGGGCGTTCGAACAGCTGCCAGTCAACCTCGGGTTGCAGGCCAGCGCGCGGGCTGAGGCTCCCGCTGCAGTTGAGCGAGTGCTCTCTGCCGGTGCCGCCGGCCTCAAGATCCATGAGGACTGGGGCGCGTATCCGGAAATCGTCGACGCGGTGCTGACCCTCGCCGACGCCCACGACGTTGCCGTCGCGCTGCACACCGACGGCCTCAACGAATCTTGCGAGCTCGACGAGACAGTAGCTGCGATAGCAGGCCGCGCGGTGCACGCCTACCACGTCGAGGGCTCAGGCGGTGGTCACATCCCCGACGTGATCGCTCTCGTCCGCGAGCCGAACGTCATCTGCTCGTCGACGACGCCAACCATTCCGTACGGCGTGCATGCCGCGGCCGAGCATCCTGAGATGATCATTGCCGTCCATGGCGGCTCCGCTACCGACGCGGGCGACCGCGAGCTGGCAATAGAGCGAGTCCACCCGAAAACAATGGCGGCCGAGGGTCCCCTGCATGATCTTGGCGCTATCAGCATCATCAACAGCGACTCCCAGGGCATGGGCCGGATTGGGGAGACAGTCCGCCGCACCTGGCAACTCGCGCACGCCATGAAGACGTGGCGGTCCACCGAGGCCGGTGCAGACTGGCCGAGTAGCCCCACGGTCCGCCGGCTCATCCGTCGCCCGGCGGAATCACGCCGCGACGACGGTTTCGGCGCAGACGACAACGAGCGTGCGCTGCGATACCTGGCCAAGTACACGATCGAGCCTGCGCTGACTCATGGCATCGCGGGCGAGGTAGGCACGCTGGCACCGGGGCGGCTAGCCGACATTGCGCTGTGGAAGCCCGCCTTCTTCGGCGTGCGGCCCGAGCTAATCCTCAAGGCCGGCCACTTTGCCTGGGGCGCCTCCGGGGAGGGAAACGCGAGCGTCGAGGCAGCCGAGCCACGACGCTACGGCCCGCATTGGGGCGGTCTGGGCGACACACCTCCTTCGTTGTCCGTGACCTTCGTCTCGCAAGCTGCGCTTGATGACGGCGTCGCGCAGAAAATCGGCAGCAGCCGCCGCTTCGTGGCCGTCCGCGAGACACGCTCGATCCGGCGGTACGACCTCGTCGCCGGGCGTGCCTGCCCGCAGGTCGATGTTGACCCAGCCGACGGAGCTGTCACCCTTGACGGCCGGATACTGACAGCACCGCCGGTTGCCACCGTGCCGATGTCGCGCCGCTACCTGCTCTCGTGACCCGATCGGCCCGCTCCCGGCTCGATCGCCACTGAGGCCCTCGTCTACCGTTGCTGCGTGACTGACCTGTGCCTGCAAGACGCCGTCGCGCTCGCTGGCATGCTCCGCAGCGGCGCCGTCTCGGCCCGGGACGTGGTGCTGGCCCACATCGAGCGCATTGAAGCATTCGACGCAGCCATCAACGCCGTCGTCACCCGCACGTTCGAGGCGGCGATGGCACGCGCGGCGGACGCCGACGAAGCAGCGGCTCGCGGCGTTCCGCTAGGCCTGCTGCACGGCCTGCCGGTGGCGCATAAGGACCTACATGAGACCGCCGGGGTCCGGACCACCTACGGCTCGCCGCTGTTTGCGACGAACGTGCCACAGCGCGACGCACTAGTCGTGCAACGGATGGCGCAGGCCGGGGCGATCAGCTTGGGAAAGACCAACGTGCCGGAATTCGGCGCTGGCTCGCATACCGTCAATGCCGTCTTCGGCGCGACGCGCAACCCGTACGACCTGAGCCGCAGCGCCGGTGGTAGCAGCGGTGGCGCCGGGGCCGCGCTCGCTGCTCGGCTCATCACTCTGGCCGATGGCAGTGATCTGGGCGGGTCACTACGCAACCCGGCTAGTTTCTGCAACGTTGTCGGGCTGCGGCCGAGCCCAGGCCGCGTGCCCGACTGGCCCGTCGGCGATGTCGCCGACCAGTTTGCTGTCGTCGGGCCCATGGGGCGAACTGTCGCCGATACCGCGTTGCTCCTGGCTGTCTTGTCGGGGCCGGACCGGGCCGTTCCGCTGGCCCTCGACCAGCCACCGCCTGCGGTCGTCGACCCTGCTCAGGTCGGCGCTCTTCTCGATCGGGATTTGACCGGGCTGCGGATCGCTTGGAGTCGCGATCTTGGCTTGCCCGTCGAACCAGAAGTGCTCGACGTGCTGGCTCCAGCCCGCCAGGTTCTGGCCAGACTTGGCGGCACTGTCACCGATGCGGCACCGGATCTGTCCGGCGCGGACGAGGTGTTCCGTACGTTCCGGGCGTTCGCGTTTGCCACTTTCCGGCGCGACCTGCTAACCGAGGCCCCAGGCCTGATCGGCCCGAATGTCGCCTGGAACATCCAGCGTGGCCTCGAGCTCACAACGGCCGACCTCAGTCGGGCTACGATGCTGCGCGCTGGGCTGGCCGACCGGATCAGCGAGTTCTTCGCCGATTTTGACGTCCTCGCTTGTCCAGTCAGCCAGGTTGCGCCCTTCGATGTGACCCTCGACTGGGTGCACGAGATCAATGGCCGGCCGCTCCAGACCTACCTCGACTGGATGGCGTCGGCCTATTTCATCTCCGCGACCGGCCTGCCGGCCATCAGTGTGCCCGCCGGCTTCACGCCAGGCGGCCTGCCAGTTGGCCTGCAACTCGTCGGCCGACGGCGTGGCGACTGGGATCTGCTTTCAGTGGCCCGCGCGTTCGAGTCCGCCACCGGCTACTCCGCCAGGGTGCCGGACTCTGCACCGTCACTGACCGCTACTGCCCCCGGCACCGGCTCTCTCCCCTTCCCGAGCGGCAGTGGGTAGTCTCCGACTGTGATCGATCGCGCTTACTTTGGCCGGACCGGGCATGAGAGCAGCCGCGTGATCTTCGGCGCGGCGGCGCTGGGATCTATGCGGCAGGAGCGCGCCGACCAGGTCCTGGCGACGCTGCTCGAATTCGGGGTCAATCACATCGACACGGCAGCGTCTTACGGTGACTCCGAACTTCGGGTTGCACCGTGGATGGCGCAGCACAGGAAACGGTTCTTTCTCGCCACGAAGACGGGCGAGCGCTCGGGCGATGGCGCGCGGGCCAGCCTCGAACGGTCGCTGACCCGCCTCGGGGTCGACTCTGTGGATCTCATCCAGCTCCACAATCTCGTCGAGCCGGACGAGTGGGAGGTAGCACACGCCCCGGGTGGCGCGGTCGAATCCCTGTCCCGGGCCCGAGACGAAGGGCTCGCCAGGTTCATCGGCGTAACGGGGCACGGGGTGCGGATTGCGGGCATGCACCTGCGGAGCCTCGAGCGGTTCGACTTCAGCTCGGTGCTCCTCCCGTACAACTACGCGATGATGTCCGACGACCAGTACCGGGCTGACTTCGAAGCCGTCCTGGAGGTGTGCGAGCAGCGCGGCGTGGCGGTGCAGACGATCAAGTCCGTCGCGCGCCGACGCTGGCGCGACGAAGCTGAGCCGCACTTCAGCTGGTATCAGCCGCTGCCTGATGGGGATGCGCTGGGTCGGGCGGTGCGTTACGTCCTCGGCCAGCCGGGTCTGTTCCTCAACTCGTCAAGCGACGCCCGCCTCCTCCGGCCGACCCTCGAGGCCGCCGTCATCGGCGGGCCGCCTCCGACAGACGAAGAGATGGCCGCCGACGTCGACCGGCATGCGATCGAGCCGCTGTTCGACGGCGCTGAGATGGAGCGGATCTAGGCGGGTCGGCCCGAAGGCCATATACGGGAGCGGGTGATCATCGCCTGGTGCCTGGGGGTCACGCGGCACGAGCACGGGGTCGGCACGGTCCGGGAGTTCGTCAACGTGCTCCTGCTCCGGGGGAACATCGGGCGAGACGGAACGGACCGTGCCCGATCCGCGGCCACAGCAACGTGCGCGGCGGGGTACATGCCCGAGCTGAACGTCCTGTGCGGGATCTGACTACAGTTCGCAAAGCGGCCAGCCTGTCACCAAGCACCTCGAAATCCAGGTGACTCCGTCTCGCTTGACGGGAGCGCACTAGTGACCACTGCCACAGCCGGTGCTCCGATGCCGGCCTTCGCGGGCGCTCACGCGGTGCGGCACAGCGCGGCAGTGTGAGCCGGCATGATGGCAGCCGGACCTGCAATGAGACCATTCGCACCATGAGCAATGACGTGATCATCGGGCACGACGGCAAGCCACGCTGTCCCTGGGTCGACGCTAGCGATCCGGCCTCCGCCCGCTACCACGACGAAGTTTGGGGAACCCGCAATTATGACCAGCCAGCGATGTTCGAAGCGCTCACGTTGGGCGTGTTCGAGGTCGGGTTGAGCTGGTCGATCGTGTTCGAGAAGCGGGAGGCGTTCTGGAATGCTTTCCGCGGCTTCGACCTCGCCAGGGTGGCGGCTATGACCGAACGGGACGTGAACAGGCTGGTACAGGACGCCTCGATCATCCGCAACCGGGGCAAGATCCAGGCCACTGTCGACAACGCCCGCACAATGATGTCGGCATCGCCGAATCTGGCGACGCTCGCGAAGTCCCACGAGATCAACCGCAAGCGCGCCCCGCGGTCCGCTGCCGAGTGGCCTAAGTCCACTGCTGAGGCGGAGGCCTTCGCTAAGCAGCTGAAGTCACAGGGATACCGCTTCGTCGGGCCGACGAGCGTGTATGCGTTCATGCAGAACATCGGCGTGGTGAACGATCACGTCCATGGATGCTTCCGTGCGACGGACTACCGCACCACGGCCGGGAGCCGCTGAAGATCGCAATCGCCGCTGGCTTCCGCTTAGCGGCCAGCGCCGCCGCGGTGCCTAGCAATGCGCCCCAGACCCGGCTACCCAGAGCTGTCACCAGCGAACGCAGCAGCGTAGTCGCGTGCGAACTGCTCGACTCGCTATCTGGCAGCTGCGGAGCTACTCCGCGGTGGCCCGCGGCGTGTCCGGCAGCATCGGGATCGACCCTGTGCTGGTAGTCGCTCCTGCCGCCGTCCTGGCGGGCGCGGCCCTGATCCCGTTGCGGCTGCTGCCTGCGGCGGCCTCGGTCGCGGACCGGCTCTCGGCCCGAGGCAAGCGGCTGGGCGCCGCCCTGGCCAGCTGGCAGATCAGCAGGCGCCCCATCCGCCAGAGCGGCCCAGTACTGCTGGTGTTGCTAGCGGTTGCTACTGGAACGCTCGCCCTGGCACAGCACGCCACCTGGCAGCAGGGAGCACAGGACCAAGCCGCCTTCGTGGTCGGCTCAGATGTCCGGATCGACCTCGCTGCGCCCCTTTCGCTCGGCCAGGTCGCTGCGATCCAGCAAGCGCCGGGAGTGCGCAGCGCGATGCCCGTAGCGAATTTCGACGGCGGGTCCGGCGGCCAGGTGATCGCCCTCAACTCGGGCCAGGCGGCGGGTACCGCGCTGGTTCGCCCTGATGAGTCGATACTGCCGCTCGCCGACCTC
>DATIOU010000073.1:0-7181 GCA_035472835.1 Streptosporangiaceae bacterium | reverse complement strand
GCGGCGGCAGGCAGGAGAAGGCGTCGGTCGACGACGTCCTCACCGTCGACAAGCTCTCTGGCGAGATCGGGACCAGCGTGACCCTGCCGGCCGTGCTTGTGGTCGATGATGGCAAGGTCATTAGCGACCCGGCCGAGCTCGGCGGTTACCAGGTAACCGCCGAGATCCTGGGCGCCGCGGCCGGCCCCAAGATCCACATGATCCACTACAAGAACAAGACCGGTTACCGCCGCCGCCTGGGTCACCGCCAGAAGTACACCCAGGTGCGGGTGACTGGCATCGGCGCCGCCAAGGCGAGTGCCGGGTCGAAGAAGAAGGGCTGAGCACCCGATGGCACACAAGAAGGGCGCGTCGTCCAGCCGTAACGGGCGGGACTCCCACGCGCAGCGGCTCGGCGTGAAGCGTTTCGGCGGCCAGTTCGTCGGCGCCGGCGAGATCATCGTGCGCCAGCACGGTACGCACTTCCACCCCGGCGTCGGTGTCGGTCGTGGCGGCGATGACACACTGTTCGCCCTCGTCAGCGGCAAGGTCGAGTTCGGCAGGCGACGCGGCCGCCGGGCTGTGAGCGTGCTGCCGGTCGAGACCGAGTCGGCGGCCAGCTAGGAAGCAGTGGCGGCGCCACGCACTCGTTCCACGCAGACGCTGGAGGGCGGACCGGCTTGGTCCGCCCTTCGCGCTTTGCTGGCCCGGTTCCGCCCCCGCCGGCGGATCGCCGGGGCTGCACCGCGCGGGCTGGCTCGCCGGCCGCCCGGCTGGGCGACGGCTCGCCGGGCGTGTGTTGTCCTGGGTAGGTAACGCAGACGCTGCGGGACGTGCAGCGCACAGTAGCGCACAAGAAGGGACAGGTCGTGGCCGAGTTTGCCGACGAGGCCGAGGTCAGGGTCCACGCTGGCCACGGTGGTCACGGCTGCGCGTCTGTCCACCGGGAGAAGTTCAAGCCGCTCGGGGGCCCGAATGGCGGCAACGGCGGACGCGGCGGCGACGTGATCTTCGAAGTCGACCCGAGTACGGCGACGCTGCTGGACTTTCACCGCAAGCCGGTCCGGCGGGCCGGTGACGGCCGTCCCGGCCTGGGTTCCCATCGCAACGGCGCCGATGGCGCCGACCTGGTCCTGAAAGTCCCGGATGGCACCGTGATCAAGACCATGGATGGCGAGCAGCTCGCGGACCTGATGGGGGCCGGCACCAGGTACGTCGCGGCCGAAGGTGGTCGCGGCGGGCTAGGGAACGCGGCCCTGGCCTCGGTGAAGCGCAAGGCACCCGGCTTCGCCCTTCGCGGTGAACCAGGCCCGGAGCTGCATTTGGTCCTTGAGCTCAAGACCGTCGCCGACGCCGGTCTGGTTGGCTTCCCGAACGCCGGCAAGTCCTCGCTCATCGCGGCCATGTCCGCGGCGCGTCCCAAGATCGCCAACTACCCGTTCACGACGCTGATCCCGAACCTCGGGGTGGTGGAGGCGGGAGACGTCCAGTTCGTGGTCGCTGACGTGCCGGGGCTGATCCCTGGCGCCAGCGCCGGCAAGGGCCTGGGCCTTGACTTCCTCCGTCACATCGAGCGCTGCAAGGTCTTCGTTCACGTCCTGGACTGCGCGACTGAGGAACCGGGCCGGGATCCGATCAGCGACCTCGACGCGCTGGAAGCCGAGCTCAGCGCCTATGAGGACCTGACGGGCGCCCAGATGAGTGACCGGCCGCGCATCGTCGCGCTGAACAAGATCGACGTGCCGGCGGCGAGGGAGCTCGCGGACCTAGTCGAGCCTGAGCTCGAGGCTCGTGGCCTGACCGTCCACCAGGTGTCGGCGGCCACGACTGAGGGGCTTCGGGAGCTGGCATTCACCATGGCCGCGGTGATTGCGGCGGCTCGCGCGGCAGCGCCTGAGCCCGAGCCCACGCGCCTGGTGATCCGCCCCGAGCCCGTGGCGGGGCCGGACTTCGCCTTGGTCGCAACCGGTGACAACAGCTTCCGCGTCATTGGCGACAAACCGCGCCGCTGGATACTACAGACCGACTTTTCAAATGACGAGGCCGTCGGATACCTCGCCGACAGGCTGGCGAAACTCGGCATTGAGCAGGCGCTGGCGGACGCCGGCGCGACGCCAGGCGCAGAGGTTCTTATCGGCGAAGAGGACAACTCGGTGGTTTTCGACTGGGATCCGGAGGTCTCAGCAGAGGGCGCGACGCTGGGCCCGCGCGGAACGGACGTCCGCCTCAGCTAGCGGTCTCACAGAACGGTCAGACGACGCAAATCGCCACCAGTGGAAGATCAACTGGCGACATTTCACGCCGGAGGTGCAGTTGCGTGTCCGCTTCCTCCCGATACCAGCGCACCGCAGCCGTGAAATGCCAGAGCTGGCGTCCACCCGGGCATACGGCACGATCCCGGTGCAGCAGGCGAGCGACGGGATAGGCGGAATCTCAAGTTCGCGGAAATAAAAAAAAGCGCTACATTCTTGTAGCGCATAAGAGGAATACGTTAGAAGGGCATATTCCTCAATTGGATAATAACAATGAGGAGCATGTTTGTCAAACGCGGAACTGGATCACGAGCAGGACTACATCACGCTGCTCTACACCAGGCTCGATGACCTGAAGAAGCGCTCAAGCGACCGGCTCGCCGCCGTGCTGCGCCAAAGCGGCGGCACTCATCAGGCCAGGCTTGAGCGCGAGACCTTCAGCGTCATGTACGGTCAGCAGATCGCTCAGTTCGACGCGGCCGAGAACGGGCTCTGCTTCGGCCGCCTCGAGTTCGAGGACGGCGAGCTCCGGTACATAGGGCGGCTCGGAATCCACTCCGACACCGACGAATACCAGCAGTTGCTGATGGACTGGCGCGCCGGTGCGGCCCGCCCGTTCTACCTCGCGACAGCCGCGTCGCCCGGCGACGTCAAGGTGCGCCGCCACATCAAGACGCGCGCCCGGAAGATCACCAGCGTCGACGACGAGGTGCTGGATCTGGACGTGGCGGATCCGACCCGGCATGAAGGGCTGACCGGTGAGTCGGCACTGCTCGCGGCCCTGAACGCGAGCCGCACCGGCTCGATGGGTGACATCGTCGAGACGATACAGGCCGAGCAGGACGTCATCATCAGGGCGCCGATGGCAGGCGCGCTAGTAGTCCAGGGCGGGCCCGGGACTGGCAAGACTGCCGTCGCGCTGCACCGCGCCGCCTACTTGCTCTACACCTACCGGCGCCAGCTCGAGAAGCGCGGCGTACTTGTCGTCGGGCCGAACGCAACCTTCCTGCGATATATCGGCCAGGTGCTTCCGTCGCTCGGCGAGACTAGCGTGCTGCTGACGACCGTCGGCGAGATGCTTCCGGGCATCAGCGCCACTGGCACCGAGGCACCCGAGGTGGCCGCGATCAAGGGCCGAATCGAGATGGCGAAGGTCGTCGCGGCGGCGGTCCGCGATCGCCAGGAGGTGCCGGACGAGCCGCTTGAGATCCGCGCGGACGTCGCGCGCCTGCGACTCGTGGCGACCGCTGGCGGCGACGAGCCGCGCGAGTTCGGCACCGACTCCAGCCGGCTCCGCCTGACCCCGCGCACCGTCGCCCAGGCGCGGGAACGGGCTCGTCGCTCCCGGCGCCCGCACAATCAGGCGCGGTCAGTTTTCGCCAGGGAGATCGTCAACGCTCTTACGCGGCAGCTCGCCTCCCGGATCGGCACGGACGTCCGCACCGGCGCGAGCGTGCTCGACCAGGACGACGTCGCTGACCTGAGGCACGAGCTGCGCACGGACCCGGCGGTCCGGGCAACGATCAGCGCGCTCTGGCCGATCCTCACACCGCAGCAGCTCATCGGCGATCTGCTCGGCGACCCGGATCGGCTGGCAACCGCGGCGCCGCGAATGTCAGCCATCCACCGAGCGGCGCTGTATCGGGCGCCAGGCGAGCCGTGGACGCCGGCGGACGTGCCGCTGCTCGACGAGGCCGCCGAGTTGCTTGGGGAGGACGATCGGGCGATCCGCGCTGCGGCGGCCAAGCGGCGCCGCCAGGAGGAGGCCTATGCCCAGGGCGTGCTGGACATCATCGGCCGCGAGGAGGAAGACGACGAAGAGGTCCTCATGGCGGCCGACCTCGTCGACGCCAGCCGGCTGGCTGCGAGGTTTGAGGACCAGCAGTACCTGACCGCCGCCGAGCGAGCGGCCGGCGACCGCACGTGGGCGTTCGGGCACGTAATCGTGGACGAGGCGCAGGAGCTGTCGCCGCTCGCGTGGCGCATGGTCATGCGGCGCTGCCCGGCCAGATCGCTCACGATCGTCGGCGATGTCGCGCAGACTGGCGACCTCGGCGGCCTGAATGACTGGAACGAGGCGCTCGACCCGTATCTCAAGGACCGCTGGCGAATGGCGCCGCTGACGGTCAACTACCGCGCGCCGGCGGAGGTGATGGCCGTTGCGGCGGACGTGCTCGCCGCGATCGACCCGGAGCTCACGACGCCTCGCTCGGTCCGCGAATCCGGCCACGAGCCGTGGCACCTTGAGGTAGCGCCGGACGAGCTCACGACGGCGGTCGCGCAGGCAGCAGCACGGCTGGCCGAGCAGGAAGGGAGCGGCAAGCTCGCGGTGATAGTGCCGGAGGGCCGAGCCGCCGAACTCGGCGCGGCCGTTAGCGCGGCGCTGCCCGGCACGGCCATCGGGGCCGATCCCGACCTGACGAGCCCGGTGGTAGTGCTGACCGTGAAGCAGGCAAAGGGCCTTGAGTTCGACTTCGTGCTGATCGGCGACCCAGCCGGACTGCTGGCCGAGTCACCGCGCGGGCTGAATGACCTGTACGTCGCCTTGACCAGGGCGACCCAGGAGGTCGGCGTGGTCCACGCCGGGCCGTTGCCCGCCGTCTTGCGGCGGCTCTGCCCCGCAGCGCTGACCAGCCAGGCGCGCTAAGAACGCGGCGCGCCCTTAGCGAACCGGCCGGAGGACGAGCACTAGCGCAGTGTCAGTCCTCGTCGTCGTCAGTCCTCGTCGTCGCGACGGTCGTTGCCGGTGAACCGGTTGAAGAGCCGGCTGCCAGCCTCGGCAGCGCCGTTCGCGACGCCGCGCACGGCGCCGATCAGGGGATCTGCGCTGCGGTTCCACGAGTCCTGGTAGGACTTGGCTGCGGCCCGGAACTCGTCGCCCACGGACGTGTCGGCGTCGTCCTCGCGGCGCGGGTAATTCCCGGCGAGGATGGCGCGGTACTCACCGCCGTCTGCCCAGAGGTCAAGCTCGGCGAACCGAACGACGGCGAACGGATGCGTGGTGCCCTGCAGCTGAAGCAGCTTGAGCAGGCTCTCCCGCACGTCCGGAACAGCGTCGTACTCGCGCGCCTGCCGGTGGAACTCGTCGTGGCTCAGCTCAGCCAGCCGCGCGCCGCCCGCGGTCTTCATCAGCGCCCGCCGGGCCGCCTCGACATCCTGGCTGGCCAGCAGGCCGGCGCGGTCGCACGACAACTCCGACTTGCGGTACCACTCTTCCAGGCCCCAGATCACTGCCTTCAGCCCGATCCACGCGAACGGCACCAGCGCGAGCCGCTGCGCCAGGTTCATCAGGTGGAAGAGCATGGTCCGGTAAACCGAGTGGCCGGAGAGCACGTGGCCGAGCTCGTGCCCGATGATGAAGCGGATCTCCTCTTCATCGAACAGGTCGACCATGCCCGTAGTGATCACGATGAAGGGCTTGTCCGTGCCCAGCGTCATGGCGTTGACCGCGGGGTTCTGCCAGATGAACAGCTCAGGCACCTTCGGGAGGTCGAGGATGTAGCAGCCGTCCAGCATCGAGGTGTACAGGTTCGGGAACTGTTCCGGCGAAGCACGGACGGAGCTGGCCAGGAACATCAGCCGCAAGGCCCGGTCGTTGAACAGCCCGGCGACGTTCTTGAGTATCGTGTCGAAGCCGGTCAGCTTGCGCAGCGCCACCAGCGCTGACCGGTCGGCGGGGTGCTCGTAAGCACGAGAGCTAATGCCCGGCAGACGGATCCGGGAACGGTCAGGCACAGTGGTCATACCTGTCATCGTAAGCGCCCGTCCCGAAAGGTTGGCCACATGTCTGCAGGTGAAGTCCCGGCCATGTTCGAGCCGGAGGCTGAGTCCTTGTCGGTCGAGCAGCTCGCGGGGCTGCAAACGGAGCGCCTGCGCGACCTTGTCGACGGGCTCCTCGCTGTCGGCGGCCTGCAGGGCGCGCGCCTCAAGGAGGCGGGCGTGGAGGCCGGCGCAGACGTGAACCTCGCGACGCTGCACCGGCTGCCGACGACCGCCAAGGCCGACCTATGGGACGCATACCCGTTCGGGCTGCTGGCCGTGCCGCGCGAACAGGTCGTCGCGGTGCACGGCTCGAGCGGCACAGGCGGCCGCCCCACCCTGGTGGCGTACACCAGGACCGACCTCAAGCTGTGGGCCCGCATGTGCGCGCGGGCGCTCGCAGCGGCGGGAGCCACGCCGGCCAGCTTGGTGCACAACGCGTACGGTTACGGGCTGTTCACTGGCGGTCTCGGCATACATCAGGGCGCGATCGAGCTCGGGGCCACCGTGGTGCCGGTCTCGGGCGGCATGACGCCGCGACAGGTGACCCTGATCAGGGACTTGCGGCCGGACATCCTGACGTGCACGCCCTCGTACGCGATCAGGCTGGGCGAAGCGCTGGCCGAGGCGGGCGCCGGCCCGGACCACGGCCTGTCGTTCAAGGCCGGCATTTTCGGCGCCGAGCCGTGGACAGATGAGATGCGGGTCAGGCTGGAGAATCTACTCGGCATCCGTGCGCTCGACATCTACGGCCTGTCCGAGGTCATCGGGCCTGGCGTCGCGTCCGAATGCATAGTCGCCGCGGACGGCCTGCACGTGAACGAGGACCAGTTCTATGTCGAGGCCCTGGACCCGATCACGGGCTCCCCGGTGCCGGACGGCACGCCAGGCGAGCTGACGTTCACCACGATGACGAAGGAAGCGCTCCCGCTGCTGCGGTACCGGACCGGCGACATCGCCTCGCTGCGTCGCGGCACGTGCGCCTGCGGACGCACTCTGGTCAAGATGAGCAAGGTGACGGGGCGCAAGGACGACATGCTCGTAGTTCGCGGCGTGAACGTCTACCCGAGCGAGATCGAGCGCGTCCTGCTCGGGCAGGTCGCACTCGCGCCGGACTACCTGCTGGTGGTGGACGAGCGTTCGGCTCAGCACCGTCTCATCGCTATCTGCGAGGCGGGAACGGGGTGGTCC
>DATIOU010000072.1:0-10278 GCA_035472835.1 Streptosporangiaceae bacterium | reverse complement strand
CAAGCAGGAACTCGCCCGCGAAGCCATCGCCAGGGCCGGCGACGAGGTCGAGGAAATGGTCGCCGAGGCCGCCCGCCACGCCGAAGACCCCGGGTCCCTCGTCCGCGCGCTGGCCCAGATCTTCGCCAGCCGCCTCGAACGCTCCGGCTACCAGAGCGGCTGCCCGATCGCCACCATGGTCCTCGAACTGGCCCCCCGCGACGAGGACTTCGCCGCCGACTTCGACAGCGTGTTCGCGCGCTGGCGGGCGGCGCTTGTCACCCGCTTCGAACCCCTGGGAATCGCCCCCGGCCGCGCCGCGGTCCTCGCCGAACTCACGATCTCAGCGCTGGAGGGCGCGCTGCTGCTCAGCCGCGCCGCCCGCAGCACCGCGCCGTTCGAGGCCCCGGTCGAGGCGCTCATCAGCGCCATCTGCCCCGACGCCCCTTCCCTGCCAGCCGCTCCCTGAAGCCCCACTCGGCTTCGGCCCGCCGCATTCGCCGGATCGCCCGGGGCGAGATCAGCCGCTTCGAGGAGGCAAGCGGTTACGACAATGCCGCGTAGGCACACTGCTGCGCCCTAAGCACGGCCTTGCTGAGCCGATCAAGCATGTCGGCGGGAATCGCTTCGGCGCGCTTCCAGTGGTCGAGCGGGCGGGTCCGTGACCTTTGCCACTCGTACCCCGTTTCCTGCTGCGCAGCTGCGTGCGCGCCCTTCCTGTCATGCATTAACTGCCTGAGGCAGCTCCTTCGGCTGGCAGTCCCATCCCGCGAGCTGGCTCGGACGCGCGGTTTGGTTGTCAGTAGAAGCCGCGCGGACGATTCGATCTCAACTTGAGCGCATCTTCGACGAAGCCGTCGAGCTGCCACGTCTCAAGCACGATGACCAGCCGCACCCGCCATGCTCCTGGGCTCAGTGGGTCAGGCGTGCCGACGTGAGTCTCGCGCGCCTCCTCACGGATGTCCGTCCCTAGGTACGGATTGGCAAGCTCGGCCGCAAGCACGAAGTGACCAGCTCGGTCTGAGGTCGCCACCAGCGTGAAGGCGGGCTGGGAGTAAGGGAAATCACTAGGTAGCCGTCCTCGGCGGACAGGTATTCAAACGACAAGGCGCCGTCGCCCGCGGCAGAGCCGATGACCACCCGGTCCACGTATATAGCTTGCCGGGCGACCCGTTCGGGGATCTTGACATCAGAGCGTTCGGCACGTTCGTGGTCACCGGCAAGCGACGCGTCGAGACAGCAGATCTGATCGCCTGGCGCGGCTGGACCGGATCGGCCTCGAGGCGGTGTGGCAGATGCCGACGATCTTCATTGGCAGCCTGGATTAGATCCGTGCCGACCTGCAGGCGCGGCGCGAGCGATTCGGCCTGTTCACCTCGTCGCCGGCGAAGACGAGCTACCCGCACTCACCGACATAATTAGCGGTGTATGAGGCTTCGCGTCGAGACGGCGAAACACCCGCGGCAGGAGCGGGCGGTGCTGTGCTCGGTCTGCTGGCTGAACAAGATGGCCCCGTCATCGAGGCTCATAGCTGCTCTGGCTCGGCCGAGCCCGGAATGTCAACGGCGAAACGGTACAAGCCCAACCAGCACGGCAGCTTGAGTCAATCGTTGAGGGGACCAGCAGCCAGAAGTGTCCGGGCGTTCTTCGGCCCCGGATCTGTCCCGTTGACGACCAGCGAGGCGCGAGTCCACGGGCGGTCAGCAGCGAGGAACGGTTCTTCATGCCGCATCCAGATGCCCCAGAAATCCTCCGCTTCTTCGGGCGTCCGGCCGAGCTCGACGTCACGCGCTAGGCCTCGACGGCGGGCTTGGTCGCGGTCGGACTGAACCCACACGACAAGCTCCGAGCGTTCCGCGAGATAAGCCCGCCCGGCGCCCACGCCCTCAACGATCAGGACGGGCCGGGGCGACGCCTCGACCGCGCCCGGCCCGTCATGCGCGATCCAGGCCGGCGGCCGGAACGCAACCGTGTCGCCACGCTTCCACGGTGCGATCACCCCGGCAAGAAGGACGTCCGCCCAGTCGATCGGATCGTGGCGCCAAGCGATGTCGTCGGTCTTCACCACGGTGGCGTCGAGGAGCCGCGCCAGCCGCGCAGAAAACGTCGACTTACCACTACCCGACCTACCGTCCACCAGGATGAGGCCTCGGTCGCCGGCGGGAAGGAGTTGCCGTACTCGGGCGCCCAACTCGACATCGTCGACAGCAACCCACGACGGCGCCTCGGCCTCCTCGGGGTGCAGGCGCATTCCGCGAGTATGCCAGGAAAACGGACAACCCCGACGTCCGCTTTCCGGCAAGGCTGTCGCTTGAATCCGGAGCACAAAATGAGGCAGATCTGGACGTTGTGCTGTCCGACGCTTGTGGATGGCTATGCAACCAAGTCAGCAACAGCTGGCGGCGCTCCTGCACGATCATTGGTCGGCGGGCCGCTGGGCGAGGCGATCCCGCTAAACGAGCAGAATGTCGCCCACTCCGAGCGGGTGCTTGGCCCTGACCACGTAGACACCTTGATATCGCGGCACAGTCTGGCGGCCGCCTACGAGCCGGCGGGGCCGACTCCTGCCAATATGAATAGCCCTGGCGTGAACGCGGTAGCTAGTTACAGTCTTAATAACCGTGACAACCTGTTGGCCACGGAACGCATGCCGATCGCGACAGAACCAGATACTGGTCGCGCACCTGTGAGCTTGTTCGTGCGGGCGTCCAGCTTGGTAAGGAACCCAGCCGAGGGCGAGAATCGCTGCCATGACGACGAACTACGAGCGAGCATTTGAGCCGCGTCCAGGCGTTTACGCGGCGTGGCAGCAACTGAACGGTGCGATCAAGGCGCAGATGGATCTGCGCCGCTACGAGCTGGCCACGCTGGCGGCTGCTCGGCGGCTGCGGTCGAGCTACTGCTGCCTGGCTCACGGCACGGTGCTGGCGGAGAGGTTTGGCGAGCCGGTTGTCCGGATCGCTGCGGACCACCGAGCCGCGGGCTTGGATGAGATCGATGTGGCGGTGATGGACCTCGCCGAGCAGGTCGTTGATGACGCCACCTCGGTCAGCGAGGCCGATCTGCAGCGACTGCGAGATCTCGGCCTTTCGCAAGAGGAGGTTATGGACGTAATCCTGGCCGCGGCGGCTCGCTGCTTTTTCTCCAAGACCCTTGACGCGCTCGGTGTCCGGCCTGACTCCGGCTATCGTGACCTGGAATCTAGCCTTCGTGAGGTGCTGGTAGTCGGCCGACCGATCGCCGATGGCTGATTGTGAGGGCCGAGGTGATCCACGCATGCGGCCTATCGCGGCGTCCTGCCGCCCGGGTAAGACGCGAGAGTCTTTGGCGGCCAAGAAGTGGCCTGCCATTCCGAGGCCATCGTGAGCCCGCACGATTTCAGCGCGTCCCGCTTAGATTGATCGAGGTGCCTGGTCACCACGACCGCCTGAACGGCGCCCCGTTCGGCGGCCTGTTCAATCGCTGCCTTCAGCAGGACTGGCCCTGTAGTGGCCCGCCAAACCGGGGTGACGACGGAGTCGTCGATCTGGCATGTGCTGACACCGGGGCAGTAGCTCCGCGTTTGCCGCTGGTCGCCAGAACACTGGCTGGTATTCGGCATGTTGCTTCCTCCGTGTGCCGGCGATCTACGTCATCGCGTCCACGCCCGCGGCTAAGGCGCGGGCCGACGTCCGCGTTGCGTCGTAATCACGGCCGCACTTTGCCACCGCACCTGTAATCGTCAATACGCCTGCGAGCGTGCGTTCGTGCGGCAGGCTCGGCCGCACCCGGTTCGACCAGCTGCGTTGCGGAAGGCTTAGAAGAAGTTTTGGCCGGGGTGTCGGTTGACGCGATTGCGTTCGTGGAGAAGATGAGCGGCAGCCGTCCGCGCTGCCCATGAGCAGAGGAGCTTGAGATGGCGTTGTACCTGATTGCCTTCAACGACGAGTGGGTGCCTGACCTCACGCTGGAGGACCTGCGCGAGAGGGCCACCTCCTCCAGGGCCGTGATCGAGGAGATGACAGCCTCCGGTGCCTTCGTCTTCAGCGACGGCGGTCTGGACGCGTCGACCGCCGTGTGCAGTGTCGACCCGAGTAGCGGCTCGCCGGTTTTCACCGATGGGCCGTTCGTCGAGACCAAGGAGCACCTCGGCGGTTTCGCGGTCGTCGATGTGGCCGACGACGCCGAGGCGCGGTATTGGGCCGGAAGAATCGCAGTCGCGGTCGGCTGGCCGCAGGAGGTGCACCGCTTCCCGCATCGCCTAGCGTTGAGCGCTGACACGCAGTCCGAGGCCTTGAGTTGACTGGGATGTTCTGATGGGCATTGCCCAGCGGACTGGAACGGCGAGGGCGGCCGACCTGATTCTGCTTGCTCCTGCCGTCCGTCACCTGTCAGCCCAGCATTCCCACTGATCGCATTGAAGTCGCGGTACTGGTGGTAGCACGATTTCAAGTGGTGTCCCGAAGGTGCGCGAGTTCACCACGGGATCAGGCACATGCGGATCGTTTGGCTGTGAAGGGAGGGTATGTGCGCAGGAGGATCCTGTTAGCGCTTGGCCTGACCGGGGTGCTCGGCGGGGTTGCGGTAGTTGCTGTTTGGGCCAATTCGTCCTATGGACCGCCGGTTGCGGCGGCTAGGCCGGTGGTCGTCGGCAGGGTCCTGGTGAGTGGCCACGGGGTGGCGGGTGCCCAGGTCGCGCTCTACGCTCAGCCGGATCAGGCCGTTATGGCCAGCCTGACGCCAGGCGAGCGAGTACCGCAGATTGTTGTCGGTTCGGCGGTGTCGTCGGGTTCCGGGAGCTATTCAATCTCCGCGACGGACTGGCCTGGCCTGAGGAGATCCGCTACCTACGGCAATATCAACTTCGAGGTAGTCGCCACCGACGGCTGCCGCGCCTGGGCGTACTTCTTCCCGCGGAAGCTCGTTCACACCGCAACAGGCCCTGCTCTTGCCGTCGAGAATTCCTCCGGTCCCCCGCAGCTGACACCGCAGCATGTCGATCTCAGACTGCGAGGCAGTGGGACATGCGCAGGAGCTTCCCGCTAGCGAAACACGAGAGCCGCCAGACGACGAGCGCAACATCCGCACGTATAGCTGAAGCTACCTGGTAAAGATCATTTGCACCGGGCTCAATTCGGCAGCGCGCGCGAGGCAGTCGTATTGGGCGCGGCTCACGTGAAGAATTCGCTGTTCCTCGTCTCGCCGCCGCCTGAATACTGACCCCGTGTCGCCGCCTGAATTCTGACCCCGTTCCGTGGAACCTGGCTCGAGTCGAGCCGGGAGGACGAAGGGGTGCTGAACGTGGAGGACTGGGCGGAGATCCGCCGGCTGCATCGTTCGGAGGGGCAGCCGATCAAGGTGATCGCGCGGGTGATGGGGATCAGTAAGAACACGGTGCGGGCGGCGCTGGCCAGCGACGGCCCGCCGGCTTACCGGCGCCGGCGGTCGGGGTCGATCGTGGATGTGGTGGAGCCGCAGATCCGGGAGTTGCTGCGGGTGTATCCGCGGATGCCGGCGACGGTGATCGCCGAGCGGATCGGGTGGACGCGCGGGATCACGGTGCTGAAGGACCGGGTCGCGGAGCTGCGGCCGGCGTATCTGCCGGTCGATCCGGCGAGCCGGACGAGTTACGCGGCGGGTGAGGTCGCGCAGTGTGATTTCTGGTTCCCCGAGATCGAGCTGCCGGTCGGGTTCGGCCAGGCTCGGACCGCGAAGCAGCTGCCGGTGCTGACGATGGTCACCGGGTACTCGCGGTGGCTGTCGGCGGTGCTGGTTCCGTCCCGCGCGGCCGAGGACCTGTTCGCGGGATGGTGGCAGCTCATCGGCGCGCTCGGGGCGGTGCCCCGGCTGCTGGTCTGGGACGGTGAAGGCGCGGTCGGCCAGTATCGCCGCGGTGACAGCAAGCTGACCGCGGACTGCCAGGCGTTCCGCGGCACGCTTGCCACCCGCGTTTATGTCTGCCTGCCCCGTGACCCGGAGTCCAAGGGCCTGGTCGAGAGGGCGAACGGCTACCTGGAGACCAGCTTCCTGCCCGGCCGGTCGTTCACCTCGCCCGCGGACTTCAACGCCCAGCTGGCCGGCTGGCTGGCGGTGGTGAACACCCGCAGGCGCCGGGCGCTGGGATGCGCGCCGTGCGACCGGATCGCCGCCGACCGCGCGGCGATGCTGCCGCTGCCGCCGGTCGCGCCGGTCACCGGGTGGCGGGCCTCGTCGCGGCTGGCCCGTGATCACTACATCCGGCTGGACGGTAACGACTACTCCGTCCATCCCTCGGTGATCGGCCGCCGGATCGAGATCACAGCTGACCTGCGGCGCGTCGTGGTGCTCTGCGACGGCCGGGTGGTCGCCGACCATGAGCGGATCTGGGCCCGGCACCAGACCATCACCGACCCCGCGCACCTGGCCGCCGCGAAGGCGCTGCGCCGCGAGCTCCTCGAGGTCGTCGGCCCGGCCGCCGAGCCCGAGGTCGAGCAGCGGCGGCTGACTGACTACGACATCGCCCTTGGCCTGACCAGCGGAGCCACCCGATGACCGCGGCCAAGACCTCCCGCGACATCGCCGCGGAGGTCGCGTTCCTGACCCGGGCGCTGAAGGCGCCGACGCTGCGCGAGTCGGTGGACCGGCTCGCCGAGCGGGCCCGGGCGGAGTCGTGGACGCATGAGGAGTTCCTCGTCGCGTGCCTGCAGCGGGAAGTGTCAGCGCGGGACGCGCACGGCGGCGAGGGCCGGATCCGCGCGGCCCGGTTCCCGGCCCGCAAGTCCCTGGAGGAGTTTGACTTCGACCACGCCCGCGGGCTCAAGCGCGAGGTCATCGCGCACCTGGGCACCCTGGACTTCGTCACCGCCAAAGACAACGTGGTGTTCCTCGGCCCGCCGGGCACCGGCAAGACCCACCTCGCGACCGGCCTGGCGATCCGGGCCTGCCAGGCCGGGCACCGGGTCGCGTTCGCCACCGCCGCCGAATGGGTCGCCCGGCTCGCCGAAGCCCACCACAGCGGCAGCCTCCAGGCCGAACTGGTCAAGCTAGTCCGCTACCCGCTGATCGTCGTCGACGAGGTCGGCTACATCCCGTTCGAACCCGAGGCTGCGAACCTGTTCTTCCAGCTGGTCTCATCGCGCTACGAGCGGGCCTCGCTGATCGTCACGTCCAACAAGCCGTTCGGCCGATGGGGCGAGGTCTTCGGCGACGACGTCGTCGCCGCCGCCATGATCGACCGGCTCGTCCACCACGCCGAAGTCATCGCCCTCAAAGGCGACTCCTACCGGCTCAGGAACCGAGACCTCGGCCGCGTCCCCGCGGCCGGAACAACCGACGAATGAACACGCAGGGGGTCAGTTTTCAACCGGCGCCAGGGGGTGAATTTTGGAGCGGCGTTGACACCTCGAGCGCCTGCGCTCCTGCCAAGGTTTAGCCGAGGCCACGCGTCCGCAGCGGTGGCCTTTCTGATGCGAATGCGAGCCGTGGATCTGCGGATCCGTGGCGAGCCTCACTTAGTCACCCGGCGGGCCGAGGGGTCGGCATGCCGATCGCCGGCCCAGGGTAGGAGCGTGCCCCGTCATCGGCCCTGACGCAGGCCCTGCTTAGGCTGGTGAGATGGCTGAGATGAGCATGAACCGCGTGATCCATGGAGCCGTCCGCCGTGACCTGGATCGGTTCACTGAGGCGCTGAGCTCGTTCGGCGGGGAGCGGCGGCTCGAGCAGGTGTCGACCGCCTGGGCCAATTTCCAGGACCAGCTCACCCGGCACCATTCAAGCGAGCACCGCATCGCCTGGCCTGCGCTGCGCAACGCCGGCATCAGCGATGACGTGCTCACCCAGTTCGACGCCGAGCATGACCGGATGGCGGCGGCGCTCGAGTCGGCCGACCAGGCGATGAGGTCGCTGCGCGGCACGCCCAGCACGGAGCACGTCAAGGCCGCAAGCGAGGCGATGGCCACGCTGCGCGCCACCGCGACCGAGCATCTTGACCATGAAGAGGCCGAGCTTGAGCCGTTCCTCTCCGAGCATGCGCACACGCCGGAGATGAAGGCGATGGGCCGGGCCTTCGCGCGCGAGTACACGCCACCGGAGTCCGGAACGTTTTTCGCCTGGTTGCAGGACGGCGCCAGCAGCGATGAGCTAGTCGGGTTGCGCCAGAACGTGCCACGAACAGTTGTCGCGATCATCGGCCGAGTCTTCGGCGGCAAGTACCGCCGCACCATCGCCCCGGCGTGGCAGGGACACCGAAGCTCGTAAGGCTCGCTCGTCCCGGGCGTCACACCGGTGCGCCCGAGACGCGCGCTGAACGCGTGTGGTCGCCAGAAGCCCGCCCGTCCTGAGCCGGGAATTGTAGTCGGCAGTCGGCGGCAAGAGCTAGCGGTCACGCGCCGGCCTCGCACTGGGCGCGGGCTACCGTGTCAAGGAGGGCCGGGGATAACTAAGCAATGGCGAGGTCGGTGAGCGCTGCGTCCGTGCGCGGCCGGCGTGCACGGCCAGGAGATCGCACCGGCTTGACCCGCGACGCGAACCGCGCGGTGCAACTGCTGGAGAAGTTCGTGCTTGCACCGCTCGCGCCTTTCATCAAGTACTGGAGCACCCCCAAGCACGCCGCCCGGGTCACCACGAAGGTGCTGACCAGCGAGCCCGGCCAGACAGGGGTGTACTACGACGAAAACGCCAAGCCGATGGCCGCGTCCGCCCAAGTAGGCGATCCTGCCTTCGCCTGCCGGGTCGTCACGGAGATCCGTGCCCCGCTCGCCACTGTCCCGATGAACACTGCGCCCACCGAGTCTCAGGCCCGGAGGGAACGCTGAGAACCAGCACTGCTGCAACTGTCGCGTAGCCGGGCCCCGCGCACCTGTTGGGCGCCTATTAAGGGAACAGCTTCCAGTGCCCCTCGGAGACGACCTCGACGGTGCCGTCGGTCACCTTGATGGCTGTCTGGTCGTCGATGGCGTACGCCGGACCTGCGATGTCGGCGGCCCATCTCTCCGCCTCGGCCATGGTGTTCTCGGGCATGAACTCGTGACCCAGGTGCGGGAAGATCGAGAAGTCGACGACCCCCAGAGTGCTGTCGCCCCCGGTGGCCGGCCTCCAGTTGACGAAGTCGTCACCGATCCGGGGGGTCATCACCAGGCTTCCTGCGCTCACCCCCACCCAGACCGTCTCGGGCAGCGACGGCAGGAGGTCCGCCAGGCCGGACTGCCGCATCCAGTGGCATAGGTACGTCGCATCTCCGCCGTCCACCAGCAGGACGTCAGTCTCCCGGACCCAGGGGATCCACCGGTCCTCGCCGATGCTGGGCAGCGCTGTCAACTCGAGGACGCCCACCGACTTCCAGTTCAGGTCGCACATGGGTGACGGCGACTGACCGGCGATGAAGCGCCAGGCCGAGGCTGGCGTGCACATGGGGTGGCCCCACTCCGCTGTGGGAATGCAGAGGGCACTGGAGTTGGCGATCGGCTTGCCCAGCAGGTCGACCAGCGCATCGCTGATGCTCGTGTTCGTGACGCCCCCGGACGTGAGAAGAAGCCTCACGCTTGCCTCCTGTACGTATCGGTCATGACTCTCTCTTCGGGAGTCGAGAGATCGGTGCTTGGGAAGACAGACTGGACACCATAGCGAAACTCATCGCCGATGCGAACCATCAAGGCCCCGCACGCGCTTCGGCAGAAGCGCGCGATCGAGTGTTCTCAGGTGGCGGCCCGGCGCTGCAGCGGCGTCAGCCGGGCACGGACTGTGCACTCCGCGCGAGGCGAGCGATGGCTGCGAAATGGATCCTGGCGGGCCGTGCCCGAGCGGCGCCGCGGGACTCTCCAGCGCGCCTCCAGGCGGCGGCATGGTCCCGCATCTCCTTGTTCCGCTGAGCGTTGATCATTTGCGTGAGTTCCGGATGCATTGCCCTGTCCTTCGTCGCTAGGCCGCAACGGGCCGCTGTGCCAGCCGCCTTGTGGCCGGTTCACTCCAACGACGAACCGGGACCGGCGACTTGGACAACTGCGCGAAGCCGAAGAACCGGCGGTGCGTCCCGAGCCTCAGGCTGCGGATCAAGGCCGAGGAGCGTAATCGATCGAATCAAATCGCCAGTCGCGTTCCAGCCACGCGAGAACCGCGTCATGGAGGACCGGGTCGAGCGCAGCGCAGTCGGCGCGTACCCAGGATTGGACGTAAGCGTGCCGCCGACCCTCGGCGCCGCCGCTTGGCTCATGGCCGCTGGCCGGGTAGATATACACGCAGCCGATGACGGTGCCGGTGCCGCTGCTGAGCACGGTGTAGGTGAACCCGCGCCGCTCGGCGAAGTCTTGTGCGTGCCGTTCCAGGTCGCGGAGATTGTCGCTCAGG
>DATIOU010000071.1:0-1749 GCA_035472835.1 Streptosporangiaceae bacterium | reverse complement strand
GTGCCACAGGTCCCTCCGGGCTCTCTGGCTGCGGCAGGATTTCGACGTGACAACCGCGAGGGGTATGCCCGAAGGGGGCCGCCCAAACGCGAGGCCTGCGGCCGGCGACGGGCCCCGGCGACAAACGCCCAGAAGTGGGTGATCTGCGCGCTGCCCTATGCTTGGCTGACGCGGCTGCCGGTCACTCCGAGTCGGCAGGGCCGTATCCTCTGGAACACCAGTCGCGCAGCGTGATGATCGCTGATCACGGACGTCGCGCGAGATCCGCCGCTATGCGCGGCAACCAGGTCGCCCAGACGGCTGGCTCGCGCGCGCAGAACTGGATGTCCTGCGTCCGGTCACTCCCGCAGCCCAACGGCCCTGCCAGCGCTTTGGATCTGCCGATGAGTGCCCACACCCGCCGCGACGGGCCTGGCTGTCGCCCCATCGGGCGATCAATGGCTGCGGGATCCGGTCAGCCTTCGATCAGGCGCAGCCGGGACGTCACCGCCGGCTGTCAGCCTGGCGGAGCATCGCGTCGAGTTCGGGGTCGGCCCCGACCTGCCGGACCTCTTGCGCGCAGCGGCAGGCGACGGCGATCTTGGCAGCCCACTGCAGCGCCTCCTCGCGTGAGGGCACGTCAACGAGCGTGTATCCGCCGATGGCCTCCGGGTACGGGCCGTCGGTGACCGCCCCGTCGGCGGCCACGATGCTCGCCGGCTGGTTTTCCAGCCCGCCGGCGGACACGTACACGCCGGCGTTGACGGCCTCCTGGACCGCCGCGCGCGCGGCCCTGGCCACGGCGGGCGCGTCCTCCTCGGGGATGTGGTCCATCGCGCGGGCACCGAACGAGATCAGGTACTGCGTCATCCGCGACTCCGGTGTCCCGGCGGCCTGCTCCGGCCGCGTCCTGACTCACAGACGAACGACTCGTCCCGGATTCATCGCTGCGCCGGAAGAAATTTCTCACGGGTCCCCGCCGTTCGGCCCGCGAGAGTCATGTGACCCGTGTTCGCGGAGATCATCACCGCCGCCGACTACGAGCAGTCTAACCGCACTCATCTGCCGCGATGGAACGTCAGTTCGTCTATGTCGCCGCGCAGAACTGGAGCATCTGCTCACAGGTGCAGTGCCATGGCAGACCGAGCGTCAACCGCGAATATTCGGCGATATGTACCCGAACGTCCGGTTGTCTCTCGTGTTATGGTCGCTCTCCGTAACGATGGCTCTTTCGGCTCTTGGCAAGCGAGCAAGCACGTCGACGTATGGCCGCCGCGCCCGATGGCATCGCCGTCGAGCGTTCGCCGGCCGATGTACCGGATAACCGGCCATTATCCGATGGCTCCGTCGGCCGGTCGTTGTTCCTGGAAATAGAACGGCAGCTAATTAGCGCATGGGCTCCGGGAGCGCTGGCTGGTGGACGGCGATGTCGGGCCCGGACGCAGTGACGATGACGTTGCCATAAATGGCAACAGCCCGCGTCGATACGGGTAGGTTCAGCGGCTGCCCGACCGGGGTGCCGTCGGCCAGCCGCCATACCCGCACGCCGTGGCGGCCCAGGCCGAGACTGTAGCCCGCTCCATCCCCGACCCGGACCGGCAGGCGCAGGCGCTGGTGGCGGTGGCCAATGCGCTGGCAGCGAGGGGAGACACGAGACAGGCGCGTCACGTGGCTTCGGTAGCGTGTGCCTTCGGACGGTGGACGACGGTGCTGGGACTGGTGTTGTCGCTGGAGCCGTCGGCGGTCAGAGTGCCCACCGACCTGTAGTTA
>DATIOU010000070.1:0-6316 GCA_035472835.1 Streptosporangiaceae bacterium | reverse complement strand
GCGTTCCAGCGGCTGTACGCCCAGTACGGCACGTCGCCCTGGGCACCGTACGACGGCTGCTAGCCAAGACCCGGCAGGCAATCTGTCCCGGGCACTGGCCCTGGTGGGCCCGCAGCGGGTTCGCCAGGGCCGTTTTTCTTCAGGTTGCTGCCTGAATTCGGCGATGACCTACCCCCGATACCGGGAACGGGCCCGCCGGTTGACCGTCACCGCGGCGCTGCAAAGCCGTTGGCCTGTCAGTACTCGTCGCTAGCATCGCAAGCATGTCAGCCGATCTCGCTTATTCATCGGCCGGTGCGCTAACCGAGCTGGCCAGCATCAGCCCGGCTGCGCTCGCGGGTCTCGCGCAGCTTGCCGCCGATCCAGTGACCCTCTGCCAGCAGGTGTCCGGCCTGGTCATCCAGCCGCCCGACGCAGCGGCCGCGGGGGTTGACGCCGACCGGCTCCCGGAGAAAGACATCCGCCCGGCCGCGCTGCTCATCGAGATCCTCATGGCGCTGGACCCGGCACCGCTGCATCTGGCGCGGCCGGCCAGGACTCGCGTCGTGGGCACGTGCCGCCATTTCGCCGTGCTGAGCTGCGCGCTGCTGCGTTATCGGGGGATCGCCGCCAGAGCGCGGTGCGGCTTCGCCACGTACTTCAAGCCGGGCCTCGGCCTGGACCACTGGATCATCGAGTACCGGGACCGGGACGGGGACGGTGGGACCGGCCGCTGGGTGCGCGCCGACACGGAGGCGATGGGCCTTTCCGTTCTCGATCATCCAGAAGACGTCCCGCCTGGCGCCTTCCTGACCGGCGGTGAGGCGTGGTCGGAGTACCGATCGGGACGTGCCGACGCGGCGACGTTCGGCGTGCACGGGACCGAGAACTTCGGGCCGGCCGAGATCCGTGGCAACGCCATCCGCGATCTCGCCGCGCTGAACAAGGTCGAGACCCTGCCGTGGGATGAATGGGGCCGGATGGCTGACTCCTACCGCGGCCGAACCGGTCCCGACTACGACGAGCTCCTCGACGAGGTCGCGACTGTCTGCGCTAGCGCAGCGGCCGTCGAGGTCGCCAGCCTCTATTCACGTGATGAACTCCACGTGCCGATGGAGCTCACCCGCTGACGGTGCGCTGCTAGGGCCCGAGCGACAGGTGCAGCGACGGACCCGGCTTATGGCCTGCGGTCAGGAGGCCGAGCAGCCGGACCTGGTCGGCGTGGTCAGCGATGAGGTCGGCGAGCCGGTCGAACTGTGCCTGCCTGATGGCCTCGAATGAGATGTCCTGCGCACCGGTGAAGCTGCGCCCGGCGACCCGGGCTACGTAGGCGAGGTACTCCCGCCGGAAACCGTCGTTCTCCAGCAGGCCGTGCCACACCGTCCCGGCGACGGCGTCGAGCCGGCATCCCTCATCGGCGAAGAAGGGCTCGCCGCCGTCACGGGTGACGACGCCGAGGTGGATCTCATAGCCGTGCACCTCCACGCCGTCGGCCAGGGTGCGCGCGGGGCGTTCGAGCACCTTCTCGTGCCCGAATGTGGTCTGCACCGGCAGCAGGCCAAGTCCGCCGACGTGTCCCGCGCCGCTTTCGACGTCGTCATCGATAACCGTGCCGAGCATCTCGTAACCGCCGCAGATGCCAAGTACCGGCAGGCCGCGGGCGACGTGCCGCGCGATCGCCTCGTCGATGCGCCGCTCGCGCAGCCACGCCAGGTCCGTGACTGTGGCCCGCGAACCCGGTAGCACGATGAGGTCGGCGTCGGCCAGCTCGGCCGCCTGCCGCGCGAAGCGGACGACGACTCCGGGCTCGCACGCAAGTGCGTCCACGTCGGTGTGGTTGCTCATCCGCGGCAGCGCGACGACGGTGACGCGCAGCACGTCGGCGCCGAGCGGCGGCCCGCCTGCGCGCAGCAGCGCCCAGTCGATGGCATCTTCCGCGTCGACGCCGAGTCCGGTCAGGAACGGCAGCACCCCGAGCGTCGGTCGACCCGTGAGCTGCTCGAGCATGTCCAGCCCTGGCTTCAGCATGCTCATGTCGCCGCGGAACTTGTTCACCAGGAATCCGGCGATCAGCGCCTGATCGGCGGGCTCGAGCACGGCCAGCGTGCCCACGAACGAGGCGAACACGCCGCCGTGGTCGATGTCGCCGACTAGCACAGTGGGCACGGATGCAGCCCTCGCGAAGCCCATGTTGACGATGTCGGTTTCACGCAAGTTGATCTCGGCCGGGCTGCCCGCACCCTCGCAGATCACCATCTCGAAGCGCGCCGCCAGGTCTAGGTACGTGCCGACGACGACGTCGAGCAGCCGGCGCTGATGTCCGTTAGCCCAGTAACCGGCCGCATCCGTCTCGGTCACGGTCTTGCCGAGCACGATCAGCTGGCTACGGCCATCGGTGCCGGGCTTGAGCAGAACAGGGTTCATCGCCGCCGTGGGCTCAATCCCGCACGCGCGGGCCTGGGCCGCTTGCGCTCGGCCGATTTCCTCGCCGCTGCGGGTGACGAACGAGTTGAGTGACATGTTTTGCGCCTTGAACGGCGCCACCGAGTAGCCCTGCCGCGCAAGCCAACGGCACATCCCGGCGGTGACTATCGACTTGCCGGCGTCCGACGAGGTCCCGGCGATCAGCAGTGATCCCACAGGCGGCACATTAAGTCAGGTCCACGCGCGCCTTGTCGCCGGGTCGGGCTAGGTAGCGGGGAGCGTTGCTGCGACGCCGAAGTCAGGGCCCCAGCACACTGGCGAGTGCTTCCAGCGCCGCGGGAACGAGGGCGTAGTACGACCACTTGCCGCGCTTGTCGCGAGTAAGGATGCCTGCCTCTAGAAGGATCTTGAGGTGGTGGGAGATGGTCGGCTGGGTAAGCCCGAGAGGGTCCGTGAGGTCGCACACGCATGCCTCGCCGCCCTGGTGGGCCGCCACCATCGAGACGAGTCGGAGGCGAGTCGGATCGGCCAGCGCCTTGAGTATGCGCGCGAGGTCGGCCGCCTGGCTGGCATTGATCGGATCGCGCAGCAAGGTCGAGCAGCACTCATCCGCCAGGAGCGGCAGGCCGGCGCGGACTTGGATGCTGACTTCAGTGGTACCCACCAGCCCAGTATGCGTCACGCATTGACATCCGTCTATGCGTCGGCGATCCTGGTTCCATCGACAGGCATCTATCCGTGAGGAGTCACTGTCATGGCTGACGAGTCTTCGACCGAGATGCGCGAGGCAGTCCGTTCCCGTTATGCAGAGGCAGCTCGCGCCGTGCTGCAGCCAACTGAGGGTGCAACCGCGGCATGCTGCGGCAGCTCAGGTTCTTCCGGGGCCAGTTCTTGCTGTGGCACCGGCTCGGCCGCGCTGGACACCGCGGATGTCTTCGGCGGCTCCCTGTATCGCGACGGCGAAACCGACGGGCTGCCCGAGGAAGCCATCCTGGCCAGCCTGGGCTGCGGCAATCCGTTGGCGGTGGCTGACCTGCGTGAAGGCGAACGCGTCCTCGACCTCGGCTCTGGTGGCGGCATCGACGTATTGCTCTCGGCACGGCGCGTCGGCCCCTCCGGATTCGCTTACGGAGTCGACATGACCGACGACATGCTGATGCTCGCGCGCGCGAACGCCACCAAGGCTGGGACCATCAACGTCGATTTCCTCAAGGGCGACATCGAGGCCGTCCCGCTGCCGGACGCGGCCGTAGACGTGGTCATCTCGAACTGCGTGATCAACCTGTCGACTGACAAGCCCGCCGTGCTCGCGGAGATGTTCCGCGTCCTCGTACCGGGCGGTCGTATCGGGGTTTCCGACGTGGTCGCCGAGGACCATTTGAGCGTCGCCGACCGGGCCGCTGCTGGACCCTATGTCGGCTGCATCGCCGGAGCCTTGTCCCGGGTCGAGTACTTGGACGGACTCGCAGCGGCGGGCTTTGCCGACGTGTCGGTGAATTTCGTTCACGAGGCCGCGCCGGGAATGCATTCGGCCATCATCCGGGCCGTGAAGCCCGCGTCAGCGTGACCCCTGCTCTTGGCCGGCGGCTCGCGGCCGAGTTCACCGGGACCGGGCTTCTGGTCGCGATCGTTGTCGGCTCGGGCATTTTCGCGACCAGGCTGACGGCCGATCCGGCGCTGCGGCTGCTGATCAACTCGCTCGTGACCGCCCTTGGTCTGGCCGTTCTGATCCTTGTCTTCATTGCCGCCAACGGCGCTCAGTTCAACCCCGTCGTGACGGCGGCGGACTGGCTGCTCCGTCGCCGTACGGCGCATAGCTACGGCCTTGGCGTCGCCGGGGCCGTGATCCTCTGCCAGGTCGTGGGCGCCATCGGCGGATCGGCGCTCGCCGATGCGATGTTCGGGGTACCGGCGCTCCACGCGTCAACGCACCATCGGGGTGGCGTACCGGTCCTGCTGGGCGAGGTGGTAGCGACCGCTGGCCTGCTCCTGGTGATCGTCGGACTGGCGCGGACGGACAGGATGCAGCACGTTGCGTGGGCCGTCGGCGCGTGGATCGGTGCGGCTTACTGGTTCACGTCGGCTACGTCGTTCGCCAACCCGGCAGTCACGATCGGCCGCGCTCTGACCGACACCTACGCCGGGATCGCCCCGTCGTCTGCGCCGGCGTTCATCGCCGCTCAGATCGTCGGCGGTGCCGTCGGCACCGTCTTGGCTGTCGTCCTGTTCCCGGTTCGCCCCGGGGGCGGGGCCGAGGAAGCTCAGCTAGCAGGCTGACGATGAAGGGCAACCACCGTGACCGACGTTCCTGAGGTTCTGTTCGTCTGCACGCACAACGCTGGCCGGTCGCAGATGGCCGCCGCGCTGCTGGAACACGAGGCGGCTGGGCGGGTCCATGTCACGTCGGCCGGGTCGCAGCCAGCCAGCGAGCTCAATCCCGCCGTGGTGGAAGCCATGGCGGAGATCGGCCTCGACATCTCGCGGGAGTTCCCCAAGCGACTGACGAGCGACAAGGTGCAGGCCGCCGACGTCGTGATCACTATGGGCTGCGGCGACGCCTGCCCGGTCTACCCCGGCAAGCGCTACCTGGACTGGGAGCTGACCGATCCAGCAGGGCTCACGGTCGCCGAGGTCAGGCCGATCCGCGATGAGATCGCGCGCCTGACGCGCGTCCTGCTTGCCGAAGTCCTAGGCGACAGCCGCTAGCGGTCCAGCAACGCTCGCTCGCGGGTCTCGGTCGGCCTGCGCGCAATCGCTTGTCAAAGCTGTCCTCGGTGCACCCGGTGCGGCGCTTGGACCCGCTGGCGAGCGCTCAGTGATGTGGACACCGCCAGTCTGAGTTGGTCAGCGAGTGACGGCTCACGCTCACGTTGTCTGCTCTGGCTTTTGTGCCCGGACTGGCCTTGAGGTCGCTGAAGTGCCAGCGCAGCCTCGGGTCTCTCGGTTCTGAAAATGTCAGTGGCTGTCGATACTATAAGCGAAAGCTCTGACGAATGTCGTTGAGTATCGACACTGTGAGCGAAGGCTTGCGCTGGTTAGCAGGGGAGGCGGTGACCCAGATGCCGACGCCGGACGACTCCCCGGAGGCCGAGATTCCCTGCGAGTTCGGGGTGACGGGGGACGGCGAGCTGGACCTGGGCCTGACGCCCGCCGCGCCGCGGAGGTCAGGGCGGTCGCGCCGCCCTGACCCGGACCCGGCCTGTGACCCGGACCCTGCCGCGGGCCCGGCGGTGGCGGATGCGGCGGAGGGGTGGGAGTCGTGGGTGGACATGGGCTGGGAGCCGGGGGATCACGGCGATCCGGAGACTGACCCGGATGATTTCGAGGCGTTCGTGGCGGGGATGCCGGCCGAGGTGCGGGCTGATTTCCTGGCCGGGCCGTTCACCGGAGCGGGGGAGGCGATCCCGGCCGGGTTCCTGCATCACGACCGGGGCGGGCCGTCTGGTCTGGGGTTCGCGTCCGGCGGAGTGCTGGACGGGATGGAGCCGGGCCCGTGGCTCGCCAAGGCGCTGGACACGGCGACGGAGACCGCCGAAGGACACCGGCGGCTGGGGGAGTCGGAGCTGATCGGGGTGCTGTGCGGGTGGCGGCGGATTGCCGCGTGGGCCGCGGCCGGGGAGGCGGCCGCCGTTCAGGCGCTGGCCCGCCGCCGCGCCGACGCGTCGGCCGCGCCGGGTAGCTCGCGGCTAGTGGAGCATGTAAGCGATGAGGTCGCCGCGGCGCTGACGCTGACCGGCCGTGCGGCGGACCGGCTCCTGTCGGTGGCCTGCGGGCTGGCCCGGCTGCCGGAGGTGCTGGCCGCGCTGCGTACGGGCGGGATTGACTGGCCGAAGGCCTGCGTGTTCGCCGACGAGCCGGTCATCCGGTGGGCCGCTGGGCTGCGCAACAAGGTGGAGTTGCTGGAAACTTGGCC
>DATIOU010000069.1:0-32963 GCA_035472835.1 Streptosporangiaceae bacterium | reverse complement strand
CGGCAACCTGGGCGCCTGTCACTGAGGTCCACGCGGCCCGATTGGCGCCGGCGGCGACCGCGGCCCAGCAGGCTGCCAGCGTCACCGCGACGACTACCAATGCGACGCCGCTGGCGCGCAGCAGATCCGCCAGCCGCTCCGGTGCGCCTCGATCAGGTAGCCGCCAGCCAGCGAGCAGCCGAAGCGCGCTCGGCACGACGATCAGCGGAGTGCAGAAGAGCGCAAATGACACGGCCGTGTCGTAAGGATCGTTGAGCCACGGCGCGTGGCTGTAGACCGCGGGAGCTTCTTTGGACCCGAAGAGCAACGCCTCGAAGATCGCGCTCAGAACGAGCGCAGCGGCGACAGCCCGCGGGGCGCCTGACTTCATACCTCGCTATCCTAGGTATAAGCGGCAGCGGCGTGTCAACTGCCCTCGGGAGGGGCACCTGGCGAACGCGGACCGCCTGGCTATTCGTCGCCGGCATCGTCGAGGACCGGCAGCTCGATGCTGAATCGCGTCTCTCCGGGCCGGCTGGCAACGCGCGCCGTACCGCCATGTGCCACGGTAACGGCGTGCACGATCGCGAGCCCGAGCCCGCTGCCACTGTTGGCGGGCGACCGGGCCGTATCGCCGCGCACGAAGCGCTCGAACACGGCCGGCTGGAGTTCGGCCGGGATGCCCGGCCCGTCGTCGGTGACGCTGATGACCGCGACGCCGGCACCGCCAGCGTCCGGACCCGCCGTGAGTCGCGCCAGCGAAACAGTCACGACCGTGCCGGCCGGAGTGTGGCGAGCGGCGTTGCTCAGCAAGTTGGCCAGGACCTGATGCAGCCGCAGGTCGTCACCGCGCACGATCACCGGCTCCTCGGGCAGCTCTAGCTGCCAGCGATGGCCGCCGGCCGCGACCCTGGCGTCGCTGGTCACGTCGATCACCAGGCGGGTCATGTCGACCGGCTCGCTCGCCAGCGGCCGGCCAGCGTCCAGCCGAGCCAGCAGCAGCAGTTCGTCAACGAGCTCGCTCATGCGCGCTGATTCCGACTCGACCCGGCTGAGTGCGTGCGCAAGGTCGCCTGGCAGCGGTCCGGGATGCCGGCGGGCGAGCTCGGCGTAGCCGCGGATGGCGGCCAGCGGAGTCCGAAGCTCGTGGCTGGCGTCCGCGGCGAAAGTACGCAAGCGCGACTCGCTGGCCTCGCGGCGTGCAAGCGCCGACTCAACGTGACCGAGCATCCGGTTGAATGCAGCGCCGACCTGGCCAACCTCGGTGCGCGGGTCGGCGTCCGGTACCCGCTCGGGCAGACTGACCTCGCCGCTAGCCAGTGGCAGCTGGGTCACCCTGGCGGCCGTCGCCGAGACCCGCCGCAGCGGTCGCAGCGACGCACGCACCCAGGCTGTTCCGATGATGCCGGTGAGGAGCAGCGCTGCGGAGAACACGGCGATCTCAGCCAGCGCGACTTCGCTCAGCGTGTTGGTCACCGACGTCAGGGGCATGCCCGTCACCACGACGCCGGCCCTGGTGTCTCGGGCCATGACCTGGTAGTCGCCGTAGTGGGACAGCTCGAGCGGTCTTGGGCCGTAGATCCTGCCGCTGGTCGGCTGGCCGAGCGGCAGGCTGGTAAGCAGCGCCCGGTCGGCCGGGGACAGCCGGCAGACGTCGGAGTTCGCCAGGTTCGCGGCCAGCAAGGTGCCGCCCGTGCTGAACACCGCGTTGAGCGTGTCGGCGTTCTGCTGCTGGGCACACGGCCCCGGCCCTGGGCTGTGTGGCGCCGCCGGGTGCTGGCTCCCTCCGCCACCATCGTGCGATCCAGGCGGCGGTCCCATCAGGCAGTCCACGTACCGCGCGTTGGCTAGCTGCAACTCGGAGTTCAGGCCGCTGACCAGGACCGAGTGGAGGTGCGCATACGTGACGGCGCCTACCGTCGCGCAGGCGAGCGCGAGCAGCGTCAGCAGGCCGGCGATGAGCCGGCCTCGCAGGGTTCGTCCCGCTAGCCATCGCCGGGCTCCTGCCACCCGGCTCGCTGCTGCGTCGCGCACGAGCATCAGGCCGGGGGCTTCAGCACGTATCCGACACCGCGAACCGTCCGAATGAGCGGCTCGCGCCCGGAGTCGATCTTCTTGCGCAGATAGCTGATGTACAGCTCGACCACGTGGGCCTGGCCGCCGAAGTCGTAGTTCCAGACCCGGTCCAGGATCTGCGCCTTCGACAGCACGCGCCGCGGGTTGCGCATCATGAACCGCAGCAGCTCGAACTCGGTGGCCGTCAGCTCGATCAGCTCACCGTCGCGCCGCACCTCACGCGCGTCCTCGTCCATGGCGAGGTCCGCGACGGCTAGCTCCGCGCCGGAGCTAGCGCGCGCCATCCCGGCGCGGCGGAGCAGCCCGCGCAGCCGG
The DNA here is from genome assembly GCA_035472835.1 of Streptosporangiaceae bacterium. Classification (GTDB taxonomy): domain Bacteria; phylum Actinomycetota; class Actinomycetes; order Streptosporangiales; family Streptosporangiaceae; genus JAJYUU01. The sequence continues at coordinate 30,593 of DATIOU010000069.1, read as the reverse complement.
GCAATGACCTCCTCGAGGCTGAACGGCTTCGTCACGTAGTCGTCGCCGCCAGCGGTGATGCCGCTGACCCGGTCCTGCACCGAGTCCCGCGCGGTCAGGAACAGCACGCAGACGTGGGGCAAGATCGCCCGTACGCGCCGGAGCACCTCGAGGCCGTCAAAGTCCGGCAGCATGACGTCGAGCAGGATGGCGTCCGGCTGGAACTCACGGGCGGTGCGGACAGCGGTGCTGCCGTTCGCCGCCGTTCTGATCTCCCAGCCTTCGTACCGCAGCACGCTCGCGAGCAGCTCGGCCAGGCTCGGCTCGTCGTCGACCACGAGCACCCGCACCGGGCTGCCATCAGGTCGCCTGATGCCGCCGTCGGGCTGCCTGACCGGCTCGGCGGCTGCGGGTTCCATGGCTGTCATCATGTCCTCAGCCTGCATGAGCTGTCTCGGCCAAACATCTGAGGTTCTTCTGAATATGCTCTGCGTCCGCTTTCCTCGCTGGTCAGCCCCTGGTTGAGAGCCGCAGAGCGAGTGCCGGGCACGCGGTGACGGCTCGCCGGACGTGGCGCCAAAGCCGAGCCTCTGGCGAAGCCTCCGCGATGACGGGGTAACCCCATTCGTCAAGGCTGACGAGCTCTGGCAGCAACTCGGCGCACACGCCGTGACCGACACACTGAGTCCGATTCACTTGCAGCCGCACCGTCCGATCGGGCATGGCTACCTCCAGTCCGACTCGGTCGCGGGCGCCGCCGTCACCGGCAAGAAGAGCCCGCCACGGGTGGCGGTGCAGGCGCCGCGCCCGTGCTCGGCGACCTCGTTGGCGAACACCGTCAGGGCGCTTGCGACGAAGCGCACCGTCCCGTCCGGGTGATGGCATGCGCCGCGTCCCGCGACCAGCCCGGCCCAGCGCCGCAGGTCGGCTACGGCCGGCCCGGCAGGTCGCGGATGCGCGAGGTCGGCCAGGGCAGCGGCGATGGCCGGCAGCCCGTTGAAACACGGGCCGCACTGGCCTGCCGATTCCAGGGCAAGGGAACGGGCAACGCTGGCAGTCTCCGCCAGCCCGCAGTACGCGGCCGGGAGCGCGACGACGACGCCTGCGCCAACGATCGTGCCGGCCGGCCGAAGATCGGCGTTGCACAGAGCCAGCCGGCGCGCGTCAGGCAGGCTGAGCCAGCCGCCGTGGTAACCGCCGACGAGTACAGCCTGGACGTCGTCGCTGAGCCGCAGCAGCCGGCACAGCGGCGTACCGAGGGCGGCCTCCAGCACCCGCGGCTGGCCGTCTGACTCCCGGACTGTGCAGAGCATTGACCCCGGCTCGTCACTGGTGCCGACGCTACGAAACCACGTCGCGCCGTGCCTCGCGATCAGCGCCATATGGGCTAGCGTCTCGACGTTCTGGACCAGGGTGGGCTCGCCGCCGACGCCGCGCTGGAAGACGCAGTACTCCTTGTCGGCCGGCCGAGCAGCGCCACCGCGGATCCGGGATACCAGGGCCGTCTCCTCGCCGGCCAGGAACCGGGGCGGCGCCGGCACGAGCGCCACGGGCACGCGGTCGATTCCGGCTGCCTCGCGCCGGGCGAGCGCAGCCCGCAGATGCCACGGCAGGTCTGGACCGCCCTGGGCGTCGGATGCTGCATGCACGTACAGATGGGCCGCCCGGGCGCCGACCGCGTCGGCTGCTAGCTGCAGACCGTCCAGCACGAGGTGTGGCGAGAACCACAGCAACGCGGCGTCCTTGCTGCTGGCCGGTTCGCCCTCGGCGCCGTTGGCGACGGCCACCGGGCTGCCGCCTTGCGCTGCGACGGCGGACAGCTTCCTGGCCACGGGGAACGCCGCGCCGCCACGACCGGTCAGACCAGCCGCCTGCACGTGCTCAATCAGCGCTGCACCGCGAAACCGTGGCCGGCCATGCCGGCGCAGGTGCGCTACGAGGTCGAGGCCGGGCTCGGGAGCGGCTACGTCACCGCGTTCGCGGGCGGCCGCTGCAACCAAGCGCGGGAGGCCCGGCTCACCCGGCCCCGGCGCCGTGTCCCCAGCGGCCAGGCCGCTGCCGGCCCGGCTCGACATCGGGAGCGTGCTCGGCTGCCACACCGCACACCTGCCCCGGTGAGCCGTTGCTCGACGCCCGCACGTCCGCCCTCGTTGGTGCTACCAAGCTGGCGGTTGCCGGTCTCGCCCAGCGCGCGAGCAGGTCGCTTCGCCAGGCCCGGCGCCGCGGCCGCGCTGGCCACCCGCCAGCCGAAGGCGCCGACGACCGCCGCCGCGCACAGCACGGCTAGTCCGAGCAGCCCGCCGGTTCGCAGGTCGTTGCTCGAGCCGATGCTGTGGAACAGCGCGATCGGCCAGGACGCGTACCCGAGCCAGTGCACCGCGCGCCACGCCCGGCGTCCGATCCTGGCTCGCGCCAGGCTCGTGACAATCAGCGCGACGATGAGGTCCAGCGAGCCCGCGCCCAGCCCGATCCAGAACGCCTTATAGGCGGCGGTCAACGGAACGACCGCGGCCGCGATGCCGATCGTGACGTACGGATCGGCAATCGCGGTGAGCACGTGCACGGCGAGGAAGGCGACGGCAAGGAGCGACATGTTCCGGTGCAGGCTCGCCGTAGCGAACCTCGGCAGCCCTGGGAGCCGCCCGCGCCGGTTGACAAGTATCCCGAGCACGACGACGACGGTCAGCAGTACCAGCGCGACAACGCCAGTTGCCCGGCTGCCATACCAGAGCGCGGTGCTGGATGTGATCCCCACGAGAGGCCTCCTGAAGGCGCGGCGGGTCATAGCCCGTGTGTCCGTACGCAGGAAGGATCGGCCGCGGAGTCGGGCACGGCATCTGCGCAGGCTCTGTGCCGGCTCTGGATTGCTAGCCGCGGTGCTGGATCTGGCTGAACGGGATGTCTTTGTCGACCCGCACTTCGCCAGGCAGCCCGAGGACCTTCTCCGCCAGGATGTTCTTCTGGATCTCGTCGGTGCCGCCGGCGATCGACTGACCAGGCACTGACATCAGCACTTCGGCGATCACGCCCCCCAGGGCCGAGTCAGGTCCTGTCAGCATCCCCTTCGCGCCCGCGATCATCGCGTGGACCTTAGCTGACTCGCGCGCGATGTTGCTGGCGGCCAGCTTGCCGATGGACCCCTCGGCGCCTGGCCGCGCCCCGAGCGCGCGCACAGCCCGGGCACGCTCCGCGGTCCAGACGCTGACGCGGTGCAGTGTCAGCAGTCGCGCGATGGCCTGGCGGATGACCGGATCGTCAGCCACGCCCGCGGCGCGGGCGTGGTCGATGACCAGGTCGGGGCGCCCCGCCCGCTGCGGGTACCAGGAGTACGTGGCGAAGTGATCGTCTGCCTCGGCCCGTGCTTCGTCGAGCGCCAGGCCTGACGCGGAGGAGTAGCTGGGCCGTCGTAGCGCAGCGAACCGCCGTTCGTACGCAAGCGTTGTCAGCGCGGCCGCCCAGCCCTGCCCGACCGGGCCGACCACGTTGTCTTTCGGGATCCGGGCGTCAGTAAGGAAGACCTCATTAAAGGAAGCGTGGAAGTTCATCTGCCGTAGCTGCCTGACTTCGACGCCCGGCTGCTTCATCGGCAGGACGAAGTACGTGATCCCCTGGTGCTTAGGCACGCTGCTATCGGTGCGCGCTAGCAGCATGCCCAGGTCCGCGTGGTGTGCGCTGGTGTTCCAGACCTTCTGCCCGTTGATCAGCCACGTGTCGCCGTCGAGGACGGCCGAGGTCGACAGGCCAGCCAGGTCAGAGCCCGCACCCGGCTCGCTGAAGAGCTGGCACCAGGTCTGCTCGCCGGTCAGCGTGGGTCGCAGCAGCCGCTCGCGCAGCTCGTCCGGGCCGTGCGCCAGGATGGTCGGCGCGGCGAGCCAAGTCCCGCTGCCGACCGGGGTGCCGACGGCACCGAGCCGCAGCAGTTCGCCGCCGACCAGCTCGTCCGCCCACGCCGGCAGCCCGCGGCCGTGCCAGCGATCCGGCCAGCTCGGCACTGCCCAGCCGGAGTCCAGCAGCAGCGCGCGCCATTCGCGCAGCGACATCGCCGGATCCCAATGCTGCCGCGTCCAGTCAGCCACCGCTGCGCGGACCTGCTCTGGTGCTACATCGGCCGGACTCATGCCTCGCCCTCCGCTGTGGTGATCTCCGCGAGGAACTCGATCACTGCGGAGTCGAACAGCTCGGGTTTGTCGACATTCGGCGCGTGACCGGCGTCGGGTATTACGATCTTTCGCGCCATCGGGATCTTGGCGGTCATGTAGTCCGCGGCACCGAGGAATGGCTCATCGTCAGCGCCCACGATGACCAGCGTCGGCACGGCGATGGCCGCGAGGCCGTCGAGTACGTGTGAGTCGCGCTGCGTCAGTGTGTGCCGCGCCGCCAGGGCCAGGCCGCTGGCGTCGCGATGCTCGTTCGCGTGCAGCTCGGCGCCTGATCCGATGGCGCCAAGCCCGCGCTGGGCCAGCCGGTCGGCAGTGCCGGCGGCCCGGCCATTCCACCGATCCCTGGCGGCTTCGTTGCGGAATCCCGGCCCGGTGTCGATCAGGATGAGGGCAGCCACGCGGTCGGGGAATGCCAGCGCAAAGTCAAGTGAGAGGTAACCGCCGAGCGAGTGTCCGCCGAGCACAGCCCGGTCCCGGCCGCAGTGCGTCAGCAGGGCGGCCATGTCGGCAAGCGCTTCAGCAGGCCGGTAGGACTCCGGATCCGCCGGGTAGTCGCTCCCGCCGTGGCCGCGCAGATCCCAGGCGATCACCTCATGGCTGGCAGCGATCGCGGGCATATTGGCGGCGAACATCGCCGAGGTGGCGGCGAAGCCGTGGCTCAGCAACACGGCCGGACTGCCGCTGCCGCTGACCTGGTAGCTGATTCGGCCACAGGGCCGGTCGAGCACGGGCATCGCGGCCGCCTCAGCGCCCGGAGAAGCTGGCGGGCCGGCGGGCGCTGACCGCGGCCAGTCCCTCGCGCCAGTCGGCGGTGCGCATGAGCCGCTCTTGCTCCGCGCGCTCGTGGGCCATCGCTGCCCGAGCCTGGCCGGCAAGCTCCGCGCGCATCGTCGCGCGGATGGAGCGCACCGCCAGCGGAGCCGAGGCTGCGATTTCGGCGGCGAAGGCACGCGCCTCGGCTCGGGCCCGGCCAGGCTCCGCCAGGCGATCGGCGAGTCCCAGCGCGCGGGCCTGCGTCCCGTCAACCCGGCGGCCGGTGTAGAGCAGGTCAAGCGCGGTCTGCTGGCCGACTGCCGCCGGAAGGGTCACCGTGAGCGCGAAGCCCTGGTGGATGCCGATCAGGGCGAAGTTCGCCGCGAACCGCGCCTCGGGCGCTGCTACCCGGAAGTCGGCCGCCATCGCCAGCCCGAGGCCGCCGCCGACGGCGGCGCCCTGGATCGCGGCCACGATCGGCAACGGCTGCTCGAATAGGCGGGCAGCGAAGTCGTACAAGTGCGAGCCGCTCGGCTCGCCGATCGCGTGCTCGTCGCTGAAGTCGGCGCCGGCGCAGAACACTCGCCCGGCGCTGCACAGCACGATGGCACGGCAGCGAGTGCCGGCGGCCAGCTCCTCGCAGGCGTCGGCGATCTGCCTGATGAGGCCTGGGCTGAAGTAGTTGCTCGGCGGTCGGCTGAACTCCAGCGTCGCTACCTTGTCGTCGCCAAGCTCGACCGTCAGTTCGGGTTTTGGGGTCGCCGCGGTTCCCAGATCCGTCATGTGGCTCTCCCGGCTAGCCTGGCCGATTAGGTGGTCTTTGCCATGGTAGATCCACAAGCGGCGGCGGCTGGAGCTACCGGCCTTTATCGGCGCTCAGGCCGGTGCTACGGTGCGTCCGTGGTCAGCGATCGGGACCAGCCGCCAGAGTTCCTGCCGCTGCGCGGGCTAGCGAACTTCGTTACGGTCCTGCTGGCTGGTGTCGTCGCCGCGATTGCCGCGAAGCTAGCCCTCCGGCAGTTCGGCCTCGGCAACGTTCATTTGTGGCACGGCCTCGCTGAGGGTCAGCTGAACAGCGCGATCAACATCGCGATCGTCGGCACTGCCATCCTGTTCGTCGTCTGGTTCCGCCGGGCCAGGATCAACGCCGACGGCCACGGCTACCCGCAACGTCGCGCGCTCGGCTGGACGTTCTGGGGCTGGGTAGTGCCGATCATCAACCTGTGGTTCCCGTTCCAGATCATGGGGGACATCTGGCGGGCCGGACTCCCGCCACAGCGGCGCCGCCAGACCGCATGGTTGCCGCTGCTGTGGTGGACATGCTGGCTCGCCAGCGGGCTGTCCTTCGGTGCGAGAGCCGCGGCCGCGAACGCGGGTCCGATCCCGCATATTGGCGGCGGCACCGATGCTGGCAGCCTGAGCCTGCTCGCCGTCGCGGGCGTGGCGCTCATCGCCATCATCCGGACCGTCTCCGGCGGACCTGTGGGCTCGCCACTGAGGCCAGACGCCGGCGCCCCGGCAGCGTGGCCGCTCTTCGAGTCCTAAGACCCGCCGGACGTCACCTGGCCGGCGCCTGAGCTGGCGACAGGCGCCGACGAGCCTTGCAGAGCGCTGCTCGACGAGGCGCTGCTTGAGCTCGGCGACTTGCTCGCGGTCGGCCTGTTCTCCGCTGCCGATGTTCGCTGGCTGCCAGACGACGCGTGCGCCAATCCGGGCAGGCTAGCAGCCACGCCGCCGGCCGCGACCAGGCTCGCCAGGCCAGCGGCGGCGGTGACCGCGCGAACCCTGGCTCGGTTTCGCTCCCTGGCCGTAATCTGTGCTGTCCGGCCGGTCAGGCCCGGCTGGACGGGACTTGGCATTGGTTGCCTTCCTCTCGGGGTACGACAACGTCAGCCTGGCGTCGCGGCTTCTGAAAGCCCTCTGCGCTGGCTGGTAGTCAGCGCTGAGCAGGGCGTCAAGCTAACAGGCCCGTAATCCACAGAATCTGTGGACGAGTCTGTGGATGGCGCGGTGGAAAGTTGCTGTGCATAGGGGATAAACGGGAGATGTCGTGTGGATGAAAAAAGAATCTTGAACTTCTCGCGGAAAGCCCTTGTGCGGCCCGGCCGATTGGCAGTAGAAATCTCTCACCACTGAAGACGGGATCCGCCCCAGGGGAGACCCAGGGAACGACGGAAGGGCCGGGCAACCGGCGCAGATGTCGGGAAACTGACGCAGGTGGCGCCACGTAGCACACGGCATCTGAGCAATCGGTTTGCTAATGCGGCGAGGCGGGCGCCACGCAGCGCACGGCGGCCGAGCAATCGGCTAGCCAGGGCAGCGAGGCGTAGGCGAGGCCCCTCCATCTCATACATGGAGGGGCCTCGTCGCCGTTGCGCACCGAAATGCCAGCCGTGCAGCCAGCATTGGCAGCCAACGGCTTCGGTGGTGTGCTTCCCGCGGCCTCCAGGTGGCAAACCTCGATTGGCGTGGGCAAACCCCGTTCCCTGTCGGTAATCGTAGCAAAATGGCGCAGCATCGCGCCGTGCGCATGCGAGTTGCGCGGGTGTCGCGTGTTAGCCGCACCGTCGAGCGATTACGGTGCGAGACTGACCGGTGACGTTCCGTGCTCGGCCGCGGTAGGACGGGGGAGCCGTGAGTACCAGCACCATCCACAAGGCGGCCGGAAGCGCAGCTAACCTGACGACCGGCATGGTGCGGCTCAACTCGCCGCAGGCGACCCGCCGGGCCGTGTTGCATGTGCAAGCGGCGGGGGATCCGCCGGTACCACCGGATCTAGCGACCTGGTTCACCGACCGAGGATTCCAGTTCTACGTCGCCGGCGTGCGGCTGCCGCTCACGACGCTCTCCGACCGGCACGCCGAGCGAGACCTGCGGCCCGTGTTCGCCGACCTCGACGCCGCCGCCGCCTGCCTGCGCGGGCCGGACGGCATGGTCAGCGTGGTCGTGACGGCCCACGGCCGCGCTGCCTTCGCCGCGGCGCTATGGAGTTCAAGCCGCGAGGCGAGCGACGGGCAGCACGACCGGGACCCTGACCCAGCCGGCGACGAGCACCAGGGCAGAGACGGAGGGCAAGACAGCGAGCCTCGGCTCGCGCGGGCCGATGCGCTGATCCTGTCCGCGCCCCTATGGCCACCACGCGTGAGCTTGCACCTGGACATCGCGTGCCCGGTGCTGGTCGTCGTCGGCCGCGGCGACAGCGCCGGCGGACAGCGAGCGCGTCCGCCGCGGCAAGCCCGGCTGCGGCCGGCCAGGCCAGGTCGGGCCGGTGCGTGCGCGACGCACCTTGGCAGCCACGTCACGTGGCTCGCCCTGGGCGACTCCGGCGCCGACCGCCGTCCTTTCCTGACCGAACTCGGCCGGTGGCTCGGCGCCTACATGTACGGGCTGGGGCGGGACCGGCTGCTCTGAGTGCGCTGACCTGATCAGGCTGATGCGCGCGCCGGCACCTTCCGTCAGCGCACCACCGTGACCGCGACGGACGGATAGCCGGAAGCGCCATTCGGCGCGGGCGGCGCCTGAAGTGAAGTCTGGGTGTAGCCGGTCTTGTCGGTGGCGCGCGCTTCGATGAGGTAGTTGCCGGGCGCGACCTTGACCTGCCAGTCGTAGACCCACTGCCGCCAGGAGTCGATGCCGGGCACCGCTGCGAGGCGCGCCTGCTGCCACGGGCCTTTCTCGATGCGGACCTCAACGGCCTCGATGCCCTTGTGCTGAGCCCACGCCACGCCGGCGATCGAGGTCTGCCCGCCTGCCTTGATCGGAAACTGCCCGGAGGGCACGTCGATGCGCGACTCTGTCTTCACGGGTGCCTGCGCGTCCCAGCCGCGAGGCACCCAGTACGCCTTGTTGGCCGCGTACGTGGTTACTTCGATGTCCACGATCCACTTGCACGCCGAGACGTAGCCGTACAGGCCAGGAATCACCAGGCGCGCCGGGAAGCCGTGCTCAACCGGGAGCGCTGTGCCGTTCATCGCGACCGCGAGCAGGGCATCGCGGCCATCCATCGCCGTCTGCACCGGCGTGCCCGACGTGAAGCCGTCCGACGAGGTGCAGAACAGCTGGTCGGCGCCGGGCTTGATACCGGCCTCCTGGAGAAGGCTGCGCAGGCTCGCGCCGAGCCACTTAGCGTTGCCGATGTAGGGTCCCGCAACCGGGTTCGACACGCAGCACAGCGTGATCCAGCTCTCGATCAGGGGACGCCTGAGGAGGTCGGCGAACGTCAGCACCAGTTCTCGCTGCACCATTCCGTGTATGTGCAGCTGCCAGTGCGCCGGCAGGATCTCGGGCAGCACTAGGGCGGTGTCGACCCGGTAGAAACTGCTGCTAGGCGTCACGAAGCTGGTGAGTCCGGGGATCTTCAGGTCCGTTCCCGGCGGCAGTGGCGGGGCGGGCCTCGCGGGCTTCGGCAGCTTCAGCGCGTGCTGAATCGCGCTGACATCGCGCGTGTTCGCCAGCCATGAGCCGCCGGCGTACGTCGCCAGCGAGGCACCGGCAACGATCGCGCTTGTTACCAGGAACCTGCGCCGGCTCGTGAGCGGTTCGGGCGCGGCATCGGTCTGGACGGTTTCCGCGGGCCACCACGCTGCTGCGGGCGGGACCGATCGCGCGGAGGCGGCGGGCGCGGACTCGGCCGGCTCAGCCGGCTCGGCCGGCTGGGGTGGCTCGGCCGGCTGGGGTGGCTCGGTCGGCTGCGGCGGCTCAGTCGGCTCGGGTTGCTCGGGTTGCTCGGGTTGCTCGGCTGGTTCGGCCTGCCGGGCCGGGGTGGCCGGGGCGGAGGTGGCGCCTGAGCCGGAAGTGGCAGTCGAGAGGAAAGTGGCGTCCGAGGCGGAAGTGGCAGCCGAGGCGGCACGCGGCGCCAGCCTGCGCGCGACGGTGCTGAAGTACCGCAGCGCGAATGCGCCAACCGCGGCGCCAATCAGCGTCGGAAGAACGTCGGTTGCCTTGGCCGTCGGCTGGCTCAGTGTCGCGTAGACGCCGATTCCGGCGAAGACCGCCAGGCCGACGAGCCCGAGCCAGAGCCTGCGGATGGCGAGCGCGCCGATCACGACGGCGAAGATGATAAGGACGCCGCGTATGCCCCACACCAGGACGGTCTTGTCGCTGGAGCCGAACTCGCGGATGGCGAAGTCCTTCACCGCGGCGGGCGTATTGTTGATCGACATCTCGCCGACAGCTGGTATCGGCTCGCCGGCTGGCGAACTAAGGAGAGCGGCGATTACCTGAGCGATGCCGAGCGCCACGAGCCCGGTGACGATCCCGATGACGGCGCCGGCGCCTGCCGGGGCAACGGCGCCTGACGCGGGGCGGTCTGAGCCTGGGCGCCGGGCCGCACGGCGGCCAGGCCCGCTGCCACGGCTCGACCCGGTGTCGCGCCTCGGTCCGCTGCCACGGCTCGGCCCGGTGTCGCGCCTCGGTCCGCTGCCACGGCTTGGCCCGGTGTCACGCCTCGCGCGTTCAGGGTGGGGGTCTTGATAGGTCACACGCGTATTCGTAGCAGGGTCGGGGGTTGGATTGGCGTGCGGTCCGAGGACATGTCCGGCTTTTGGCCAAGCCGGACCAGGCCGCGGCGGCGAATATAGGCATGTGGACGTGGTAGGCGGCAAGCCATCCGGCGAGGGCGAGCTCAGGCCGGGCGCCGGGGCTGGCGGCGGGCACGGGGAGGCGCAAGGCCTCGAGTCAGTGCTGGCCGAGGTCGCTAAGGGTGACCATGCAGCGTTCCGGGCCGTGTATGACCAGACTGCGGCCGCCGTGCTTGGCATCGTCCGCCGCGTCTTGCGCGACCCCGCTCAGTCCGAAGAGGTCATGCAGGAGGTCCTGCTCGAAGTCTGGCGATCGGCGGCGAGGTTCGACGCGTCGGCCGGCTCGGCGAACGCGTGGATCATGATGCTGGCGCACCGCAGGGCAGTGGACCGCGTCCGGTCAGAGGAGCGTGCCGCCGCCCGTGAACTGCGCGCAACCGTCGCCGTCATCGAGTACGACGAGGTCAGCGACGCTGCGCTGGCAACGCTCGAGCAGGAGCGGGTCAGGCGCTGCCTCGGCGGCCTGACCGATTTGCAGCGTCAGTCGGTGACACTCGCGTATTACGGGGGCCACAGCTACCGGGAGGTAGCGCAGTTGCTAGGGGTCGCGGTTGGCACGGTGAAAACCCGCATGCGCGACGGTCTCATCAGGCTCCGAGACTGCCTGGGGGTGGAGTAATGCAGGCGCGACGCACCGTTTTGCACACGCTGGTCGGTCCTTACGTCCTGGACGCCGTGACCGGCCAGGAACAGGCGGACTTCGAGCGGCACCTGCAGGCATGCGAGCAGTGCCGTGGCGACGTCCGGGGGCTGCGCGAAGCCGCCGCGCGTCTAGCTGCCGCTGCGGCCGTGGCGCCGCGTCTGGCGCTGCGAGAGCCGACAATTGCTGCTGCTGACCGGATCCGGCAGCTGCCGCCGTTGGTGGCGAGCGAGCGGTCGGCGCGGCGCCCCGGCTGGCGCGGAGCCGCGGATCGGCTGCGGCTGCCGGGGAGCGGCGTGCCCCAGCTCCGCCGGCCGTGGCTGGCCAGCCTCGCGGCCGTCGTCGTGACTGCGCTAGCGGCGACCGCCATCGTGTTCGGCGTGCATGTGAGCGTGATGCAGGGACGCATGAGCGCCATGGAGCGGCGTGACAGCGCAATCGCCGCCATCCTCGGCGCGCATGACGCGACCACGCTGACAGCGCAGGTCAGGAGCGGTGGCACAGCGACTGTGGTGATGTCGCACCGCGCCCGCGCGCTCGTCTTCACGGCGGCCGGCCTGCCCAAGCTGCCCGCCTCGAAGGCCTACGAGCTGTGGATCATGAGCAGGGCGGGCGCGACCGCGGCCGGCATGCTGCCGCCGGACTATAAGGGCATGTCGGGTCCTGTGGTGGTCCGCCGGCTAACGCCGGGCGGCATGCTCGGGCTCACGATCGAGCCTTCGACCGGAACGGGGCAGCCGACGTCCGCGCCCGTCGTCATGGTCGCGCTCGGGGGCTGAGCGCCGAGCTTGCGGCCGGGGCGACACGCCCAGCTGCGGCAGGCTAACGTGGCGAGCGTGAAAGCATCCCCCGAAGCGCAGCTGCGCTTGCTCGAGCTTGCCGACCTGGACGCTGAGCTAGGCAGGCTGGATCATCGGCGCCGCGGCCTGCCCGAGCACGAGCAGCTTCATCGGCTGGACGAGCGGGACCGGGCCCTGCGCGATGAGACGTCGGCGCTCGAAGCCAGGGAGGGCGACCTCAAGCGGGAGCAGGCAAAGGCGGACGCCGACGTCGAGCAGGTCCGCACACGGATCTCCCGTGACCGCGTCCGGTTGGATGCTGGCCAGGTGAGCTCCCCGCGCGAACTCGAGAACCTGCAGTCCGAGATTGAGTCGCTGCTTCGGCGTCAGTCCGATCTTGAAGACGTCGAGCTCGACGTGATGGAGCGCCTCGAGGCCGCCCAGGCCAGACTCAAGGAGGCGGGCTCAGAGCGCGCCGGGGTCAGCACTGACATAGACGCCGTCACTGCCCGGCGCGACACGGCGCTGGCTGAGATCGAGGGGCTATCTGACGCCGCATCGGACCGCCGGGCAGTCGTCGTCGCCGAGGAGCCCGCCGATCTGGCGGAACTGTATGAGCGGCTGCGCGCCCAGCACGGCGGTGTCGCCGCCGCCGCCCTACGGCGAGGCCAGTGCCAGGGGTGTCACCTGACGCTTAACACTGTGGACCTCAACGCGATCCGCGCCGCCGCTCCTGACGACGTACTGCGGTGTGAGGAGTGCCGCCGGATCCTGGTCCGGACCGATGAATCGGGGCTCTGACGGGCTTTCGGCGGCTGCGCCCGGTAGCCAGCGCACGCCGGAGGCCGGCTGGCGAGCGGCAGAGGGCAAGCCGACCACCACCTTGCTGTTGCGGCACGGGCAGACCGCGCTGTCAGCGGAGCGCAGGTTCGCCGGCCGTGGCGATATCCGGCTCACGGAACTCGGCCTTGAGCAGGCCCGCGCTGCTGCCCTAAGGCTGGCCGACCGCGGCGGCGTCGACCTCGTGCAGACGTCACCGCTGCTCCGGGCGCGGCAAACCGCAGAGATCGTCGCCGCCGCCGTCGGCGCGCCGTTGGAGATGGACGACGATCTGGCCGAGACCGATTTCGGCAACTGGGAAGGCATGACGTTCGGTGAGGTGATGGCCCGCTGGCCGGACGAGATAGCGGCCTGGATGGCGGATCCGGAGATCGCGCCGCCGGGCGGCGAGAGTTTCGCCGCGGTGGCCGTGCGCGTCGACGCGGCCCTTGACCGGCTGCTCGGCGCGCATCAGGGCCAGACGGTTGTGGTCGTCAGCCACGTGACGCCCATCAAGACGATCGTGTGCCGCGCGGTGCTCGCGCCTGCCGCGGCGCTGTTCCGGATTCATCTGGAGGTGGCGGCTCTTTCGGAGGCCGCGTGGTTCGCAGACGGGCCTGCCTTGCTACGGTCGCTTAACGACACCGCGCATCTGCGGTCCGCGTGATCGTCTGCGGCAGTGCTGACGCCGCATCACGGACGCCGCATCGCGGACACGCGTCGCGGGGCCGCACCGCGCCGTGGTCGGCGCGCGAACAGGATGATTTCGGTTCGCTTGGGTTCATTGTTCCGAGCGAAGACGTCGCCGTGTGTGTAAATACTCTCCGTGTGTGGAATAGCACTCCTCGTAATTGATCAAGACGGGGGGAGATCAGTGTCTGTTCAGTCCACGACCCGTGCGGCGACCCGCCGTAGTTCGGCGAGTACCGCTCGCAGCAGGTCGGTGAGCCGCAGTGCGTCTAGTGGCACTGCGAGCCGACCAAGATCAAGTTCAACCTCCAGATCGTCCGGCACCACGCCGAGGGCTACTCGCGGCAACTCTGCGGGTTCCAACGGCACGGCCGCCAGGACGACCACGCGGAGGGCTGGATCGCGGTCCACGCGCAGCACAGCATCGCGATCGACTGCGTCACGTCCCGGCTCGACCACTGCTCGCAGGAGCACGACGACCCGGGGAAGCCGCAGTTCCGCTACTCCCGCGACCGCTGCCCGGGGCGTATCCTCGGCAGCCACCAAGGTGACATCGGCAGCCACCAAGATGACTGCCGCGGCCACCAAGGCAACAGCGTCAGCGCAGACGATGTCGTCCGCGTTGAGGTCGATGAACACCGCCACCAAGGCCATGATGACGGCAGCAAAGGCGCTGACCGCCGCGGCCAAGACGATGTCGTCGGCTAAGCCCGCCCCGGCCAGCTCAACCAGCCGGACAACCGGGCGGCGGACCACAAGCGCGCGCAGGCCGTCTGCCCGGCGGGCCACGTCAACACGGCCATCGTCCCGGACACCGGCTTCGCGGCCATCGTCTCGTAGTTCGTCGTCCCGAAGCACGTCAGCCCGCGGCACATCGCCGCGCAGCTCGTCGACTCGCTCCTCGTCATCTCGGACCAGGTCCGGTGGCACGAGGAGCGCGAGCCAGGCGAGCACCAGTAGCGCCGCGGGCTCTACGGCTCGGGCCGCGGGGAGCAAGCCCAGGTCGACCACTTCACGGGCGGCAACGTCCAGGCCACGAGCGGCCGCGTCGAAATCGCGTCCGGCTACTCGCAGGTCAGCCGGCCGTCCGGCAGCCAGCCGGCCATCCTCGACCGCGATTAAGCCAGCGTCATCGCTGACGCTGTCTACGCCACAGCAGTCGCGGAGCAACGGTGAGTACGGCAGCCTGCTTGGCAGTCTGATTCACTGAGCGCAGATCAGCGCTCGCGGTACCAAAGGGCGGGCGACACAGGCAACACGCCGGTGTCGCCCGCTCGCTGTCAACTGCCCGTATCCTGGGCAAAGCGGCGGGCGAGTTGGCCGGGCGGCCGCGTCGCGCCAGCCTAGCCTGGCGCGCCGAGGAAGGTCCGGGCTCCGCAGGGCAGGGTGGTCGGTAACGCCGACCCGGGGTGACCCGCGGGATAGTGCCACAGAAAACAGACCGCCTCCGGACTCGTGCCGGGGGTAAGGGTGAAACGGTGGTGTAAGAGACCACCAGCGCTCAGGGTGACCTGAGCGGCTCGGTAAACCCCACCCGGAGCAAGGTCAAGAGGGAGCGCGCCGGCAACGGCGTGTTCCTGCGCGAGCGACTGAGGGTGGCCCGCCCGATGCTCGCGGGTAGACCGCATGAGGCTGTCGGCAACGGCAGTCCTAGATGGATGGCCGCCGGCCCGCGCAAGCGGGTGCACAGAACCCGGCCTACAGGCCAACTCGCCCGCCGCCTGGCCGCTGACCTGCTACCGCGTTCACAGCGCCCCTCCGGGCCGTCCCGGGCCACAGTCTGAGGCACTCCTCGGCCATGGGGGTGAACCGGGAAGTTACGCAGGCCGCCGACCACATGCGGCAGAGCGTGGCGCTTGTGAGCGCCAAGCTGCGCAGCGAGTTGGACGGCGCCCAGGCGCTTACCAGTTGACCCCGTACTTCTGCCAGACATGTTTGCACGGCCCGTCGTCCATATTCGACGTGGAGCACAGAACCGCACCTAGCGGGAACGTCAGGCTCGCCGCGTGACCGCCGACCGTGTAATCGATCTCCCACGCGGTCGTGCCCGCGTTCATGCCGGGCGGCACTGCCAGTTCGAGGCCAAGCTCGTAGCCCTGGCCAGAGTTGGGGCCTCCGCATCGTGTGTCCACGGTTCTGTTGCGGGTGAAGCCGTGGGTTCGCAACGCGCCGTACTCTGCGCCCAGCATCTGGGCGCCTCTCAGGACCGGGTTGGGCCGCACCGCGTACCCGACAACTTCGATGGTGCCCGTGGGGTTTATGGGCCGGACCTCGGTGATGACGGCTTGGCCTGGCCCGGTGAGGCATAGAAACATCTCGCCCTGGAGCGCGTGATGCGCAGGACTCACCGCTGGGAACCCGCCCATACTCGGGTTCGGGTTCCCGGCAGTCAGCCTTGGCCCCGACCAGCCCCCGCAGCCCTGGGACGCGACCGCGAGCATCAGCAGGACGCCAGCAACGGCGAGGCGGATCGCACACCGATCCACCATGGTCACTAGCAGCTCGAACGGTTCAGGGCCACTGACCCATCGTCGTGCGCCGGGCCGCGATTGCGCTGGCGAATGACTCACGCGGACGGGTGCCGCGACGCGAGGAGCGGACGGACCCGCTCCCTTGCCGCAGGCGAACGGCACTCGGCCAGCCAGTCCAGCGGCGTGCGGCCTCGGCTGTCGCGCGCGAAGGGATCGGCTCCGTGCTGCAGCAGGACTTCGACGGTCTGGGCGAAGCCGGCCTTCGCCGCGAAGTGCAGGGCGGTTGCGGTCAGCGTCTGGACACCGCTGGTGCGTCCGTGATCCTCGATTCGGACGTCGTCGGCCTGAGCGCCGAAACGAAGGAGGGCGCGGACATAGTCCGGGTCGTCCCTGCGTCCCTGGTTGCCCGTGCAACAGGCGCCGATCCATGCGCCGGCGCAGCCTACCGATGCACCGCGGCTGGCGAGCAGCGGCGCTAGCACCGGGTGGAGCACCCACCGGCCCACCCCGATCTTCGTCGCGTCCGCTCCGTGGGCCAGCAGCATCTCGACCGTCGGGACGTCGCCCTTCGCCGCCGCGCCGCGCAGCGCGCGCACCCCGCTCCGCAGCGGCGGTCGCACGTGGTCAAGGAGAAGCCCCAATGCTGAGGTCTGTCTGCCCGCGACGGCATGATCGATTGGGGTGACGTCGAGGACGTCGCAGGCCGGATCGCATGCGTCGGCAAGGGCGGCGTCGGCACCCAACATGGCGTGCAGCAGCGGCAGGTCACCCAGGAAGGCGGCCGTGAAGACGTCGTCGTGCGCGCCCGCCTGAAGCAAGATCTGCTCGACCGCAGAGCGGTAACGGAGGCGCGCGGCGCAAAGCGGTGTCACGAAGATCGCCCGCTCGAATGCCCGTCCACTTACTGCTACCGGCAGACAATGCGGGGCGTCTACGTCAGCGCCACGCTGGAGCAGCAGCTGCACGGTCGCTGCCCGTCCGGCGAGGGCCGCGGCCAGCATCAGGCGCGCTGCAAAGGTTTTCGCGAGCAGACCGGGGGCCTCGTCGAGCGCCGCCTCCAGCCCGATTGCGTCCCCGCGCTGGGCTAGGCGTACGGCAGCCGACACCGCGCGCGCGGCCTTGCCACAGGACGCTATCGCGCGACGACGCGGCGGTCCGCGTCGGCCGGTCCCTGCGGCCTCGACTACTGCGGGTTGGCGCGCCGCTGGTGCGTCCTCCTCGTTGACGAGGGCCCTCGCCACGGCGCTGGCCTGCTCGAGGATGGCCCTCCGATCGGCCTCGTCCACCACGCTCTGGATGAGCGCCTGCCGGAAACTGTGCAGCCATCGCTCGGCGACTGCGCGAGTAATCGGGACAGACTCGTGCCGGTGTGCAAGCCCCGAGTAGGACTGCTCAGCGTACCGGTGGCTGCCGCCAAGCCACTGCGCGAAGAACAACTTCTGGCTGGCCCGAGCGGCAGCAAGGTCTCGCCCGAAGATGCTCCGTAGCGCGGGGTCAGCCTCGAACCCGTCATAAAGAAGATCGACAAGCCGATCCACGGTCGCCTGACCGCCGACATGAACGAGCAGATCAGTCCCGGCGAATGGCGCGTAGTCCACGGGCTGGCTGAGTAGGTGCCGGTGCGCGAGCGGAGCAGATTCTGGCACGCGCTTGCCCGTTGGCTAGCTCAGGAACGGAACGCGGCGTAGATGATCGCGGTCAGGCGGTCGATCATCTCGTCTTTGGGGAGCCGGACTTCGGCACTCATCAGGTAGTTGATCCGCTCTAGCATCATGAGGCAGGCGACGGCGGTCAGCTCGGCATGCTCGGTCAGCATGCGCTCGTCCGTGGCGGCGCCCTGCGCCGCGGTCATGCCCTGAGTCATGACCTCGGATAGCCGGAAGAACAGCTGGAGCCCGTCGCTGAAGACGCTCTCGCCGACGATTTCGGCCTGGCTGAGGATCCGAATCACTGTCGCGTGGGCCGCGTAGGTGTCACAGAAGCTCTGCACCCAGCGTCGGAGGGCAGCTTTCCCGGCGTCGTTGCCGGTGACGACTGGGAACTCGTCGGTGATATCCGCCATGTCGACGAGCGCGTCCCGGAGCAGCGTCCGGAACAGGTCATCCTTGTTGGCGAAGTACAAGTAAAAGGTGCCGTGCGACGTCTTGGCCCGGCGGACGATGTCTTCGACGCGCGCGCCCTGGAAGCCCGCCTCTTCGAACTCGGCGAGCCCAGCCTCGAGTAGCCGCCGCACAGTGTCCCGTCCGTGGGCGCCCAGCTCGCGCTGAAGCGCGGGCACACCGCCGTCGCGCGACGGGCGCAGCTGCGGCGCTTCGGCGGGCTGGCCGCCCGGTATCCCCGGTGCGGTCAGGCCACCTTCGCCGACCGATGTCGTGCTTTTGTCAGCCTGACCCGTCCGCACGCCATTCTGAACTGCTTTCGCCGCCGACTGATTCCCCGTCGACGCACGCTCCGCGGCCCCCGGCTGAACACTCCCGCGTCGCACAGGGAGCGGGGAGGCGCCACGCTGGATGCCTGTTGCTGCCGTGGCTGATCTCCCTGGCGGGCCCAGGCTGGGTTCCCGACTCATGCTGGGAGACTAGCCCTTGAACGGGCTCAGGGCCATGCTGGGGTGGCCGGTGTAACAGCGGATTCACGTGCCAGCGGACTAACTACGCATATTCCTCGTAGCGTCCACAAGGTCCCAAGTTGCATCTTCGTGATAAAACCTGCTTCTTAGCAAGACGCCGCAGGTCAGCTGAGATGCGACGGCCGGATCGCGGGTCTAAAACTGACGCCGATATCAGGTGACGGCCACGTCATTGTTTGCATCAGATTAGCGAGCCATGCGCAAATAGAGATCATGACTCGCGAAGGGGCCGGTACGGAGGCGGTGCCCGCGCCCGATCACGCGCGCGGCTTGCGGCCGTCTGGGGCTGCGCGGGTCGCCTCACCCGAGGGCCCAAACCACGCGGCGCTGGCCGATGACAGCAGTGATCTGCTGGCGCACAAGGCCGCCGCGGAGAACTTTACGGTCGCGCTGCGATTCCTGCCGCGGAGGTATCGCGCGCACCTGACAGCGGTCTACAACTTCGCCAGGACCGTCGACGACGTTGGCGACGAGGCACCGCCTCGGGAGCGCCTCCGGCTACTTGACGAGCTTGATGGCGACCTCACCCGTCTTTACGCAGCCCGGCAGGACAGCGTGACGCGCAGCCCGCCGGTGTACCCGGCAGTACGCGGGCTGGCGGGAGTTCTTGCCGATTGCGCGATCCCAGTGCAGTGTTTTCGGGATCTCATCAACGCCAACCGCCAGGATCAGGTCGTTACGCGGTACGAGACCTTCGACGAGCTCCTTGCGTACTGTGCGCTGTCAGCTAATCCCGTCGGCCGGATCGTGCTGTTGATCTTCGGCTGCAGCACGCCCGAGCGGGCTGAGCTATCGGACGCCGTCTGCAGTGGCCTCCAGATCGTCGAGCACCTCCAGGACGTCGGGGAGGATCTAAGGGCTGGACGGGTCTACCTGCCCGCCGCTGATATGCGCAGCCACGAGTGCAGTGAACGCGACCTAGCCGGTCAGGTTGCCTCGCCGCAGCTACGCCGCCTGGTCGCTGCTGAAGCAGACCGGGCGGCTCGGCTGATTGACTCTGGTGCGCCCCTGGTCGGTCAGCTGCGGGGCTACGCTCGGGTCGCCGTCGCCGGTTACATCGCGGGTGGCCGGGCTGCCATCGCGGCGATCCGCGCAGCTGATCATGACGTCCTGTCGGGACTGCGGAAGCCGGCTAAGAGCCGAACGGTCCGTGAGCTTGCCGCGATCCTGATCCGGGGGCGGTGAATCAGTGACGAAAGACGCCATGACTGCGCCAGCTGAGGCCATCGATGTGGCGGCCGCATACCGGCGCTGTGAGGCGATCACGCGCCAGCAGGCGAAGAACTTCGCCTATGGCGTTGCGCTCCTGCCCGCGGCCAAGCGACGCGCCCTGTCGGCCGTGTACGCCTTTGCCCGGCGCATCGACGACATCGGCGACGGGACGCTCCCCGCGCCGGACAAGCTTGCTGCGCTGGCAGGCGCCCGGGCAGCTGTGGCCGAGCTGACCACGGCGAGCGTCGCCGAGGTTGCCAAGACTGGCGACCAGGTGCTCGTGGCGCTGCGTGACGCAGCGAACAAGTTCGCCCTCCCGCTCGAGGCGTTTGGTGAGCTCATTGACGGCTGCGAGGCGGACGTTCGTGGCGTCACCTATGCGTCCTTCGAGGAACTCGAGCACTACTGCCGGTGCGTTGCCGGTTCGATCGGCCGGTTGTCGCTGGGTGTCTTCGGCAGCAGCGATCCGGAGCGCGCTCGCCCGCTCGCCGACGATCTCGGCGTGGCGCTTCAGCTGACGAACATCCTGCGTGACATCCGCGAGGATCTCGGCAACGGCCGGGTATACCTGCCAGCTGACGACCTCGCGACGTTCGGCTGCACCCTCATCCCGGCCGGTCCTGATGGCGAGGGCGGCGACGGGAAGATCGACGGCCCGATGGCCGACCTGGTCCGGTTCGAGGCTGACCGGGCCCGGCAGTGGTACGCGACTGGCATGCAGCTGCTCCCGATGCTAGATCGCCGCAGCGCCGCTTGCACTGGCGCCATGGCGGGGATCTACCGACGACTGCTCGAGCACATCGCGGCCAGCCCGCAGACCGCGCTGGCCAGCCGCATGTCGCTGCAGGGCCGTGAGAAGGCGATGATCGCAGCCGCGGCCCTGGCTGGTATCGGCCGGCTGGGCAGGAACCGCCAGCACGCAGAAGGACGGACATGACGGGGCACAGGGTTGTCGTGGTCGGCGGTGGCCTGGCCGGCGTTACCGCCGCGATTGACCTGCGCGATGCGGGCTTTACCGTGACTCTGCTTGAGTCGCGGCCGCGACTGGGCGGAGCCGCGACGTCCTACGGCCGGGGCGATCTGATGATCGACAACGGTCAGCACGTCTTCCTTCGCTGCTGTGACCGCTATCAGGGCCTGCTTGCCCGGCTCGGGGTAAGCGACTCGGTGTCGATCCAGGATCGCTTCGACGTCACAGTGCTTTCGCCCGACGGCCGCGCACGGCTGCGCCGCGACGCGCTGCCGGCCCCGCTGCACCTTGCACGGGCATTGCTGAGGTACTCGCTGCTCTCACTGCTGGAGCGCGCGAAGGTCGGCCGGGCTGCGCTCGCCTTCAAGTTCGCCGATCCCGCCAGCCCGGACCTGGATCGCCAGCGCCTGGGCAGCTGGCTTGCTGCCCGCGGTCAGGATGATCGCGCGCGCCGACGGCTGTGGGACCTGTTCATCGTGTCCGCACTCAATATCGATGGCGACGAGGCGAGCGTGGGGCTGGCGGCGACCGTTATCAAGACGGCCTTGCTCGGTGCCCGTGATGCGGCCGACATCGGCATGGCCAAGGTGCCCCTCGGCCGCTTGCACGCCGACGCGACGGCAATCCTCCTCGCGAGTCTCGGCGCGCAAGTTCAACTCGGTGCCAGGGCGGCGAGCATCGAGCAGCTGGCCGGCGGCGGTTTCCGGGTGAACCTGAGCCGCAGCGCTGAGGCGGCTGGCGACGCCGCCAGCGCTCAGTCGATCAGCGCCGATGCCGTCGTGCTGGCCGTGCCAGCCGACCAGGCGGCCAGGCTCGCTGCCCCGGCTGGCATTCCGCAGGCTGCCACCTGGCCTGGCCTGGGTTACTCGCCCATCCTCAACGTGCACGTCATCTACGACCGGCAGGTAACGGATCTACCGTTCGCCGCGGCTGTGGACTCTCCGGTCCAGTGGGTATTCGACAAGACCAGCCAGGCGGGCGTGCTGTCCGGACAGTACCTGGCGGTGTCGATCTCCGCCGCTGACGAGGCAATCGACGTGCCGACTGCCGAGCTCAGGCAGCTGTTCCTGCCCGCCCTTGAGCAGCTGTTCCCGGCCGCAGCCGGGGCTGAAGTTGTCGATTTCTTCGTGACTAGGGAACGTCGGGCGACGTTCCGGCAGGCGCCAGGGTCTGGTGGCCTGCGACCCGGTTCCGCAACATCGGTACCGGGACTTGCGCTGGCCGGCGCGTGGACGAGTACCGGCTGGCCCGACACCATGGAGGGTGCCGTGCGTAGCGGACACGAAGCCGCGCAGCAGCTCATGGCGGAGCTCGCCGCGTTGCCGTCGGCTGACCGAGCCGCTGAGCTCGATGATGCCTGGTCGGGCGCGTCATGACCGTCATGATGCCGGCCGGCGTGCAGACGGCCCGCGACCTCGTCGGCCCGGCGATCGCTCAGGCCGTTGGCAGGCTGAGTCCCGCCGTGCGGACAGTAGCGTCCTACCATCTGGGCCTGTCGGATGCGACTGGCCAGCCTATTGCCGCGGGCGGCACTGGCAAGGCGCTCCGTCCCGCGCTGGCGCTGCTGTCGGCTCGCGCCGCGGGCGCAGGCCCGGAGCGAGCCGTCGTCCCTGCCGCCGCCGTAGAGCTCGTGCATAACTTCTCGCTCTTGCACGACGACATCATGGACGGCGACACCGAGCGCCGGCATCAGCCGACAGCTTGGACTGTCTTCGGCGTCGGCGCAGCGATCCTGGCCGGGGACGCGCTGCTTGCCCTGTCGCAGGACATACTGATGGAAACTCCGCCTTACGGTGTCTGGGCGGCCCGGTGTTTGTCAGCGGCTGTGCTGCGTCTCATCGCCGGCCAGGGTGCCGACCTCGAGTTCGAGCGGCGCTATGACGTCCAGGTCGCCGAGTGCCTGGATATGGCGGGCGACAAGACGGCCGCCCTGATGGCGTGTGCCTGCAGCATTGGCGTCATCTACGTCGGTGGTCCACCAAGCCTGGCCATGAGCTTGAGCGGTTTCGGCGCGCATGCGGGCCTGTCGTTCCAGCTCGTCGATGACCTGCTCGGCATCTGGGGCGCACCTGAGGTCACCGGCAAGCCCGTCGGATCCGATCTGCGGGCCAGGAAGAAGTCCGTGCCGATCGTGACGGCGCTCGCCAGCGATACCGACGCTGGCAGCGATCTTTCGAAGCTGCTCGGCAAGCTCGAGCTGCTGACCGACGACGAGGTCGTACACGCCACGCAGCTGGTGGAAGCAGCTGGGGCAAAGGCACGCATCGAGGAAATGGCCGACGCCGAGCTGGCCTCGGCGCTTGCCTGCCTGGCCGAAGCCGATATGCCGGCGGACGTCCGGGCCGAGTTCGCGGCCATCGCTGAATTCATCACGGCGCGGCAATGGTGACTCACGGCATCGTGAGGCCAGATTCGGACGGCGTTACGCCGTCCGTGGCGGGCGCTGCCCTAGCCCGATCGCAGGGGAGCGCGGTACGCAAAGCGGCCCAGCTCGCGCTGGACCGGGCCGTCAGCCACCTGACCGCGCTTCAGCAGCCAGGTGGCTGGTGGCAGGGCGAGCTCGAGACGAACGTCACCATGGACGCCGAGGATCTGCTGCTGCGCGAATTTCTCGGCATCCGCACGGCCGAGGAGACTGAGGCGGCGGCCCGCTGGATCAGGTCCGCGCAGCGCGCGGACGGCACGTGGGCGAACTTCCGCGGTGGCGACGGCGATCTGTCCACGACGGTCGAGGCGTATGTGGCACTCAGGCTCGCTGGTGATCAGCCCGAGGTCAGTCACATGGCGGCCGCCGCAGCATGGATCAGGGGTCGCGGTGGCATAGCGGCGACCAGGGTGTTCACTCGCATATGGCTTGCGTTGTTTGGCGAGTGGCCGTGGGACAAATTGCCCGTTATGCCGCCAGAGCTCATCTACCTGCCCCGCTGGTTCCCGCTCAATGTGTACGACTGGGCCTGCTGGGCACGCCAGACCATTGTGCCGCTCACGGTTGTGTGCTCGCTCCGGCCGGTGCGCTCATTGACGTTCGGCCTGGACGAACTGGACACATCACCAGGAGAGCGCGTACCGGCGCGGCAAGCCGGGCGCACCGAGCCGAGTGCCGGGGCGAAGCCTGATCCATGGGGGGCGGTCTTCCGTGGCCTGGACCGGGCGCTGCACCAGTACGAGCGGCATGCTGGCCACCTTCGGCCGGCGACAGCAGTGCGGACCGCTGCGTTCCGGCGGTGCGCAGACTGGATTATCGCCCGGCAGGAGGCCGACGGGTGCTGGGGCGGCATTCAGCCGCCGTGGGTGTACTCGCTCATGGCGTTGCACTTGCTTGGCTACGGCCTTGAGCATCCGGTCATCAGGCGGGGGCTGGACGGCCTGGACCGGTTCACGATCTGGGAAGACGGTCCCGATGGGAAGAGGCGTCGCCTCGAGGCGTGCCAGTCGCCCGTCTGGGACACGGTTCTGGCCGTGATCGCCCTGACCGACGCGGGGCTGCCAGCCGGCCATCCGTCGCTGCAGTCCGCTGCCAGGTGGGTGCTGGCGGAAGAGATCCGCGGGCCAGGCGACTGGCAGGCGAAACGACCAGGGCTGGCACCGTCCGGCTGGGCGTTCGAGTTCGACAACGACGGCTACCCAGACGTCGATGACACCGCCGAGGTCGTGCTTGCGCTCGGCCGCGTTGAGCAGCCGGACGGTGCCACTGCGAGCGACGCCGGAGCGGCCGTAGCCAGAGCCCTGACGTGGCTCACCGGGATGCAGTCGCGCGATGGCGGCTGGGCCGCCTTCGACGCCGACAACACCTCCCGGCTCGTGACAAAGCTGCCGTTCTGCGATTTCGGTGCTGTGGTTGACCCGCCGTCAGCCGACGTGACCGCGCACACGATCGAGGCCCTGGCAGCCGCCGGCCTCGGCGCGAGCCGGCCGGCCCGGCGCGGGGTCGCCTGGCTGCTGCGCGCCCAGGAGCGAGATGGTTCCTGGTTCGGCCGCTGGGGCGCGAACTACATCTACGGAACGGGCGCCGTGGTGCCGGCGCTGATCGCGGCCGGGGTGCTGCCGGGGAAGCCGTGCATCCGGCGTGCAGTGCGCTGGCTGATCGATCACCAGAATGCGGACGGCGGCTGGGGCGAGGACATGCGGTCTTACACCGACCCGGCCTGGGCCGGACGGGGGGAGGCGACCGCATCGCAGACGGCGTGGGCCCTGCTGGCACTGCTGGCGGCTGGCGGCGAGGACGCCTTGGCGAGCGCGGAGCGCGGCGCCGCGTGGCTAGCCGCGACCCAGCGTCCGGACGGCACGTGGGACGAGCCCCAGTTCACCGGCACCGGGTTTCCGGGCGACTTTTACATCAACTATCACCTCTACCGCCTGGTGTTCCCGGTCAGCGCGCTTGGCCGCTACCTCGGGGGGGCGCGATGAGCACGCTGACGGTCTGCGCGCCGCTCCGCGTCGAGGCGCGGGCGCTCCGGCGCGGCCTGACTGGCAGTCTCGAGCGCGTGCAGGTTATGCGTACTGGCTACGGCCCAGTCCGTGCTGCCTCGGCCGCCGCCCGGATAGCCGCGTCGCCCCGGGACATGCTCGCCGTCGGCGGCGTCGGCGGGAGCCTGAGCAGCGAGTTGCGCGTCGGTGACGTCGTCGTTGCGTCGGAGATCACAGACGGGGCAACCACGATCCGGTGTCCCTCGGCGCCGCTGGTAGCCGGCGAGCTCCGCCGCGCTGGCCTCCGCGCGACGACTGGCCCGATCCTGACAGTCGACCGACTCGTGCGCGGCTACGAGCACGCCCAGCGCGCGGCTTCGGGAGCTATCGCGGTAGACATGGAGTCGGTGCCGCTGCTGGCTGGCGCAGCAGGTACACCGGCGATCGTGATCCGGGCGATCTCTGATACGCCGGAGCAGCCGGTGTTCAGCGCGCACATCATTCCAGGCGGGCTGGCTGCGCTACGGTCGCTGCGACAAGCGGCACCGGTGCTAGCCCGCTGGGCCGCGGCCGGTGGCAAGCGGCACGTCCTGCTGGCAAGCCCGCGCTCCTTTTGCGCGGGCGTCGAGCGCGCGATCGAGATCGTCGAGCTTGCCCTGGAGCGGCACGGCGCCCCTGTGTACGTGCGTAAGCAGATCGTGCATAACGCGACAGTTGTGGCCGACCTCGAGCGCGCGGGCGCCATCTTCGTTGATGAGCTCAGCGAGGTGCCTGATGGCGCGATGGTGGTGTTCTCCGCGCACGGCGTATCGCCGGAGGTCAGGCAGGAGGCAGCGCTCCGCGGCCTCGACGCAGTAGACGCCACCTGCCCGCTCGTCGCCAAGGTGCACGCCGAGGCGCGAAGGTTCGCCACCGACGGCTACCTGGTCGCCCTGATCGGGCATGCCGGGCACGAAGAGGTCGAGGGCACGCTAGGCGAGGCGCCTGGCGCCATGGCGCTGGTTGAGACCGCCGACGACGTAGCGCGGCTGCAGCCGGTCGATCCCCGCAAGGTGGCCTACCTGATGCAGACCACGCTGGCGGCCGACGAAGCCAGTGCCATCGTGGACGCGATCACCGAGCGCTTCCCGGAGGCGACCGGGCCGGGCAGCGACGACATCTGCTATGCGACCACGAACCGGCAGCGCGCGGTGCGGGCCATCGCAACGCGGTCGGACGTGGTCCTGGTGGCCGGATCGGCCAATTCCTCGAACTCACAGCGCCTGGTTGAGACCGCTCAGCGGGCTGGGACGGCTGCCCACCTTGTCGATGGCCCAGAAGATATACAGCTGGGCTGGCTAGCGGGCGCGTCGACGATCGGGATCGCGGCCGGAGCATCTGCGCCGCCAGCCATCGTGGGTCAGATCGTCGCAGCTCTCAGCGGTCTCGGCGAGGTCAAGACAGAGGACGTGGTGGTCGCGACCGAGTCGATTCAGTTTGGGCTCCCCAAGGAGCTGCGACAGCAGGCGGGGGACCTGGCCTAGCGGGTCCGCCAGCGTCAACAAAAGGCAGTACGCAACTTGAGGCAGTACGCAACTTGAGGCAGTACGCAGCTAAGGCAGCAGTACTGACGAGACAGATGAGAAAGACGGTGCCATCGTGAGCATGCCACTGCGCCAGAGCCTGCGCGTCGGGACCTACCTGATGGGGCAAAAGCTCCGCCGCAAGGACAAGTTCCCGCTGCTCGTTGAGCTGGAACCGCTATTCGCCTGCAACCTCAAGTGCGCCGGCTGCGGCAAGATCCAGCAGCCAGCGAGCCTGCTGAAGCAGCGGATGCCGGTCGAGCAGGCGCTTGCCGCCATCGAGGAATGCGGCGCGCCGATGGTTTCGATCGCCGGCGGCGAGCCGCTGATGCATCCGCAGATCGACGTCCTGGTCGACGAGCTGATCAAGCGGAAGAAGTTCGTGTTCCTGTGCACGAACGCGCTGCTCATTCCCAAAAAGCTGGACAAGTTCAAGCCGTCGCCATACTTCGCCTGGGTCGTTCACATTGACGGACTGAAGGAGCGGCACGACGAATCGGTCTGCAAGGAGGGCGTGTTCGACGAGGCGGTGGCGGCCATCAGGGAGTGCCAGCGGCGCGGCTTCCGTGTCAACACCAACACGACGTTCTTCAACACCGACACCCCGCAGACGATCATCGACGTGCTCAACTTCCTGAACGATGACCTGAAGATCGACGACATGCAGATCTCGCCGGCCTACGCCTACGAAAAGGCTCCGGACCAGGACCACTTCCTCGGCGTGACTGAGACGCGTGAGCTGTTCCGCAAGGCCTTCGCCGACGGGAACCGCAAGCGCTGGCGACTCAACCACACGCCCCTGTTCCTCGACTTCCTCGAGGGCAAGAAGGAATACTCCTGCACTGCATGGGGCATCCCCTCGTACTCCCTGCTGGGCTGGCAGCGTCCTTGCTACCTGATGGCGGACGGATACGCCAAGACGTACAAGGAGCTGATCGAGAGCACCGACTGGGACGCCTACGGCCGGGGTAAGGATCCGCGGTGCTCGAACTGCATGGCGCACTGCGGCTACGAGCCGTCGGCCGTACTCGCCACCACTGCGTCGTTGCGCGAGTCGATCCGGGCGGTGCGCGGCACCTGACATCCAGGATTTGACGCCGGCCGGGCATCGGAACCGGAACCGGGTAGACGTGACCATGAACGCGCTAGCACCTGCACGCCGCCGTATGTAGCATCGCGGCGTGGCGGACAGGGTGCTGATCTACGGTGTGACCGGGTCGGGCAAGACGACTCTCGCTCGCCAGCTCGCGGATCGGACCGGATTGCCGTGGCACAGCGTGGATGACCTGACCTGGGAGCCAGGCTGGGTAACAATTTCGGCGGAGGAGCAGCGCCGCAGGATTTCCGCCATCTGCGCCGGCGACCGCTGGATATTGGACACGGCTTACAGCCAGTGGATGGATGTCGTGCTGGAGCGGACGGACCTGATCGTTGCGCTCGACTACCCGCGCTGGTGGTCGCTGAGCCGACTCGTTCGCCGGACCTTCATGCGGGCCGTCGATCGCCGGCCGATCTGCAACGGAAACACCGAGTCGTTCCGGCAGGCTTTCTCCCGCGATTCGATCGTCGTGTGGCACTTCCAGTCGTTCACCCGCAAGCGAGACCGGATGCGAGCATGGTCCGCAGACCCAGGCGGCCGAGAGGTCGTGCTGCTGAAGTCGCCCGCGGCGACGAGACGATGGCTAAGCACCGCGCCGGAACGCATTGCGCCTGCCGGGCGCTCGGGCAGCGCGGCTGGCGCACGTGAATCAGCCGAGCTAGCACCTGATGATGGCACCTGACGAGGGTGTCGATCTCCCGCCGGACAGGAATGTGGGAGTAGGATTCTGAGCAGTTGCTTAGACTGTTCCGTTAGAAGGCGAGGCAACTCTCACATGGCTAAGGCGGGGCCGCGGGCAGGCGGGACGGCGAGCAAGCGAGCGCAGTCTGCGGAAGTCAAGGCTGGCCTGGTTGCCGCGGCCATTGATGCCCTGCGCGAGGTGGGGTTCGCCGGTGCCAGTGCCAGAGAGATCGCCAGTCGCGCTGGGTTCAGCCAGGCGCTGGTCTTCTACCACTTCGGTTCCGTCAATGACCTGCTGCTGACGGCGCTCGACGAGGTGAGCGCTCGGCGCATGACTGCCTACCGTGGCCTGCTTGAGCACGCCACCTCGATGTCGGCGCTGAGCGAGTCCGCGCGCTCGATTTTTATCGAGGACCTCGACGCCGGTTACGTGCGCGTCCTGATCGAGATGATCACCGGCGCGCACGCCGTGCCGGGCCTCGGCGACCAGGTGGCTGAGCGGCTCCGTCCGTGGCGTGATCTGGCCGAGGACGCGATCCGGCGGGTAGTCGGACGGTCCGCGGCGGCGCGGCTCCTACCGCCGGCCGAGGCTGGCCATGCGCTTGTGGCTGGCTTTCTCGGCCTGGAACTCCTCGCCAGCATGGACGGAGACCGCGCCGCGGCCATTGCCGTCTTCGACCGGTTCCGGTCGCTGACCAGAATCCTCGACCTGCTCGGCGGCCTGCGCCTGCCGGCGGCGGGGAAGGAGGACTCGTGACACATCCTGACCTCGCTGTACCTACAGCTCATCTCAGCGTTGTCACCGGAGCGTTCAGCTACTCGGGGGCGGCGATCGCTCGTGAGTTGCTGCGGCGAGGGCGTCGAGTGCGGACGCTGACGGGTCACCCGCAGCGGGCGCCAGCGGGCACGCCGATCGAGGTGCGACCGCTGGACTTCGGTGCCAGCTCGGAGCTGGCCGCAGCGTTGGCGGGCGCGGGCACGCTGTACAACACGTACTGGATCCGGTTCGCCCACGGTGCCGTAGACCACGCACAGGCGGTGGCCAACAGCCGGGTATTGTTCGGGGCTGCGGCGAAGGCTGGCGTCCAGCGGATTGTGCACATCTCGATCACCAACCCGAGCCTGACGTCACCCGATTCTTATTTCCGCGGCAAGGCCGAGGTCGAGCAGGCCCTGGCCGAGTGCGGCGTGCCGTATGCCGTCGCCCGTCCCGCTGTCCTGTTCGGCCGTGACGGCGTGCTGATTAACAACATCGCCTGGCTGCTGCGCCGCCTTCCCGTCTTCGCCATCGGCGGGCGCGGGGACTACCGGCTGCGCCCGATCCATGTCGACGATCTGGCCGCGCTCTGCGCAGACCTCGGCGCTCGGACCGAGCAGGCGATGACCGTCGACGCCGTGGGCCCGCAGTCCCTGACGTTCCGGCAGATCGTGGCGGCGATCCGGGACGCGGTGGGCAGCCGCTCTGTTCTCGTCCCGGTACCGGGCCGCGTCATCCCCGCGCTGGCGGCTGGGCTGAACCTCGTCCTGCGGGACACGCTGCTGACCAGTGCCGAGTACGCGTCGATGGCGGCGAACCTGGCGGATTCGGCCGCTCCGGCCACCGGCACCGTCGCCTTCACCGACTGGGTCCGTGCGCATGGCGGTGAGCTTGGCCGCCGGTACGCAAATGAGCTTGACCGGCATTACCGGCTGGGTTCCGGCATGTCGCCGACGGACCCGAGATGAGCCGGCGTCACGGGCGCGCCGCGCTGCAACTCGCGGGCTGGGCTGCCGTCGGGCTCGGAGCAGTGACGGCTGCTCTCACGGTGCTGACCATTGGCTGGTTCGTGCTGCTAGCAACCGCAGGGCTGGCGGTGGTACTGGTACGGCGCGCTGACAGAAGACTCGCCGGGCCTGGCCTCCTTATGGGAGCAGGCCTGATGCCCCTCTACATTGCCTATCTGAATCGCGGCGGCCCCGGCACGGTGTGCACGACGACACGTACCGGGGGCTCGTGTGCGCAGGAGTGGAGCCCGTGGCCCTGGGTGGCGGCCGGGGTGTGTCTAGTCGGCGCCGGCATCGCTCTCGGTGTGTTTCGCCGGGCCCGCTGATAGCTGACGCTACTGGTGGTAACTAACCAGGAACGTGGCCAATCTGCCGATCGCGTCGGTCAGCACGGGCACG
>DATIOU010000068.1:0-23650 GCA_035472835.1 Streptosporangiaceae bacterium | reverse complement strand
GCGATCGTCGAGGCGGCGGCCGGCTGCCGGCGGGGCCGCCAGGCCTAGCCTGCATCACTGAAATAATCCCCGGCCTCGATGTCGGCGATGAGGCCTGGCTGGTCTGCCTGCTAGCTCAGCTGATCCTGCGTCAGGGTGCTCGAGACCCGATATGTAGGCCGACTCGCCCTCGGCCGTTTCTGCCCAGGCTCACCTCGCCGGTCCGAGCCCAGCGCAACCGGCGAGCGCTTCGCCCTAAGCCAGGTTCCAGTCGATCGGCTCGCCGCCCGGCCAAGGGCATCCGGCCACGGGCCGGGTACACAGTGCAGGCTGCGGTCGACGCCTGGTTCGAGCACGGGCTTCCTGGCCGGTCAGCCAAGACGCTGTCGACCTACCGTGAGGTCACCGATCCGGTCCTGAAGATGATCGGCGGGAAGCTCCTTACAGAGCTGACGGCAGCCCAGGTCCGGGCCGCGCTCACCACCACCGGCCGGACGCGGTCAAGTAGGACAGTGCAGATTGCGCACCGCTGCCTGGTGCGGGCGATCGACCATGCGCAGGCCTCCGACCTCGTGAGCCGGAACGTGGCCGCGCTCGTGAGTCCTCCGCAAGGGAAGGCCCCCGGCCGGGCATCGAAGTCTCTGACAGTGACCCAGGCTCGCCAGCTCGTGCACTCGCCCGAGGCCAAGAAGTCGCGGCTATACGCCTACATCCTGCTGTGCCTGACGACCGGCATCCGAACCGAGGAAGCTCGGGCGCTCCGGTGGACCGAGGTCGACTGGGCGCGGGAGAGCGTTGCCGTGTACCGCTCCGTGCGGGCACGGGGGGATGTCAAGACGCCGAAGTCGCGTCGCAAGATAACGATCCCGACGATGGCGGCCGACGCGCTGGAGCTGTGGCAAGAGCGCCAGGAAAAGGAACGGATCGCTGCCGGACCCCGGTGGAAGGAGTCAGGGCTGGTCTTCACCTCCAGGGTCGGCACGGCGCTCGACGCTGCGGATACACGCCGGACCTTCAAGGATGTCTGCGAGGCCGCCGGGCTCGGCCGGGACTGGACGCCGCGAGAACTGCGGACCTCTTTCGTCTCCGTGATGTCGGCCAGCGGTGCGAGCATCGAGCAGATCGCCCGGCTCGTCGGCCACAGCACGACCACGACGACCGAGGGGGTCTACCGGAAGCAGATCGACCAGGCTGCTATAGCTGGCCCCGAGATCCTGGACACCGTACTGAAGCGACCGACCCAGCGGGTAATCCGGAAAGCAAGATCCCCCAGCACCGAGGGGGTACCGGGGGATCAGGATCGGGCAGACAGTGCGGGCTAGCTACTCCTTGGTCCAGTTCAACCCTGTCGGGTCGTTTGCCGCTGCCTGTGCCGAGCAGATGTTGTAGCCGCCGCTGGCCGACCCGGACGCCACCGTCAGGTCGTTGTAGCCGGGCGCGGAGATCCAGATCCGGCAGGTGATCGACCCTGAGCCCTCAAGCTGGGCGTTGATCTGGTAGTACTGGGCGCTCGGGTCGAACTTCAGCGAGGCCCGGAATGGTGTGGCGACCCCGTCGCCGAGCGGGCCGTAACTGCCGGGCGGCGTGATGTTGCTGCTGTCGCTCCCGTAGGTGATCGACGGGTATCCCGTGCCCACGACCGCGAAGTGAACTACGACCGGCCCGGCCGGTGTCGGAGTCGGCGTGTCCGCCGGGGCCGGGGGCGCGTAGATCGAGTCCGCCGAGCTGGTGCTCGCAGCCGGGGTGTTGCCGGATGGCTTCCCGCTGCTGAGAGCTGCAGCGATCGCAGGCAGCGCGATAATGAGGACGAGCGCGCCGACGATGCCGAGGAGAACGTTGCGGAGGGTGTGCTTCTGCCTCGGCGGCGGTCCCATCGGCGGTGGCGGGCCAGGCATGTAGTACCCCGGCGGGGGGCCGTATCCGGGAGGTGGCGGCCCATAGCCCTGTGAGGGTGGCGGGAAGTACCCGCCGGACTGCGGCTGCTGCTGTCCGGGCGGCACGTACGGCGGGAAGTACCCTCCTGGCTGCTGCTGCGGTGGGTCGTTCGGACCAGGCTGCTGGGGCTGATCGGTCACTTCTGTATCTCCCCCCTCGGAAGCTACTGAGACGATTTTCGGCCAACTATCAGGAATCGTCCAGATAACAGACGCCCTGGGCAGACGGATCGTTTACCGGGCATGTAGAAGGGATCCTGGCCTGCCTGTTGTGGTGACGGACCGGCCAGAAGGACACCCGCTACCCGGCGACGAAGCGGTCGCCCAGGTACGTGATGTGGCCAGCGACGTCATGCGCGACCCGGTCGCGGTGCCGCCAGGCGCTGCGTAGCGTCTCGGCCAGGCGCTCGATTTGGTCGATAACGGCGAGCGGCTCGGGTGCGGGTCAGCAGGACGCGCAGGTCGGCGTCGACCGAGGTCGTCACGTCCCGGCAGTTCCAGACGGTCAGCGTGTCGACCCGGCGCGGCTGCCAGGGAATCCGGCGGCACTCCTTTCTCTTACTGACCGCTAACACACGGCTGGAAGAATCCAAGATCGGCGGCAATGTCCTGCGTCGGCGGCGGCTGGCTTGACCGGCCCAGGGCACGCAAGGCTCAGGAGCTGCAGGAGCTGAAGCGTCGGCTCGGAGTCTCCGAGGTGGCCAGGCACACGCAGCTGAGGGTAACCAGACAGTCTCCATAACAGCTGGAGAGCAGCGCCGCGATCTCCGATACAACAACGTCAGCGGACGCAATCGGCTTCTGCGCGATCCATGATGCTCTCCGCAAGCCTTGCCAAGTCCTCGCCGCCCCAAGCCATGTAGTCGCGGCGGTTGAAGACATCGGCTTCGCGTTTATCTCCAGGTCCTCGAAGCCGGTTCGCCAGAACCGCCTTAAGTCCGCGCGCAAGCTTGCTTTCATCGCCGTCCAGCAGCTGGATGCCGCGCATGGCCACGCACCTTCCCCGCCGGTACAGACGAACGTCCGGATCATTGGGGAGCCGGACGTCTTCCAAATCGAAGCCGCGGAATTCCACCTCCTGGAATACCGCCGCCAAGAAGTCAACCTTGCACATCTGAGGTGGAGCGGGACGGTCGGGCAAGTCCCGGCCATCAAAAAGCACGCTCGACATGAGGCCTGCGAAACGGCACCGATCGAACGCGCACTGGCTGAACTGCACCCCGGTGATCTTCGCTCCAGCGAAGTCACAATCCTCATACAAGGCCTGCTCAGAGACCCCCACCCGGAAGTCAGCGCCCGAGAAGTTAACCTGGCGCCACTCATTCCTGCGTCCTTCGTGCCACGTTCCGATCGCCGAACCTCGTAGATCAGCCTTGCTAAAGCTGCAACCTGCGACTTGGCTCGACCATAGCCTCCAGTCGCGGCAAGCAGCTCCATCGAATCGGCAATCATCGATCACCACGTCGTGGAACCGCAGGCTAGGCAGCTGCGCCCCGCTAAAATCGATGGCGCGGAGCCGCACGCCCCGGAAGCTGACCAGGTCGCCTAGTTCCTCGACAAACCAGCCCATGGATTCGAATCGGTCAAGCCGACGGGGAGTCGGCGCTGGCAAGCCGCGCAAGTCAACCCGGCCCTCGCGCTTGCCAAGGTGCAGGCTGTCAAGATCGCGGCCCGCCAGCAAGCGCGCGATCACCTCGTCGCCGATCTCAGCACCTTCAGGCGAACGCCACCGCGAAGCCAGTACTCCTGGACCCGACACCCGTCACCCCGACCGCGTCGAAGAAGTCTGCTCCGAAGGTGAAGTCAGGCGTAACAAAGATGTGTCCTTCAAGCGCTAGGTCGGCTAGAACCCTTGCCTTCGCCGCTTTGTCGATCACCGATCCACGGTACGCGGCTGCGAGATTATCGTTACTGGCAGTGCCCGTCATCGACGGGATGCGCCAGCTTCGCCGCCTGTTGATCCCAGCATGAGTCTCACCAGTGATCCCAGCCTGCCTCGACGCCGCGATCGCGGACAGGACGGTGTCTGCGGCAATAACGCCTGCGCGCGGGTGCAAGATGACCACCGCGGACACGCCAGTGGCAGCAACGACCGCCGGGCGTACTCCAGCGCACTCCGTACCTTGCCTGCTGACGGCACATGTTCGATGTGCTGTCTCGTATGTGGTGATCAACCGGGCCGCGCTGGAAACATGCAGGCTGGCGATAGTCGGACCGAGGACGAAGACGAGGATCGTGATCGCCGAAACGGCCAGTAGCAGCTACCGCCTCAGGAGATCCCGGTCAGGCATCGCCCAACTCTGTCGTTAGCGCGCCGCGAAGTTCGTCAAGACGGAATACGGCAGCGGGGCGTTGTTCATCGAGCAGCGTGGTGAACCGAATTTCCTCAACGTCGGCTTCCGCCAGCCGGACGGCTTCGCATGCAGTGCTGCCGTCCCGCTCGAACAAACTCAGCGCTGCCTGAAGCTGCGACTGCATCTCATCGAGCTCGATCTCACCTTCCATAAAGCGGTCGACATGCCCGACGAGGCGCGTTACGACTCCTCGGTTGTGCGCATTCATCTTGTGATCACCGTAACGACGATTCCGTCCTCGGTGATCACCTGGACGGCCCCCTCCCCGGAGGTTAATTACAAGGTGTTGAACAGTGGCCACGGCGGTACCTCCGCGTAGTCGGGTAACTTCTCCCATACTGGCCGGTCGGTTAGTCCAGAACAGTGCCGGTGTCTCGAGATCATCTTTGGGGACCAATCTGGGGACCATTCTGAGCGGGAACGGCATCAAGAGCCAAGATCGCGGATTGCGTTATTGCAGGTCAGAGCCTTGGAGCTTCCAGTCGATCGGCTCGCCGCCCTGCTTCTGCAGCAGGGAGTCGGCCCGGCTGAATGGCCGTGAGCCGAAGAACCCGCGATCGGCCGACATCGGGCTCGGATGCGCGGACTGGATAGTGGGCGTCTCGCCGAGGAGTGGCGCGAGGTTGCGCGCGTCGTTCCCCCACAGGATCGCGACTAGCGGGCCGCCGCGTGCTGCCAGCGTCCTGATGGCCTGGTCGGTCACCTGTTCCCAGCCTTTGCCGCGGTGCGAGCCTGGCTCGCCGGGCCGGACGGTGAGCACCCTGTTCAGCAGCATCACACCGCGCTCGCTCCAGGCACTCAGATCTCCGGTCGCGGGCTTCGGATAGCCGAGGTCGGCGTGGTACTCCGTGAAGATGTTCACAAGGCTGCCTGGCAGCCGGCGCACATCGGGCGCGACCGAGAAGCTGAGGCCGACCGGGTGGCCCGGTGTTGGATAAGGATCCTGACCGACGATCAGCACGCGTACGTTGGCCAGCGGTTGCCGGAACGCACGCAGTATGTTGTCACCGGCCGGCAGGTAGGCGCGACCAGCCGCGATTTCGTTGCGCAGGAACATGCCCAGTTCCGTGATAGTGGCTTCTACGGGAGCGAGCGCTTCGGCCCAATCCGGGGCCACTAGTTCGCTCAGGGAGCGTGCCGCCATGGCAGCCCACTGTAGAGCAGCCTGCGCAGCGCAACTTCAGTCTTCGTCGCATCGTGCCGTCTCCTGGCGGTGTGCCGTCGAAAGGCGAATCAGGCCGGATCGGCGCGCCTGCGGCTAGCTGCGTGCCACCATTCCTGCGTGGCCTTGCTAACGGGACATTTGGTCGGTTCGATTCGCGCCGTAGCTACCGCGGCGCTGCTCGCTGGGACGGCGGGCGGCTGCGCAGCGGCGACGCCGACGACGGCATCAACGTCGCCGGCGATTGAGTCAGCGTCATCGGCTATTGCCTCGGCAGCTGGGGCCGCGTCGTCAGTGCCGCCGGTCTCGCCGCCGGCAATTCCCGCCAAGGCGCCGACGTCATCGACGACGGTCCCTGGCGCGCCGAACTGCCCGCTGTTCCCCGCTGACAACGTCTGGAACACGAACATCTCCAAGCTGCCGGTGGACTCGCGCAGTTCCGCGTGGCTGCGCAGCATGCAGTCGTCATCGACTTTCCTGCACCCCGACTTCGGTCCGAATGCGGGCGGCTACCCGTACGGCATCCCATTCGCGATCGTCACTAGCAAGCACGCGACCGTGTCCCTTGGGTTCCAGTACGCGAGCGAGAGCTTCCGAGGTCCCTATCCCTTCGGGCCGGACACGCCGATTGAAGGTGGCGTGAACGCAAGTGGCGACCGGCACGCGATCATGGTGAACGCAACCACCTGCACGCTCTATGAGCTATGGGATGCGCGGTACGCGGCCGCCCAACCGGCGGCCGGCTCGGGCGCAATGTGGCAGCTGACCTCGGACGCCTTGCGCCCGCCGAGCTGGACTTCGGCGGACGCCGCTGGGTTGCCGATCCTGCCAGGGCTGCTCGACTATGCCCAGGTGAGGGCTGCGGTCGCACGCGGCCGGCCGATCACGCACGCGATCCGGTTCACGGCAGCTGCCACAAGCGCGACTTACCTCTGGCCGGCGCGCCACGAAGCCGGCTCGGGATCCATCGCGACGCTCCCGCCGATGGGCGCTCGCTTCCGGCTGAAGGCCGGCTTCCCGGTCGCACGGTTCTGCACGAATTCGCAGCTGTACTGCCGCGACGCCAAGGCTGTCCTAGTCGAGATGCAGAACTACGGACTGATCCTCGCCGACAACGGCAGTAACTGGTATTTCCAGGGGAGCGCCTACCCGCAATGGCCCGATGCCTTGGTGTCGCTGCTGAAGGGAATTCCAGCCAGCGCGTTCCAGGCCGTCGACGAGGCCTGCCTGATGGTGAACGGCAACTCGGGCGCGGCCACGGCGAAGCCAGGCTGCCCCATCGGCTGAGGGACCTGCCTGCATGTCCGCTGGGCCGCCGTGAGCGTTTTGCGTTTGCCCGACGCTGCTATTTCGCTCTCTAGCGCGGCTATCTTCTTGTGGTCGGTGCTCTCGGCGCGCTCCAGGGCGCTGATCTGGCCTGACTGGCTGGCGATGGTGCTGCGTGCTAGGAATTTCGCTCGCTGCGCGCGAAGTGTTTCGCTCCGCTACCGGAATGCTCCGGCGACAGATTCGGGCCGTTCGCCGCTCAGCTAGCTCAGACCGGCGCGTCGCCTTCGTCCCTGGCTTGCTGCCACGTATCAGCTCGCTCGCTGATATACCTCTCGAAGTCCGCCGGCGTGTGCTGGTTGACGAGTAGCGGCGCTGTTCGCAGCCGTTCTTTTGTCAACTGAAGGCTGGAAATCTGCTCTGCGTGCAGTCGCAGCATGTCGGAGACTTCACTGGCGGCCGGGGACGGGGCGGTTGCCGCCGGTGCTGCCACGCCTGCAAGTGGATCGTCGGTACGCGGGGTAGCGAGCGTGAGCGCGCCGCCAAGATCTGGGGCCGCCGCGTCGCGGGCTGTTAGCGCGGGCAGGCCCCAGCGCGCCTCGATGGTTTTCAGCACAGAGGTGTGGTCAATCGGCGTGCTGCCAGCCGGCGGCCGGTAGATGGTTCCGGCCGGGATCAGCGGCGACACGAGCACCGCCGGCACCCGGACGCCGAAGCGGGTGAAGTCGAAGCCGAACTCGCCAACGCTGATGTCGGGCGGCGTGGCGCCTGAGGGCGGCGGCACGTGGTCGTAGCAGCCGCCGTGCTCGTCATAGGTAATGATCAGCAGCGTCTGGTTCCACGCCGGGCCGCCGCGCACGGCCTCGTAGACCTGCCGGATGAAGACCTCACCGAGGGCGACGTTGTCGATGGGGTGCTCGCTGTTGCCGGTCGATGCCCAGTCCGGCTCCAGGTACGAATATGCGGGTAGCGCCCCGGCCGCGGCATTCGCTCTGAAGTCGCTGAACAGGCCGAAATTGGTGTCGGGGGCGCTGACCGTGTCCGGGAAGTCAGACCTGGTCAGCGGCGTGGCGCTGTAGCCGTAGATCTTCCAGGTCAGGTTGTGCGCCGTCATCAGGCCGAAGATGCTCGGCACCGTGAACGACCGGGTGGCATCGGTCATGTGGCCCTGGCTGGTCCCCGCGCATGCGAAGGCCCGGTTCGGGAGGGTCTCCGTGGGCACCGAGCAGTACCAGTGATCGCAGACGGCGAAGCCTTTCGCGAGCCCGGACAGGATGGGCAGGGCAGAGGGTGAGTACATCCCCATGATGTTCGCGGCGGTCGTGCCCGCGATCACGGTACGACCGGCTCGCTGGTCGTAGGCGATCGCGGCGTCGAAGTTGGTCACGAACCCGCCGTTGGTCCCGACAGGCGGGGTAGGAGGGCTGCCGCTCCCGAACAGCTGCGAGTTCGTGTTCGCGTAGCCCTCGCCCGGATTGGCACCCGGCATGTAGTACGCGTTCGGCGCGGCGGCGCTGATCTGGAAGACGGTCACCGGTTTGCCGTCCGTTCCGTTATTCGACTCGGTGCCTAGCAATCCCTCGAATGGCTGACCGTTCGGTCCGGTCTTGCCGGGATAAAGAAAGCCGAGCATGTGGTCAAACGACCGGTTCTCGAGCATGACCTGCACAATGTGCTCGATCTGCGGCAGCTGATTGGACTGCTGCGACTGGCTGGGCGCCTGCGGCGCGGGTGTCGACATGCCCACATGCTGACCGACGCAAGTAGCGCCTTCAACGCAAACGGAATAGTCGCCCGATGATCAGCAGATGAAATTAGGCGATACCCGGAATTGGCGAGGGCGGGCTGGTTGACGCGCGAAGGTGGCATCGGCCGGTCAGCGGCCGCCGCTGCTGATGACGGTGAACTGGGTGCTTCGCTTCCAGCGCTCCGGCCGCACATTTATGCTTCGCATGGTGAAACCGCGCGGGCGCGTCCAGAGCGAGCACAGGTGAAAGCGAAGGCAGCGGCGCCTTGGCCGTGGCGACCATAGCGGACCGGGCGTCCGCCCAGATACCACCCGTAATGGGTAAAATCGAAGCGGGCGCGTGCGCGAAGATCACCCGCCAGGTAGGCTGCCCTCGCTAACACTGGGGCTAGATGACGAACATTCAGCAGGTGCGCGAGCTGCGCTTGGCCGCCTGCATGCATGCCGGAGGTAGAGGCACAGGATGGCCCTTCGGGACCACGAAATGATCGGGCAAGCCGTCGAGCTGCCTGAGCCTTGGCGCTCTGCCGCCGTGACGGTGGTGCTGCCCACTTATAACGAGGCCGCCAACCTGCCGGTCATCGTCGGGGAGCTCTTTGCGCTCCCGCTGACCGGGCTGCACATCCTGGTGGCTGACGACAACTCTCCTGATGGCACCGGCGCGATCGCCGACGAGCTGGCGGAGAAATATGGCGCCGACCGAATGTCCGTGCTGCACCGGCCCGGCAAGCAGGGCCTCGGCCGCGCCTATGTCGACGGCATGACGCGCGCCATCGAGGCGGGCGCCGAGTTCGTCGTGCAGATGGACAGCGACTTGTCGCACTCGCCGCATTATCTGCCGCAGATGCTCGGGACGCTGCTCGCGACAGACGCCGATGTAGTCATCGGCTCGCGGTACGTATCCGGGGCAAGCCTGGCCAGCGAGTGGTCGTGGCAGCGCAAGGCGCTGTCCGGCTTCGCCAACATGTACGTCCGGGTGCTGCTGCACCTTGGAGTCCGGGACGTGACGGCTGGCTTCAAGCTGTGGCGCAGTTCGGCACTGACAGCCATCGACGTGGCGAGCGTGCGCAGCAATGGCTACAGCTTCCAGGTCGAGATGAACTACCGGACCGTGCACCACGGCCTCAAGATTGTCGAGCTGCCGATCCACTTCGCCGACCGCCGCGAAGGCGAGAGCAAGATGAGCCTGAAGGTGCAGCTCGAGTCCGCGATGATGCCGTTCTCGCTGCGCCGCCGGGCGCGCTAGGGCGCACCACTCCAAGGCATGGCAAAGGCCCGGCCGGTAGTCCGGCCGGGCCTTTCGCTCGGTCATGGGCGGCGCGGAGCGCCAGCGGCATCAGCGCCAGCGCTCCCTGTTCCCGCCCTATCTTTGGTTGTGTCAGGCGGCGATGACGGCGTGCGAGTTGGCGGGCTCGAGCGCCAGCCCGAGCACGTCGCGCACGTCGCTGACCGGGTGGATGGTGAGCGCCTCGCGGACGTTCTCGGGCACATCCTCCAGGTCAGGCTCGTTCCGCTTCGGGATCAGCACGGTCGTGATCCCGGCCCGGTGGGCGGCAAGCAGCTTCTGCTTGACCCCGCCGATCGGCAGCACGCGGCCTGTCAGCGAGACTTCACCGGTCATCGCCACGTCCGACCGGACGAGCCGCCCGGACAGCAGTGAGGCCAGGGCCGTCGTCATCGTGACACCCGCGCTCGGGCCGTCCTTCGGCACGGCGCCGGCCGGCACGTGCACGTGCACGCCCCGGTCCTTCAGGTCGGCGACCGGCAGCTCGAGCTCCGCGCCGTGCGACCGGAGGTAGGACAGCGCGATCTGCGCCGACTCCTTCATGACGTCACCCAGCTGGCCGGTGAGCGTCACGCCGGTCGACCCGGTCTCCGGGTCCGCCAGCGACGCCTCAATGAACAGCACGTCGCCGCCGGTTCCGGTGACGGCGAGGCCGGTCGCCACGCCAGGCACCGCCGTGCGCTCGGCCGACTCCGGCGTGTGCCGGGGATGGCCCAGGTAGCCGACCAGGTCGCCAGCGTCCACCGTGACCGGCATCGTTGCCGTGCCGGACTCGGCCTGCGCCGCGACCTTGCGCAGCACCCTGGCGATGGTCCGCTCCAGCGCCCGGACGCCGGCCTCACGGGTGTATTCGCTCGCGATGCGGTGCAGCGCGTCGTCGGTCAGCGTGACGTCGGTTGCCTCGAGCCCGGCCCGGTCCAGCTGCCGTGGCAGCAGGTGGCCGCGCGCGATCGTCACCTTCTCGTCCTCGGTGTAACCGTCCAGCGTGATGAGCTCCATCCGGTCCAGCAGCGGCGCCGGGATGGCGTCGACCACGTTCGCGGTGGCGATGAACAGCACGTCGGACAGGTCGAGCTCGACCTCGAGATAGTGGTCACGGAACGTGTGGTTCTGCGCCGGGTCGAGCACCTCGAGCAGCGCCGCGGTCGGGTCACCGCGGTAGTCGGCACCGAGCTTGTCGACCTCGTCCAGCAGGATCACCGGGTTCATGGAACCGGCCTCGGTGACGGCCCGGACGATGCGGCCGGGGAGGGCACCCACGTACGTACGCCGGTGACCGCGGATCTCGGCCTCGTCGCGGACGCCGCCGAGCGCGACCCTGGCGAACTTACGGCCCATGGCGCGGGCCACGGACTCGCCGAGGCTGGTCTTACCGACACCGGGCGGGCCGCCAAGCCCCAGCACGGCACCGCTGCGCCGGCCACCCACGAGCTGGAGGCCGCGGTCGGACCGCCGCTTGCGGACGGCCAGGTACTCGATGATCCGGTCCTTGACGTCGTCCAGGCCCGCGTGGTCGGCGTCAAGCACCGCCCGCGCGCCGGTGATGTCGTAGGCGTCCTCCGTGGTGGTGTTCCACGGCACCTCGAGTAGCGTGTCGAGCCAGGTCCGGATCCAGCCGGCCTCGGGCGACTGGTCGGAGCCCCGCTCCAGCTTCGCCGCCTCCTTGAGGGCCGCCTCGCGAACCCTTTCCGGCAGGTCGGCAGCCTCGATGCGGGCGCGGTAGTCGTCCTCTTCCGAGGCAGGCTTGCCGTCCAGCTCGGCCAGTTCCTTGCGGATGGCCGCGAGCTGCTGACGCAGCAGGAACTCGCGCTGCTGCCGCTCCATGCCTTCCTTGACGTCGTTGCTGATGGTCTCGGCGACGTCGAGCTCGGCGAGGTGGTCCTTCGCCCAGCCGACCAGGAGTTCGAGCCTGGCCTGCGGGTCAGCGGTCTCCAGGAGCTGGCGCTTCTGGTCAAGGCTGAGGTAGCCGGCGTAGCCGGCGCTGTCGGCCAGGGCCGACGGATCGCTCAGGCGCTGGATTACGTCGACGAATTGCCAGGCGCCGCGCTTTTGCAAGATGGTGGCAGCCAGGCTGCGGTACTCGCGGGCCAGCTCGACGGCCCGCGGCGTCGCCTCAGGCTCGTCGATGACCGTGCCTTCGACCCACAGCGCCTGGCCAGGGCCGACGGTGCCGGTGCCAATCCTTACCCGGTCGGTGCCGCGCACGACGGCAGCGCGCTCGCCGCTCGGCAGTCTTCCGACCTGCTCGATCGTGGCGAGGGTGCCGATAGGGGCGTAGCCACTGTCGGGCCGCGGCACCAGCAGGACCTGGGCCTTGTTGTCGCCGGCCGCGTTCGCCGCGGCGAGCTGCGCCGCCTCGATCGCGGCGCGGGGCTCGGCAGCGGAGAGGTCAAGCGGTACCACCATCGTCGGCAGCACGACGTTGTCGTCCAGCGGCAGTACCGGCAGCGAGAATGTCTCGGCCATTACAGAGGTCACTTCCTCCGAAGAGTAGGCGTCACGTTTGCTTACGTAATTACGAGGCTACAAGCGAGCTTAGAAGTTTTTTGTTCCTGGCTTCTGAGAGCGTTCGCAGTGAGCTGACGGCGTTCGTTCGGCGGGCTGGTCATCGCCCTCTTCGTGATCTCAGACCTGGGGCGGTGGCACGCGGCCTCACCTGGCCTCGCGGAGCCGGTCGGTTATCGCCGGGTCTGTCCGGCTTATTCGGCCTCGCCGTCGTAGTTACGCGGGAGTAACAGCAATCTCGGCCGCGGAACTGTTCCCGCTGGGCCGTGGGTGGTCGCCGCGAGAAGCCTGGCTCACGCGGCCCGGAATCCGCGCGGCTCGAGGTGCCTCGCCGCGCCCCTGCCCCGGACGCTCGGCGGCACGGGAACGTCCAGAGCGGAATATTTCGGGTGCCCTCGTCTCGCTGGTCCGAAACGTTTGTGTCAGAACTCCAACGAATCTGGAGTTCTGACGCAAACGTCTGCGGCCTCGCTCGCTCGGACGCCGGGAGTGCCCGGAGTGACCGGAATGCGAGGACTGCGCCCGCTGGGACTGCGCCGGCTGGGACTGCGCCGCTGGGACTGCGCAGGCTGGGACTGCGCAGGCTGGCAGGAGGCGGCGTCAGCCCATCGGGTAGTGGCGGAGACCCACTGCGTACTCACAGCCAGCGGCCATGCCGATGTAGCCAGCGATGTTCCGCAGGAACTCATCGGGGTCGAAATCGCCGCCGAGGCCAGCCAGGTAGGCCTGGTGCTCGCGTAGCGACGCGATGCCGGCGTCCATGGTGGCGGTCACGTCCACGAAGTGGCTGGGATTGCCGCTGCCGACGACGTAGGCGTCCTTGATTCGCGAGGGCGCCAGCGCGAGCTCGGGGAACACCCATTCGTTGGCGGCGTCCCGGCACGCGTCGAGCGCGGCGAGGCCCACCGCGCGGTGGTCGGCGTGATTGACCGGCCCGTCTTCGGCCCAGGTGAGGTCGAAGCTCATGGTGATCATGACCTCCGGCTGCAGCTGGCGGAATGCCCTGGCAAGGTCGCGACGCAAAGGCACGCCGTACTCGATAAGCC
Source organism: Streptosporangiaceae bacterium (assembly GCA_035472835.1). Lineage (GTDB taxonomy): Bacteria > Actinomycetota > Actinomycetes > Streptosporangiales > Streptosporangiaceae > JAJYUU01. Next base: position 10,372 of record DATIOU010000068.1, on the reverse strand, counting down.
CGTCCGCGTGCCCGAGAAACATTACTTCCGATACGCCGACGATGGCCGCGCTGCGGCGCTCCTCCCCTTCGCGAAGGGACCCGACGACGGCAGGATCCTGGCCCGCGATGCCGGCCTCGCCGCTGCTGACCATCACGTACGCGACCTGCTTACCCTGGCCCGTCCACCGGGCGATAGCCGCGGCCGCCCCGTACTCCAGATCGTCAGGATGCGCGACGACGGCGACAGCGCGGTCCCAGTCCTCGGGCATCGGCTTCACCGAACCGCCTTTCCCCGCCGTCCCCGTCCGCCGCCCGCGCGGTCGGCACGGTCGGCGGCCTTGTGCGTGCTGGCTTCCATTCAATCGCGCCGGACGGGCGTAGGCTGCGGCGTTGTGCTTTCCCGTGTCGAGGCGATCAGGTACGTGACGCCACTGCGCGAAGGCGGCTCGCTGCCAGCGGTGATGGAGGCCGATGACCTCGGCACCTACGTAGTCAAGTTCCGCGGGGCTGGTCAGGGCCGCAAGGCGCTGATAGCCGAGATCATCAGCGCTGGCCTCGCGCGGGCCTGCGGCCTGCTCGTGCCGGACCTGGTCACGGTTGAACTGGACGCCGCGCTCGCGCCGGGTGAGCCCGACCAGGAGATCCAGGATCTGCTGCGGGCGAGCCACGGGCTGAACCTAGGCGTGGACTTCCTGCCAGGAGCCCTCGACTTCGAGACGGGCGCCGCGACTGTAACGCCCGCGCTGGCTGGCCGCATCATGTGGTTCGACGGCCTGGTGAGCAACGCCGACAGGTCCTGGCGCAACCCCAACATGCTGCTCTGGCACGGCAGCCTGTACCTCATTGACCACGGCGCGACGCTGACGTTCCACCATCGCTGGTCCAGCGCGGCAACGGCCGCCGAACGCCCCTACGACGTCACCGACCATGCGCTGCTCGGCTGCGCCGCACTGGTCGACGACGCTGACGCCGAGCTGGCGCCGCTTCTCACCACCGACGTCATCCGCGAAGCCGTAGCCCAGGTGCCGGCAGATTGGCTCGCAGGCGAACCCGGCTTCGAAGAGGTCAAGGATCTCCGCGAGGCCTACGTGATCCAGCTCGAGCGGCGCCTGGCCGCTCGCCCGGCCTGGCGGCCGCCGCTCGCGGCCGCCGCGCGCGCCGGCCTTGGCCAGCTGATGCCCGCCGACCGGGCCGGCCGCCCGAAGGCCAGGCCAGCGTGGCTCACCGGGGGTGATGGGTCGTGACCGGGGCAGAGGAGCCGTTCGAGTACGCGGTCTTGCGCGTGGTGCCGAGAGTTGACCGAGGCGAGGCTATGAATGCGGGCGTCCTGGTGTACTGCCGCCCGCTCGAGTACCTGAAGGCCCGGATCGAGCTCGACACGGCACGGCTGCGTGCGCTGGACCCGGCGGCGGACGTCGAGGCGATCGAGCGAGCCCTCGCGGCGATCGTGCGGGTCTGCGAGTCCGATCCCGATGCGGGCCAGGCGGGCCTCCAGGACATCGGGCGCCGGTTCGGCTGGCTGACGGCGCCACGCAGCACCGTCGTGCAGCCAGGTCCGGTCCACACCGGCCTGACCAGCGATCCAGACGCCGAGGCCGAGCGGCTGCTGAGTGCCCTCGTCCGCCCGGTGGGCTGACCAGGCCGACCCGCTGGTGCCCGGCCACTTGGGGGACGTGACGCGCGGACGTCGTGCAGGTGACGCGCAGACGACGGGACGGCAGGACGATGGGCGGCGTACGGACGGACCTGGCTAAGCTTGGGCAAGGTTATAGACCCTGGCAGTCAGCGAGGTCAGCACACCGCTGACGGCTTTCCCCCGCCGGGGTGGTGAGGGGAGCTGGCCTGTCGTGCGGGAACCGGTGGTGCCAGGAACAGTCATGCGGGAAGCAGGTATGCCTAGCGCGGATGGTCGCGCGCCGCTGAAGGTCGCGTTGCTCGGCTGCGGCTCGGTGGGCTCGCAGGTCTATCGGCTGCTGACCGACCAGTCGGCCGACCTGACGGCCAGAGCGGGCGCGCCACTGGAGATCGTCGGCGTCGCGGTGCAAGATCCGGCCCGCACGCGTGACGTGGCCGTGAAGCCGGATCTGCTCACGACCGACGGCCTGGCGCTGGTCACTCGTCCCGACGTGGACATCGTCATCGAGCTGATCGGCGGAATCGAGCCCGCCAGGACGCTGCTCCTCGCCGCCCTCAACGCCGGCAAGTCGGTGGTGACCGCCAACAAGGCCCTCGTGGCCGGTGACCGGGCCATGCTGCACAAAACGGCCAGTCAGTCGGGCGTCGACCTCTACTACGAAGCCGCCGTGGCCGGCGCGATCCCGCTGCTGCGCGCGCTGCGCGAGTCGCTTGCCGGCGACGAGGTCAAGCGCGTGCTCGGAATCGTGAACGGCACCACGAACTTCATCCTCGACCGGATGGACACCTCCGGCGAGGACTTCAGCGCGGCGCTCGCGGAGGCGCAGGCCCTGGGCTACGCCGAGGCCGACCCGACAGCCGACGTCGCCGGGTTCGACGCGGCGTCCAAGGCGGCGATCCTGGCCAGCATTGCCTTTCACACGGAAGTGACCGCCGACGACGTGTATCGCGAGGGCATCTTGTCGGTGACCGCTTCGGACATCGCCAGCGCGAACGCGATGGGCTGCGTCGTCAAGCTGCTCGCGATCTGCGAGCGGGCAAACGGCGGCATCTCGGCCCGGGTGCACCCCGCGATGATTCCGCGGACCCACCCGCTGGCCGCTGTTCGCGAGGCGTATAACGCAGTCTTCGTCGAGGCCGAGTCGGCGGGCCGGCTGATGTTCTACGGCGCCGGGGCCGGCGGCCAGCCCACGGCGAGCGCCGTCCTCGGCGACACCGTGGCCATCGCCCGGAACCTGCTGGCAGGCCTGCGCGGACCAGACTCATCGACGTACGCGCAGCTTCCGCTCGTCCCGATCGGAGACGCGAGGACCAGCTACTACGTCCAGCTTGACGTAGCCGACCGGCCCGGCGTGCTGGCCCCGGTCGCGGACGTGTTCGCGCAGCATGGCGTGTCTATCAAGGCCGTCCGCCAGGAAGGCCGCGGCGAGGACGCGAACCTGATCATCATGACGCACGTAGCCAGGGAGGCAGCCCTGGCCAAAACTGTCGCGGCGCTCGGCGCGATGGAGGCCGTGCGGAACGTCGACAGCGTCATGCGCGTCGAGGCGCTGGAGGGCGAGTGACCCCGTCAATGACGAGGCCGACGAGGCCAGCGATGCCGACACGGTGGCGCGGCGTCATCGCCGAGTACGGCGCGAGCCTTCCGGTTCCCGAAGGCGTCCCGGTTGTCACGCTCGGCGAGGGGGGCACGCCGTTGCTGCCAGCGCCGGTGCTCTCCGAGCTGACCGAGTGCTCGGTCTACCTGAAGGTCGAGGGCGTCAACCCGACGGGCTCATTCAAGGACCGCGGCATGACAGTCGCGGTGACGCTGGCGGCGGCGCGCGGCGCGCAAACGGTGATCTGCGCGTCGACGGGTAACACCAGCGCCAGCGCTGCCGCGTACGCCGCCAGGGCCGGCCTCGCCTGCGCGGTCCTCGTGCCCAAAGGCAACGTCGCGCTCGGCAAGCTGGCCCAGGCCCTCGCACACGGCGCCCGGCTGCTGCAGGTCGACGGCAACTTCGACGACTGCCTCGAGCTGGTCCGCAAGCTGGCCGCTGACTACCCCGTCGCGCTCGTCAACTCGGTGAACCCCGATCGTCTCCAAGGCCAGAAGACCGCGTCCTTCGAGGTTGTCGACGCCTTGGGAGACGCACCAGACGTGCACTGTCTCCCGGTTGGCAACGCCGGCAACATATCCGCCTACTGGCTCGGCTACCAGGAATATCTCGCCAGCGGCCGGGCGACCAAGACGCCGCGCATGCTCGGCTTCCAGGCGGCCGGCGCCGCGCCGATAGTGCTCGGGCAGCCCGTGCTCGAGCCGGTGACGGTCGCCACCGCCATCCGGGTCGGCAACCCGGCCTCCTGGAAGCTAGCCGAGGAGGCGCGCGCCGAGTCCGGCGGCCTGATCGGCTCGGTTACCGACGAGCAGATCCTGGCCGCGTACCGGCTCCTCGCCCAGCGCGAGGGAGTGTTCGGCGAGCCTGCGTCGGCGGCGGGCGTGGCGGGGCTGCTGGCGGCACGAGCAGCCGGGCACGTCGCTCCCGGCGGCACGGTGGTGTGCACGATCACCGGACACGGCCTGAAGGACCCCGACACCGCCGTGGCCGGTGTGCCGCCGCCAGTGACCATCGGCATCGACGTCGCGGCCGCCGCCGGCGCACTCGGCCTTAAGTGACGGCGAGTTCATGCTGACGTGGGCCACGGAGCCGGTGACCGTTCGGGTGCCCGCTACCAGCGCGAACCTCGGCCCTGGCTTCGACTCGCTCGGCCTCGCGCTGACGCTGCACGACACCGTCCGGGCCGCCGTGCGGCCGGCCGGCCTCGACGTGCGGGTGACCGGCGCCGGCGCAGGCGAGGTCGGACGCGGTGAAGGACATCTGGTCGTCCGGGCCATGCGGGCCGCGTTCACGGCCGTCGGCGGGCAGCCGCCCGGCCTCGAACTTCATTGCCGGAACGAGGTCCCGCAAGGCTTCGGCCTCGGCTCGTCCGCGGCCGCGATCGTCGCTGGACTGCTGACCGCGCGCGAGCTGGCAGCCGAAGCAGGCGTCGCGGCCCTCGGGCCCGACAAACTGCTGCAGCTCGCTACCAACCTCGAGGGACATCCGGACAACGTGGCAGCGTGCCTGTCTGGCGGCCTGACCATCTCCTGGGTCACGGCTACCGCGGTCAAGCTCGTGCGGCTGACCCCGCTGGCCGGGCTGGCTCCTATCCTGTGCCTGCCTTCGGTACCGCTCGCGACCGAATCCGCGCGCCTCGTGCTGCCCGAGGACATTCCGCATGCGCACGCCGCCGCCAATTCGGCGCGCGCGGCGCTGCTGGTGGCCGGGCTGACCGGCAGGCCGGAGCTGCTCCTCGACGCGACCGAGGATTTCCTGCACCAGCCGTACCGCGCCGCGGTGATGCCTGCGACGGCCGCGCTGATCGATCAACTGCGCGCCGCGGGTGTCGCAGCGATGGTTTCTGGGGCGGGTCCCGCCGTGCTGGCGCTTACTGTCAACGGCAGCGGGCCGTCAGCGGCGGAGGTGGAGCGTATCCTCGCCGAGGCCGGCCCGGCCTGGCGCGTTCTGCCACTGAGCGTGGACGCTAACGGTGCCCGCGTACTGCCCTACGACGGACTACAGCAGCGCGGCTGATGCCCGCCGGGGATGATGCGCGGCCAGATCCAGCGCTGCTGTCGCCATCGGTTTCCCTGGGCGTCATCGCGCGTGAGTGGAGCCGGATCGGCATCACAGGCTTCGGCGGGCCGCCCGCCCACATCGCGCTCTTGCGACGACTGGCCGTCCAGCAGAACTCGTGGCTGTCTGAGGCTGAGTTCGAGGACGGCATCGCGGCTACGTCGCTGCTGCCAGGGCCAGCGTCGACGCAGCTCGCGATCTTCTGTGCCTGGCGGCTGGCAGGCCCGCTAGGTGCCATCGTCGGCGGAACGTGCTTCATCGTGCCCGGACTGATCATCATCCTGGCGCTGTCCGTACTGTTCCTGGCCCACTCTCCGCCAGACTGGGTCCGTGGCGCCGCCGCCGGGGCGGGCGCTGCGGTGCCGGCAGTGGCCGTCGCCGCTGCGATTGGCCTCGCGCCGGCGAGCTGGCGCCGGGCCGACGAAGTGACGGCGGCGCGCGTTCGGTGGGTTTGCTACGCGCTCGCGGGCGCGGCCGCCGCGAACGTGGCCGGCCAGTTCCTGGTCGCGCTGCTGCTCGCGTGCGGTCTGCTTGAGTGGCTGATCGGCCGGCGCAGCAGGAAGAGCGGGCAGCGACCTAACCCCGCGAACCGCGCCGCCGTCCTCGCTGGCCTCGCTGGCAAGACCGTCACCCTCGGCGTCATCGGGTCGCTGGCCTGGGTGGCGGTCAAGGTAGGCGCGCTCTCGTTCGGCGGCGGGTTCGTCATCATCCCGCTGATGCAGCACGATGCCGTGCACACCTATCACTGGATGACGACTGCGCAGTTCCTGAGCGCGGTCGCGCTCGGTCAGGTCACGCCGGGTCCGGTCGTACTGACCGTAGGAGTCGTGGGATACGCGGCCGCCGGGCTGGTCGGCGGGCTCGTCGCCGCGATGATCGCGTTCGCGCCGTCGTTCATCTTCGTGCTGGCGGGCGGCCCGCACTTCGACAAGTTCCGCCGCAGTTCTACCGCGCAGGCCTTCCTTTCCGGCGCCGGGCCTGCCGCCATCGGGGCCATTGCCGGCGCGGCCGTGACGCTCGGGCTCGGCCTGACACAGCTGTGGCAGGTCGGTCTGCTGGCGGCGGCTACGTGCTGGCTGATCCTGCTGCGGCGGGGCGTCGTCAGTACGCTGCTCGGAGCGGCGGCCATCGGCGTGATCGTGGCGCTCGCGGGCGGCCTCAGCTAGCGCCGCCAGCTGGACGGGCGATCCTGGTCGGCAGAAAATAGGGTTGGCGAGGGCTAACCATCCCGGCGCAACTGCCCGATCCGGCCGAGCACGTCCCCGGGGATGCGCTAGCGCGGCTCGCCGGCGTCCAGCGCACGGCCTGCCTGTCCGAGCTCGGCGCCCTGGCTCGGCTACGCGCTGAGCGGACCGGCGAGCCGCTTGTCGCATTGCTGGTCGATGCCGCGATCGCGCACACGAAGGCCGACCTGCAGGTTGTCGAGGCAGCGATCGAGCGGCTGGCGCCGATCACGGAGACGGCCCGGTCGGCCCCGACGGAGGCACGGCATCGATCGGAGTCCGCCTAGCCAGATTCCCCAGTTGCCGCACCCGGCAGCCAGCGCGGACGACGGCAACAACTTGGGTGACGACGCAGCACGGGCTACGTGCTGAGCAGCAGAACTCCCGCGAGCGCCGCCATCACTCCGACGCTCTGCACACCCCGCAGCCGCTCAGCCAGGATCGTCCGGGCCAGTAGCGCCGTCACGACCGGGTAGAGGGAGGCGAGCACCGCGGCGACGGACAGATCGCCGTGGCTGGCCGCGAGAGCGTAGGTACCGTTGGCCGCGATGTCGCAGCAACCGATCCCAGCCAGCGCCGTCAGCCTCCGCGCCGATAGCCGAAGGCCCGGCAGGACGCCGGATCGCAGCACGATCGGGCCGAGCACGATCAGGCCGCCGATCCGCTGGCTGAGGAGCGTGCCGTAGACGCTCGTGCCGGCTGCCAGCGCCAGTAGCGTGTACGCCACGCCGAAACCGACGGCCGCGCCGATCGCGAGCCAGAGCGCCTGCCGACGAACAGCTACTCGGGAGCGGAACTCAGGGCCCGACGCCAGCACGACCCCGGTCAGCGTCACGACGATGCCGGCGACCTGGACGAGGCTGAGGCGCTCGCCTCGCAGCACGCCGACGAGTACAGGGATGGCGGTGCCAGCTGCCGTGATTGGTGCCACCAGCGACATCGGGGCCGACGCCATGGCCCGGTAGAACGCCGCTAGCGACAACGTCGCCACCACGCCGGCCGCGCCGCCGATCAGCAGGTAATGCCCGCCTGCGAGGTGCACGAACGGGAGCAGGATGAGCACCCCGGCTAGCGCCAGCGCCTGCGAGATGAGCACCGCCGCAGCCGGGTCAAGGCGCCGGGATATCAGTCCGCCGCCGAAGTCCGATGTCCCCCACAGCGCGGATGCGGCGAGCGCGAGCAGGGCATTCACGTGCGGGCGGTCGCGCGCATCGCGTCGAGCCCGAACAAGGCGATCAGGTGTTGGCGGCTTGGGCGCCTCGCGTCGAGTCCGAGCACGGCGTTCACGTGCTGGCCGCGGCGGCGCGTCCCGCGGCGATGCCGGCCAGGGCGGCGAGCACGTAGTCGCCGAGTGACGCTAGGTCGTAACCGCCTTCCTGCACCGCGGCGACCGGGCCGAGTGCGCCGATGAGCGCCCCGGCCGCGCGGTAGCCGTCGGGCGTGACCTGAAGCGGGCTCTCCGGGTCGGCGGCGGCCGCGTCCACGCCGAGCGAGAGCACGATGGCCTCGGCCCCGTGTGCCCGGACGTCGTCGCACAGCTGGCCGACTGCGTCGAGCCAGGCGTCATCGCCGCTGCCGGGCGCGAGCGGGACGTTGCGGTTGGCGCTGGTACCGGCCCCGTTCCCGTTCTCGTCGGCGAAGCCCATGTAATGCGGAAACCAGCCGGCACCTGGGTCAACGTGGACGCTGCCGTAGTAGACGTCCGGCCGGGCGTAGAAGATCGCCTGCGTGCCGTTGCCGTGATGCGCGTCGATGTCCAGCACGGCGACGCGCTCGGCGCCAGCGTGCCGCAGCGCCTGCGCGGCCACCGCAGCGTTGTTGAGGTAACACGAGCCGCCGTAACCGGCCGGTCCGGCATGGTGACCTGGTGGGCGGCACAGGGCATACGCGGCTGGCGCACCCGCCGAGACGAGCTCGGCCGCGGTCCTGGCGCAGTCGGCCGCGGCGCGGATCGCCTCCCAGCTGCCAGGCCCGACGAGCGTCATCGTGTCGTAGCAGTAGCGGCCGACCTGCGCGTGCGTCGCGGTCGGAATGCGCGCAGGCAAGCCGGCCAGCATAGCGGCCGTCGGGAAGACGTACGGCACGACCCGGTCTCGGCCGAAGTCGGCCGGGTAACCGCCAGCTTCCCAGTCGGCCCAGATCGTCGCCAGATGCTCGACCAGCGCGCGGTCGTGGACGGCCAGCAACGCCGCGTCGTTGTGACCGGACGAGGACACGACGCGGACGCCGCCGTCGGTCAGTCGCTGCAGGATCACGCTCGCCCGCTCGGGCACCTCGGTGCCGTCCTCGCGGATGCCGAGCCACACTTCGCCAGCCGGCCGATGCAGCAGGCAGTCCGAATCCCAGACAACGGGCATGTCGAGCGCGCCGCCCTCGATAGTCATCGACCCAACCTTTCCGTGGCATGCTCGCTGGGTGAGGCTACCGAATGGACAAACCACCCGAGCCCGTGATCTCGGCATCAGGATAGGGGTGCTGCCTGCCGGGCCGACGGCGTCGATAGCCGACGTGCCCGGTGCCGGCGTGGGACACGCGACGGTCTGGCGGGACGAGCCCGCGCCGCCGGCCGGGCGCGGCGTTGCCCGGACCGGGGTCACGGTCATTGATCCTGGCGGTGACATGTTCGGCAGCCCGGTGCCGGCCGGCGGCGCGGTGCTGAACGGGGCCGGCGAGTGCACCGGGTTCCTCGCCGCGGGCGAGTGGGGCCTCGCCGAGACGCCTGTCTTCCTGACCTCGACCATGCAGGTCGGCCGCGTCTACGACGCAGCCTGCGAGCTGCTAATGACGGAAGACACGCGCATCGGCATCGACGACGTGATCATCCCGATCGTGGCCGAGTGCGACGACAGCTTCCTGTCAGATGCGCGTCGGATGCAGGTCAGCGCTGCCGACGTGCAGGCAGCGCGGCAGGCAGCGGTTGCCGCTGGAACGGCGATGGTGCCGACGGCGCCGGAGGAAGGCGCGGTAGGCGCCGGAACTGGCATGAGCTGTCTCGGGTTCAAGGGCGGGATCGGCACCGCGTCGCGCGTCGTGCCGTCCGGGCACGCTGTCGGCGTCCTCGTCCTGACGAACTTCGGCGATCGGCAGCGGCTAACGGTGGATGGAGTTCCCGTCGGAAGGCTGCTGCCGGCAGCCGAGGAATCGGCCGGAGGCCGGCTGGCCGCGCGGCCGCCAGCCGGGTCGTGCATCACCGTGATAGTCACGGACGCACCGCTAGCGGCGGCGACCTGTGCCCGGCTGGCCCGCCGGGCGGGCCTCGGCCTGGCCCGAACCGGATCGACGGCGCACCACGGCAGCGGCGAGATATTCCTGGCGCTGGCAACAGGGCTGCGCGCTCCGCGTGGCCGGCCGGCGCCGCCGAGCGTGGTGCCTGTCGTCGGGTCTGACTTGGACCCGTTCTTCGACGCCGCCGTGGAGGCTACCGAGGAAGCGGTCCTCACGAGCCTGCTCGCCGCCGCGACGGTTACTGGGCGTGATGGCAACACCTCGCCCGGCCTGCCCGCGGCGCGCGTGCGGCAGTTGCTCGCCGCCGTCGGCCGGATCGCCGCCGAAGGGGTCTAGCGCCGGCCGGATCGCCGTCGACGGGGGTTTAGCGCCGGCCGGATCGTCGCCCGGTCACGTCTAGCGCGCAATCATCGCCCGACCACGTCTGGCGCGCAACTGGTGCCGTTACCGATTCGGGCCGGCATCAGGGTGCTTGGCGTGCGCTATCCGCACGATTCGTGTCCGATTCGTGTCTATCGCATCTCTGCTGTTTCATTTGCGGCCTAGGCGCCTTGTGTTAGCATCGCGCAACTTGAACAACGGGTCAGGAGGAAAGCGGGAGTCAGACCGTGTTGCCGGACCTCTGTCCCTCCGTGCCAGTGAACGCGACAAT
>DATIOU010000067.1:0-12130 GCA_035472835.1 Streptosporangiaceae bacterium | reverse complement strand
CGACGCGAGTCCTGGCCGGCCGCGCCAGATGCAGCGGTGCCGGGTCCAGCGCCATGAGGATCTCGATGAGCAGCGCGGCCGGGCGGATGTCTTTCTCCGGGAGCCGGTCGGCGTCAACCCCCGCGGCCGCTGCGTCATGCGGCTGGATGACCAGGCCGGACACCTGCTGGCAGAGGGTCACTGGATCGGCGGCAAGCTGCGCGAGACCCGCGAGCGCAGCCGGACTGATGCTGGCCAGCTCGGTTAGCGCGCCGGCCGATGAATAAGCGAGATCGGCTGACATGCTCGCGATGCTAGCGACGAGTACTGACAGCCCAACGGCTTTGTAGCGCCGCGGTGACGGTCAACCGGCGGGCCCGTTCCCGGTATCGGGGGTAGGTCATCGCCGAATTCAGGCAGCAACCTGAAGAAAAACGGCCCTGGCGAACCCGCTGCGGGCCCGCCAGGGCCAGTGCCCGGGACAGATTGCCTGCCGGGTCTTGGCTAGCAGCCGTCGTACGGTGCCCAGGGCGACGTGCCGTACTGGGCGTACAGCCGCTGGAACGCGACCTTCTGCTGGGCGACGGAGGCCTGACCGGCCGTTCCCGAGTAGCCAAGCTGGTGCCATGTCGCGGGCAGGATGCCGAACAGGCCGGCCGACGATGCCGTCGGGTTGTTGCTGCTTTCGCGCCAGGCCACGCACGCCTCGAACGAGGACATGCCGGCATTGACCGGCTGGCTGGACGCAGGCTGGGTCTGGGGCGCGGTCTGGGCGGGCTGCGCTGGCGCCTGAGTCGCCGCGGGCTGCGCGGCGGCGTGGCTCGTGCTGGCGGCGCGGGTCGCGGCGGGCAGCGCTGCGGGGCGAGCGCTCGGCTTCGCGGGCTTGGCGGCCGACTTGGCGGCCTTCGCCTGCGTCCCGGTTTTGGCTGACGCGGCGTGGTGCACGACGTGGTGCGCAGCGTGGCGCGCGGTCGGGGCGGGCGATGCTTGGGCGAACGGCATGGCCGTCAAGGCGACCCCGGCCGCGGTAGCGGGGATGAGCGTGGCCGCAGCTAGCTGCGAAATCTTCATGGGGGGTTCGCTCCAGCGTCCGCCCTCAGCGCTTCGCGGTTAGCCGCGACTAACAATCTTGGGCGTGACTCGGTTCGGACTCAGCGGGGGTTAGCACTACCGCAGGTACAACTGACCCGGCGGCACAGGCGCATCCATCTGGGCGCCCGATATGGCACATGTCACTATCGGCCGCGTCGGGAATAACGCGCCTGAGCTGCGAATTCGGGCTCGACGCGCCGAGCGGCCCGGCCGCATGCCCGCCAGACGATCGGGGTAGGAGGCGGCGGGGGGTTACCGGGTGACCGTTCAGTTCGGGGGGCTGCCCGCGCTTGCCCTTGCTGCGTTCGCGGCGCCGCTTGCTGCCAGGGCCATCCCGCGCCGCCTCGTCCCGCCTGTCGTCCTCGAGGTCCTGGTCGGCGTCGTGATCGGACCGCAGGTACTCGGGCTGGTCCACGCCACCGGCGACGTCTAAACCGCTGCCGCGCTGGTCGGCGCGGCGCTGCTGTCGGTGCTGGTCTTCCCGGCGGCTGCCCTGGCGCTGCGCCCATGGTCGCCGGCCGGAACCGCGCCCTCGCCCGCCACCCCAGCCAGGCCGGCGTAACCAGGCTCAGGAGTCGAAGCCGAGGCCGGCGCGGTCCAAGCCGCGCAGCCAGAGGTTCCGGCGCCCGCCGTTTTGATCGGCCCTGGCTAGTGACCAGCGCGTGAGCTGCACGCCCGCCGAACGCAACGGCTCTGGCGGGAACGGGGTCGGCTTGGTCCGCACCAGCTCGAGGGCGGTAAGTTCAGTCGGTTCGCCGGCCAGCAGATCGAGGAGCACCCGGCCGCCGAACCGACTGGCGCCGACGCCGAGCCCGGTGTAGCCGGCCGCGTAGGCGAGGCGGCCCTGGTGCGCCGTGCCGAAGAACGCACAGAACCGCGAGCACGTATCGATGACACCGCCCCACTTGTGGCTGAACCGGACGCCGTCAAGCTGCGGGAACGTCTCAAAGAAGTGCTCGGCCAGCTTGCGAAACGTGGCCGGACGCTGATCGTGTGCCGCGGTGACCCTGCCGCCGTAATAGTAGATGGCGTCGTAGCCGCCCCACAGGATCCGGTTGTCGCTGGTGAGCCGGTAGTAGTGGAACTGGTTCGCACTGTCGCCGACACCCTGCCGGTGCGCCCACCCGATGCTGGCAAGCTGTGCCGCGGACAACGGCTCGGTCATCAACACGTAGTCGTAAACCGGGATCAGGTAGTAACGCAGCCTGCGCAGCAGCGGGGCCAGGGCCCCGGTCGCGAGCGCGACGCGGCGCGCACTGATCTGGCCACCCGGCGTGACCAGCGTAAGGCCGCCCGTGGCCGCATCCTCGTGCGCGACCGACCGGACCGGGGTGTGCTCGAAGAGACGGACGCCCGCGTCCAGGCACGCCCGTCGCAGGCCCCAGGCCAGCCGCGCCGGATCGACCGTCGCGCAGCCGCCGGCGTCCCACAACCCGCCGAGGTAGGTGGGCGAGTTCAGTTCCGCGCGCGCCGCCTCGCCATGCAGCAGGCGGGCGTCGGCGCCCAGCCGCGCTGCCAGCTCGGCGGTAGCGCGCAAGCCGTCAACCTGCCACGGCCGCGTCGCTACTGCCAGCTCGCCTGTCCGCGCGAAGTCGCAGTCGATGTCGTAGCGGGCAACCGTCTTCTCAATCTCGTCCAGGTTGCGGCGGCCGAGGCGCACGAGCGTCGCCAACTCGGCCGGGAATCTGTCCTCGCCATTGCTCAGGCCGTGCGTGAGGCTCGCGGCGCAGAAACCGCCGTTGCGGCCGGTCCCGGCCCAGGCGACCGCGCGCGCCTCGACCAGGACGACATCCCGGCCAGGATCGGCCTCCTTAGCCTGAAGTGCTGTCCACAGCCCGGTGAAGCCTCCTCCGATAACGGCGAGGTCGGTGCGCACCCGCCCGGTTAGCGCGGGTTCGGCCGCTGGTGCGTCTGGCTGGTCAAGCCAATAGGACACGGGCCTGGCGGGTGCCAGCGCGCTTTCTGCCTGTGCGCAGGCCGCAGCTTTGTTCGAGTCGGGCAGCGCGATCAGCCCTTCGCGGCGATCGGCGCGAACAGCCTGTTCCACGCGGCCAGCTCGGCGGCGCTCTTGAACAGGTAGTAGTTCCTTGACCTGCCCTGGTACTGCGGGGTGGGGAACACCAGCGGCGAGTCCGCCGTGTACGACGGGAGCTTGCCAACCTCGGGCCGCATCGCCGCGAGCGTTGTAGCGGCCCAGCCACTTGGGCTCAGCAGCTCTTGCCGAGCCCTCGGAACCGGGCAGACGTAGTCGTTGTAGTACTCGACGACCGCTTCGATCCCGGGCTGGTAGAAGTAGTCCATCAGCACCATGGCATCCCTGGGATTCTTTGCGTGGAGCGGAATGCACATGTTGTCGGTCCAGAACATCGCGCCTTCGACCGGCATGACTAGCTGCAGGGCCTGATACTGCGCCTGCAAGTTGGCCTGGAAGATGTCACCGGAGTAGGCCTGTGAGACGATGATCTCGCCGCTCTTGAGCTTGTCTATGTAGCTCTGGTCGTAGTAGCCGCGGACAATGCCGTCGCTCTTTTGCTTCTGCAGGAACGCGGCCGCCTTCCGCCAGTCCGCCTCGGTTGACGTCGCGGGGTCTACGCCAATGGCCAGCAGGCCGATGCTGCCGAGTTCCTGCGTGTCGGACAGCATGCCGACGCGGCCGGCGTACCTCTTGTCGAACAAGATCCCTACGCTCGCGCCAGGGTTCGGGATCACCTTGGAGTTGTATCCGATCGCGGTCCAGCCCGACTGCCACGTCATCGTGTATACGTTGCCGGGGTCCCAGGGCGGGTTCTCAGCGAGCCGGCTCGCGTACGTGCGGAAGTTGGACATCATGCTCTGATCGAGCGGCGTCAGCCAGCCATTGGTGATCAGCTCGCCGAGCGCCGGGCTGTTGGTGGTCGTCACGATGATGTCGTAGCCAGTGTTCTGCTTGCGCCTGAGCGAGGGTTTGATCGTGTTGTAGAACGTCACGTTGTCGCTGACCGGCTCTGAGTAGTTGACAGTGATGCCGGTGAGGGACGTGAAGTGCTGAAGGGTCGGATGCTTGCCGCTCAGGACGTCGATGTAGTCCGGCCAGTTGGCAAAGTTCACCGTGTGATGGAGCCGCTGCTGGCTCCACCAGGCGGCGCTGCCTATCGTGTCCGTCTGCGCCGCCGCAGGCGTGCCAGTGCCGCAACCCGCCAGCAGGCCCGACAGCCCGGCGCCGCCGGCCACCGCGGCGGCGCCCGCGCCAAGCCCGGTGGCTCGCAGTACGCTGCGGCGCGACACCCGCCCGCTTGTCAGCCCGCGCCAGAGGGCCGGGTCGATCGGCGCTGGGTCGCCGTCGCGGGCGGGGCGCAGCTCACGATGCCCTCGCTGCGTCATGGGGGGCCTCCTGTTCGGACCGACCTTGTTTCCGCAGGTCGGCTACCCGATCGTCGCAGAATTCGGGACCACCGCACCCGGACTTTGCGACTAAATTCGACCCGTTGTGGCCGTCAGGCCTCGATATTGCTCATCACGTGCTTGATGCGGGTGTAGTCATCGAACCCGTAGCCCGACAGGTCCTTGCCGTAGCCCGAGTGCTTGAACCCGCCGTGCGGCATCTCGGACACGAACGGGATATGGGTGTTGATCCACACGGCACCGAAGTCGAGTGCTCGCGCCGCCCGCATCGCCCGGCCGTGGTCGCGGGTCCATACACTCGCCGCGAGCCCGTACTTGACCCCGTTTGCCCAGCGCAGCGCCTCCTCTTCGGAGCTGAACCGCTGCACTGTAATCACCGGGCCGAATACCTCGTCCTGGATCATCTCGTCGTCTTGCCGCAGTCCGGTCACGACCGTCGGGGCGAAGCAGTAGCCGCGCTCGCCGACCCGGTTACCGCCCGTCGCGATCGTCGCGTGCTCCGGAGCGCGCTCGAGGAAACCCTCGACGCGAGCTAGCTGAACCGGGTTATTCAGCGGCCCGAAGTACGCCTCCGTGTCCTCGCGTCCGCCCGTGCGCACGGTGGCGGCGCGCTCCACCAGGGCGTCGGTGAGATCGGTGCTGACCCTGGGTCCCGCCAGCACCCTGGTAGCTGCCGTACAGTCCTGCCCGGCGTTGTAGTAGCCGGCGTCCGTGATGCCCTGCACCGCCAGCTCCACGTCGGCGTCGTCGAACACGACTACCGGGGCCTTGCCACCCAGCTCGAGGTGAACGCGCTTGAGTCCGGCCGCGGCCGCCTGCGCCACCTCCATTCCGGCGCGGACCGAGCCGGTGATGGACACCATCTGCGGTATCTCGTGTGCGACCAGGGCCCGGCCGGTGTCCCGGTCACCGCAGATCACGTTCAGCACACCAGGCGGGAGGAACTCGGCCGCAATCTCGGCCAGCAGCAGCGTCGACACGGGCGTGGTGTCCGATGGCTTCAGCACGACGGTGTTGCCCGCGGCCAGCGCGGGAGCGAACTTCCACACCGCCATCATCATGGGGTAGTTCCACGGCGCCACCTGGGCGCAGACGCCGATTGGCTCGCGCCTGATCATCGAGGTGTGACCGCGCAGGTACTCGCCGGCCGACTTGCCTTCGAGCTGACGGGCCGCGCCGGCGAAGAACCTGAGCTCATCGGCCAGCGGCGGGACCTCGTCGGTCCTGGTCATGCTCACGGGCTTGCCGGTGTTCCGCGACTCGGCCTCGACCAGGTCCTCAGTCCTCGCCTCGACGGCGTCCGCGAACCTGAGGAGGGCGAGGCTGCGCTCGGCCGGAGTGGCGTCGCGCCACGTCTCGAACGCCTGCGCGGCCGCGCGCAGCGCGGCGTCCACGTCGGCCGGGCCTGATACGGGCGCCTCCAGGTAGGCCTCACCCGTGCTCGGGTCGACGACGGCGCTTGTCTGGCCGTTTTGGGCGGGGACGTATCGGCCGCCGACGAAGTTCGCGAGCACCTGCCTGCTGGCCTCACTCCCGCTGCCTGACTGCCCAGGGCTAGGCACAGCTCCGTCCAGCACGTTCCCTCCCGGTGCGTGATGCTCGGATACGACCTTGACAGAGAAGGGCAGTTTGCACAAGTGAATCAGTAACACTTTGCTCTGACGCCTACGGAATCAGTTGACATCGGCCGGTAGGATGCCAGCATAGGTGTCGGGGAAGGAGGCTGATCTCATGGCGCACACGCCCGTGACACCGATCACCACGGGATCACGCAGTCGCGCCGCGGCAGGCGGCCGCGAGACAGAGAGCCGCATCGTCCTCGACGGCCTGTCGAAGCAGATCATCGAGCAGCTCCAGCAGGACGGCAGGCGGTCGTACGCGGCCATCGGCAAGGCCGTCGGCCTCTCCGAGGCGGCCGTGCGGCAGCGCGTGCAGCGGCTGATCGAGGTCGGCGCCATGCAGATCGTCGCTGTTACCGACCCGATGTCACTCGGCTTCCCGCGTCAGACGATGGTCGGCATCCGGTGCGGCGGTGACCTGGAGCGGGTTGCGGGACACCTGGCGGGTATGGAGGAGATCGACTATGTCGTCATCACCGCCGGCTCGTTCGACATCCTGATCGAGGTGGTGTGCGAGGACGACGATCAGCTTCTGGAGATCCTCAGCCGGATTCGCGCCATCCCGAGCGTCACGACGACTGAGACGTTTGTTTACCTGAAACTGTGCAAGCAGACCTACAGCTGGGGGACCAGATGAGTACCGCATACGGCAAGGACGAGATCGCAGCCCTCCAGGAGAAGGCCAAGCGCCATCTCTGGCTCCACTTCACGAGGATGTCGTCTTTCGTCGACAGCGATGTTCCGGTCATAGTGCGCGGTGAAGGCCAGTACGTCTACGACCAGAACGGCAAGCGGTACCTGGACGGACTGGCCGGACTGTTCGTGAGCCAGATCGGCCACGGCCGGAAAGAAGTGGCCGAGGCCGGCGCGCGGCAGGCGAGCGAGCTGGCGTACTTCCCGCTGTGGTCGTACGCCCACCCGCAGGCCATCGAGCTCGCGGACCGGCTGGCCGCCATGGCCCCCGGCGACCTGAACCGGGTCTTCTTCACGACGAGCGGATCTGAGGCCGTCGAGTCGGCGTGGAAGCTGGCCAAGCAGTACTTCAAGGCCATCGGGCAGCCCGATCGGTACAAGGTTCTGAGCCGGTCCATCGCCTACCACGGCACGTCGATGGGCGCGCTGGCGATCACCGGGCTGCCGGGCATCAAGGAGCCCTTCGAGCCGCTGCCGCCGGGGGGTGTCCGGGTCCCGAACACAAACTTCTATCGCGCGCCCGAGTTCGTCGCGGACGACCTGACCGAGTTCGGCGTGTGGGCGGCCGACGAGATCGAGCGGGCCATCCTGCGCGAGGGGCCTGAGTCCGTCGCGGCTGTCTTCGTCGAGCCGGTCCAGAATTCCGGCGGCTGCTTCCCGCCGCCGCCCGGATACTTCCAGCGGGTGCGCCAGATCTGCGACAAGCACGGTGTGCTGCTGGTGTCGGACGAGGTCATCTGCGCGTTCGGCCGGCTCGGCTATTACTTCGGCTCGGACCGGTACGGCTACAAGCCGGACATCATCACGTTCGCTAAGGGCGTCACCTCTGGGTACGCTCCGCTGGGCGGCATGCTGGTCACCGACCAGCTGATGGAGCCGTTCGGCGCGGGACAGTCGACGTTCCTGCACGGCGTCACGTTCGCCGGGCATCCGGTGTCCTGCGCGGTCGCCATGGCGAACCTCGACGTGTTCGAGAAGGAGGACCTGCTCGGCAACGTGCGAGCCAACGAGGGCGCGTTCCGCGCGACGCTCGCGAAGCTCAACGACCTGCCGATCGTCGGCGACGTCCGGGGCGACGGCTACTTCTACGGCATCGAGCTGGTCAAAGACAAGGCGACCAGGGAGACCTTCGACGACGACGAGTCGGAGCGGCTGCTTCGCGGTTTCCTCTCACACGCGCTCTTCGACGCCGGCCTCGTCTGCCGCGCGGACGACCGCGGCGACCCGGTCATTCAGCTCTCGCCGCCGCTGACATGCACGCAGGAACACTTCGACGAGATGGAGCAGATTCTGCGCAACGTCCTGACGGAGGCCTGGACCAAGATCTAGGATTCGCCGTCTGCTGCGGGTGTTATGCACTTGTTACCGCTTCGTAGCTAACCAAATGACCCTCTCGACGTGTCTAACAAGTGAGGGGCCAGGCGGTGTCGCAGGGGCGATCGCCAGGCGCAGTAGACGGGAGCACGCATGTCGAGCAGCGACGGTAGGTGGACCGAGCTGTCCAGCCACAATGAGCGGATCGTTCAGGCGGGCTATGGCTCGACAGATGATGTCCTCACGGCTGCCCCTACTGAGTGGGCCGAGCTGGCCAGCCAGAGCGAGCGGCTCGTCGGTGCCGGCGATCCGCTGTTCCAGCTGGCCAGCTCATGCCGGGGCGAAACTGGCATGCGCCTGGTCGCTAGCGCCGCATAGGGGGAGCTGACTCTCGCGGTTTAACGCCCGGGCGGCAGCAAGTCCTGCACGTGCTTGACTACCTGGTCGACCGGCACGCGCTCGCGTTCGCCGGTCTCGCGGCTGACGACCTCGACCATCCCCTCGGCCAGATCGCGGCTACCGACGCTAATGCGGAACGGGATCCCGGTCAGCTCGGCGTCCTTGAACTTCACGCCCGGCCGCTCGTCTCTGTCGTCGAGCATGACGTCGTGCCCGGCCGCCTGCAGCGCGGCGTAGATCCCCTCAGCGGCCACCCGCACCGCCTCGTCCTTGGCCGCCACCATGATCACGTTGACCTCGGCCGGCGCGACCTGAACCGGCCACTGCAGGCCGACGTCATCGTGGTGCACCTCGGCGATCGCGGCCATCGCGCGCTCGACCCCGATGCCGTAGCTGCCCATGATCGGAATGATGGCCGCGCCGTCCGGCCCGAGCACCGACGCGCCGAGGGCCGTCGTGAACCTCCGACCCAGCTTGAAGATGTGGCCCACCTCGATCGCCTGCACCAGCTCCAGCGGAGTGCCGCAGCGCGGGCACGGTTCGCCGGCCGACACCTCCCGCAGGTCCGCCCAGACGCCCGCGGGAATGTCGCGGTCGACATCGACACCGGTGAGGTGGACGTCGTCGATGTTCGCGCCGGTGGCCATGTTCCGGCGACCGCGCAGTGCCAGGTCGGCGATGACGGGAAGCGCGGTGACGCCAACGGCGCCGAGGCTGCCAGGCAGTGCGCCGAGCGCGGCCTGGATCTCGTCTGGCTGCGCGGGCCTGATATCTGGCGTCCCGGTCGCGTCGATCAGCTTCTGATCGGCCAGCGGGTGGTCGCCGCGCAGAAGCACGAGCGTCAGCTTGCCGTTGATCACCTGCACCAGGGTCTTGATCTGCCGGTCCGCGGCGAGGCCGTACCTGACCGCGAGATCCTCGATCGTGCGCACGCCAGGCGTGTCGAGCCGCTCCGGTGCCGCCGGTCCCGGCTCGTCCTCGATCGCGGCGAGCTGAGAGGTGGCCTTCTCCAGGTTCGCCGCGTAGTCACAGTTAGGGCACGTCGCAACTAGGTCCTCGCCGGCCTCCGACGGGCACATGAACTCGATCGAGTCCGAGCCGCCCATCGTGCCGTTCGAGGCCTCTACCGGGATGGCCGGTATGCCTAGCCTGGCGAAGATCCGTTCGTACGCGCCCCGGTGCGCGTCGAAGGACTTGTCGAGCCCGGCCTCGTCGACGTCGAAGCTATAGGAGTCCTTCATGGTGAACTCGCGCACCCGGATTAGGCCGCTCTTCGGCCGCGGCTCGTCGCGGAACTTGGTCTGAATCTGGTACCAGAACTGCGGCAGCTCGCGGTACGACGACAGCTCCTGCGCCAGCGTGGTGAAGATTTCCTCGTGGGTAAACCCGAGGACCAGGTCAGCGCCCTTGCGATCCTTGAGCCGGAACATCTCTTCGCCGATGATCGACAGCCGGCCGCTGCGTTCCCAGATCTGGGCCGGGTGCATGGCCGGCAGCAGGAATTCCTGCGCCCCGATCGCGTTCATCTCATCGCGGATAACGGCCATGATCTTGGCCCTGACCCGCATGCCGAGCGGCAGCATTGAGTAGTGACCTGCCATCAGCTGGCGGATGAACCCGGCTCGCACCAACAGCCGGTGGCTCGCCGCGTCGGCGTCCGCAGGGTCATCTCGCAAGGTCGGGATGTGCAGCTGTGACCAGCGCATGGGTAAAAGCCTCTTTGTCGCGTACAGGATCGTGGCATGGCCGAGGCGCCGTGACGGGCACTCCGGCGGAGGAGGTCAGTCTAGAGCCCCCGCGTACAACCAGCGATCTGGTCGCGTCCGGCTGACCCCGCGCCAGAGTCTGCTGAGCACCGGCCGCCGACCAAGAAGTGCGCGTACGCGGGGCAAGCCACCTTGATGACGGTATGTGCACGCTCGGTGTTTGCCTGGTAACACTACGGGCACGAATGTCACATGTTCAGGGTCAGGTCGGCTCGGCGGGTCCTCTCCATCGCCATGGGAGTCGCGGCGATATTCGACCTGACCGGTATGACGGTCTACCGCACGATGCGTCCAGTTCTTCCGCCCAGTCCGCCGCGCCCGGAGGATCACGATGATCCGTTCGTGTCGGCGATGAGCACGATCATGGCCGCGCACCGTGAGGCGGCTGGTCGTGCGCGTGATGAGAGCGGTGAGACGTTACTCGCATGACCAACAGTGACCGCGCGCCCACGCCCTTCCCAGCTGGCCCGCAGGACCAGAGTAGTCAGCCGGGACAGGCGCAGTCCCCCAAGCAGCCAGAATCCGGCGCCGCCGAGATAGCCGAGGCGGTCGTCGACCGGATCGGTAACAAGGTGGCCGACAGCCGGGCCGCCGACAGCCGGGCCGCCGACAGCCGGGCGGCCGACGGCCTTGCCCAGCAGGCCGAGATTCCGTCGGTCTCGCAGGCGATCGCGCTGCGCGAGCAAGCCCCGGAGATGTACGACCTGTGGCTGAAGATCGCCAAGGACAAAGCGGCCACGGCGAACTACGTCGACCGGGCACCGTATGAAGTCCCCGAGCGGCTGGCCCAGTCGGGCCGCCCGCGAGCGCTCGGCGCGCTGATTATCGTGCTGTCGTTCTGCGGGTACCTGGCCTGGCTCGGCGGTCCGGGGCCATACATCGGCGGCCTGATCGCGATACTCGACCTCGGCGTCATGTTCGGCATGTTCTTCGGGCTGCGGCCCGAGCGACTGCCCGACCCGAACCAGACCGAGACGCGCCCGCCAGGCGGCCCGCGTCGCCGCTGACAGCAACAGCCCTCCGTGTCATCCTGAGGCCTGGCCCGGCCACCCGGCCGGGCCTAAGGCCCGCCAGGCGGAGGTGCCGCAGTGCTCGACGGCCGGCTGCTGGTAGACGCCCACACGCATGTGGCGAGGCTGCCGACGCTGTCGCGGGACTGGCACGACTGGTTCACGGCGTTCGGCAGCGGTGTCCCCAGAGGCGAGCTCTACGATGCCGACGGCGTTCCGGTGCCGCCTGCGCTCGACGCGTACTTCGCGGCCGAAGGCGCCGATCACGTCCTGCTGTTCAGCGAGAACAGCCCGAAGGCGACCGGCATTCAGCCGATCGAGGACGTGCTGCCGCTCGTGGCCCAGAATCCGGCGCGCTTCCACCCGGTCGCCAACATCAACCCGCACCTGCACTATCCCGTCAAGTCGGAACTGGCCAGGCAGGTGAGCCTCGGCGCGGTCGCCTGCAAGATCCATCCGGTGCACGGCGGGTTCGAGCCAGCGGACCGCATGCTCTATCCGGCGTACTCCTGGTGTGAGGAACGGGGTCTACCGGTCATCGTCCACTGCGGCACCTCGACGTTCTCGGGGTCGGTCAACGCCTTCGGCGCGCCTGTCTTGCTCGACCCGGTGGGCCGGGATTTCCCGGACCTAACCGTGGTGCTGGCGCACGGCGGCCGCGGCTGGTGGTACGACCAGGCGGCGTTCCTCGCCCTGATGCGCCCTAACGCCTGGCTCGAGGTGTCGGGCCTGCCGCCGTCGCGGTTGCCCGACTACTACGGGAAGTCCCTGGCCCGGCTGGCCGCCAAGATGCTGTTCGGCACCGACTGGCCGGGCGTGCCTGGCGTCCAGCGCAACGCCCGTGCCCTGGAGAAGGTGCTGCTCGAGGCCGGCGCCC
>DATIOU010000066.1:0-9999 GCA_035472835.1 Streptosporangiaceae bacterium | reverse complement strand
TGTTCCGCCAGCGCGGCTACAACGCCACCGCCTTCTCCGACGTGGTCCGCGACAGCGGCGCGCCCCGCGGATCGATCTACTTCCACTTCCCCGGCGGCAAGCAGGAACTCGCCCGCGAAGCCATCGCCAGGGCCGGTGACGAGGTCGAGGAGATGGTCGGCGAGGCCGCGCGCCACGCCGAGAACCCCGGGTCGCTTGTCCGCGCGCTGGCCCAGATCTTCGCCAGCCGCTTTGAACGCTCCGGCTACCAGAGCGGCTGCCCGATCGCCACCATGGTCCTGGAGCTCGCCCCCGGCAACGAGGAGTTCAGCACCGAGTTCGACAGCGTGTTCGCGCGGTGGCGGGCCGCGCTGGTTTCCTCCTTCGAACCGCTGGGCCTCGCCCCCGAGCGCGCCGCGGTCCTCGCCGGCCTGACCATGTCGGCGCTCGAAGGCGCGCTAATCCTGAGCCGCGCCGCCCGCAGCACCGAGCCGTTCAATACCACAACCGAGGCGCTCATCAGCGCCATCGACCACAGCGCCGCCTCCCAGCCTGCCGCTCCCTGAATCCGGGCCAGCTGGCCAGCTACGGGCAGAGCCAGCCGTGCGCGAGGGTGAGATACCCGGACGCCGCCGACCGCAACATCAGCTGAGGCCCATCGATCTCGCCCTCTCGTGCGCTGCGCCGCGGCCGGACAAGCGCTGCCCCACGGCTGTTAGGACGCCGGGTTGGCTCAGCGCCCGTCCCGCTGATGCGCAGAATGCCCAGTTCTGGAGGACAAATGCCTTGGCCGGGACCCAGCCGACGTGCGTGCATATCGGCGGTTACTCGCGCGCGGCTCCTTCGCGGCCTCTCGGCGACCGAGACCGATACCTAGACCGAGTACAGCGGTCACGTCGGGCGACGCTAGAGCCTAGGCCCGCGCGAGAAAGCATGACCCTTTGCAAACGCTGACTGGCGTGAGTGTGCTCGGCTACGCTGGCCAGCTCGTGGAGATGGAGGCTGTCGCGCTGGCTGCGATAGACGACTAAGACGGGCCCGTGCCGAGCTAGTCCGCGGCCTTGCTGCGCGGCCGGCCAGGGCCGCGCATCTGGCCGGCGTTGCGCGGCAGCCGCCCTGCGTCCGCTAGCGCGCGCCGCAGCAGGAACTCGATCTGGGCGTTCGCGCTGCGCAGCTCGTCGTTAGCCCACCTGGCGAGTGCCTCATAGACGGCGGGATCCAGCCGTAGCAGGATGCCCTTGCGCTCAGTCATGGCGCCGCTGAAGAGATCGTCACTGGTACAGGGAACCGGTGTTGACGACCTGCTGCGTTGCCTGCTCGCTGCAGAGCACGACAAGCAGGTTGGACACCATGGCGGCCTTGCGCTCTTCGTCTAGCTCAACGACGCCTTCGCCCTCGAGCCGCTCCAGCGCGAGCTTGACCATGCCAACGGCCCCCTCGACGATGACCTTCCGCGCTCCGACCACGGCACTGGCCTGCTGTGTGCGCAGCATGGCCTGGGCGATCTCCGGAGCGTATGACAGCCGGGTCAAACGCGACTCGATGATGTGCACGCCAGCGGACTTCACCCGGTCCTGCAGCTCGGCCGACAAACGCTCGGTGATCTCCTCGGCGTTGTCACGAAGCGATAGGGCGCCGGATCCCCGGTTGTCGTAGGGGTAGCTGGACGCGATGTGCCGGACGGCCGTCTCGGTCTGGATGGCCACGAACTGCGTGTACGCGTCCACCGAATAGATCGCCTTGGCGGTGTCCTGGACCTGCCAGACGATCACGGCCGCAATCTCGATCGGGTTGCCGTCAGCGTCGTTGACCTTGGCCTGCGCCGACTCCTGGTTCCGGATCCGGGTCGAGACCTTGATGCGCTCGGTGAACGGGTTGACCCACTGGAGACCCGACTCGCGAATGGTGCCGCGGTACCGCCCGAATAGCTGGACGACGCGCGCCTGGCCCGGCACGACCGCAGTCAGGCCGCGCAGCACTAGGACTCCGGCGAGGAACACGAAAATGTCGATGATCACCACCGTGATGGCTGCCGGATGCGACAGGTGACCAGCTGTCAGGGCCAGGGCGATCCCTGCCAGCAGGATGACGATTCCGAGCACCAGCATCCGCAGGCCGGACGTAAACCGCGCCGCCTGCTCATTGACTGGCACACCGGGGGACTGATTGGCTTCCGCGACGAGAACCTGTGCCGCCATCTGACCCACCTCCACGTGATGTGGCTGATACCACGTTTCTAGCTTAGTGATATCACTTTAACTGAGCAAGCGGCCACAGTGGCGGAGCGCCATCCTCCGGACCGGCAGTCGGCTCAACGTCCGGCACGTGCTCTGGTCCGCCGCGTAGCGCCACAGCAACCAGCGGCAGCCGTGGCGCGACTTGGCTCTGGTAGACATGGGGTATGGCCGGGAACCAGGATGCCGGGCAGGCCGCGGCCCGCCCCAAGGCACGTGACCTCAACGAGCTGACCCGGTACGTCATGTGGTCCGTCTTCCGGGTCGACGGGCCGGATGCTATCGACGCCGCCGCAGCCGGACGCGGCCGCGTGGGCCTGGCCGCCGAGGTGACCGATCTGTGTCAGCAGGCCGCCGGCAAGGGGATCGTGACCCGCGGCTGCTACGACATCCAGGGCATGCGCGCCGACGCCGACTACATGTTCTGGTGGGTGGCGCCGACAGCACACGACCTCCAGGAGATGTACGCCAGGTTCCGCCGGACCGCTCTCGGCCGGGCCAGCGAACCGGTCTGGTCGGCGATGGCCTTGCACCGGCCGGCCGAGTTCAACAAGAGCCACATCCCCGCGTTCCTGGCCGGCGAGGACCCGAAGAACTACGTGAGCGTTTATCCGTTCGTGCGATCTTACGAGTGGTACCTGCTCGACGACGCCGAGCGCCGGGAGCTACTGGCCGAGCACGGCAGGATGGCGCGGGACTACCCGGACGTACGGGCCAACACCGTGGCCTGCTTCTCGCTCAACGACTACGAGTGGATGCTGGCGTTCGAGGCCGACGAGCTGCACCGGATCGTCGACCTGATGCGGCACCTGCGCGGCGCTCGCGCGCGCCGGCACACCAGGGTGGAGATCCCGTTCTTCACCGGCCGCCGTAAGCCCGTCGACGAGCTGATCGCGTCACTTCCCTGACCGGCCGGCGCCGGTCCGGACGCTGCCCTTGCCCAGGAACTCGGTTAGTCGCGGCAGCGGCCACGTGTTCACGACGTCGTCGGCCGTGAGCCAGCCGCGCTGCGCGGTGGCAACCCCGTACTTCAGATAGTCCAGGTCGCGCAGGGAGTGCGCGTCGCTGTCGATAGCGAACTTCACGCCGGCGTCACGAGCCACTTTGATGTGCGCGGACGGCAAGTCCAGACGGGCTGGGTGCGCATTGACTTCCAGCGCCGTGCCAGTCCGCGCACACGTCCGGAACAGCTCTGGCAGATCCACGTCGACTGGTGGCCGCCGGCCGATCTTTCGGGTCAGCGGGTGGCCGATGACGTTGACGTAAGGGTTCTCGCAGGCGGCGATGAACCGCCGCGTCATCTCCCGCCGCGGCATATCGAAGTGCGAGTGGACAGACGCTACGCAGATGTCAAAGCCAGCCAGGAACTCGGCGGGCCAGTCGACGCTGCCGTCCGGCCCGATGTTGAGTTCTGTGCCGTGCAGGAGCGTCATCGACGTGCGGTGGGGCGACTGGCCGGCGAGCTGACGGCCTAGTTCGCGAACCTGCTGGCGCTGGGCCAGCATCTTCTCGTCGGTCATTCGCTGCATGACGAGATTGGGAGCGTGATCGGTGATCGCGTAGTACTCGAATCCGCGCGCTGTCGCCGCGGCCACCATCTCGGCCAGCGTCGCGACGCCGTCGGTGAGGTTGGTGTGAGTGTGCAGGTCGCCGCGCACGTCGGCTTCCCCGACGAGCACTGGAAGCTCCCCGCGCCGAGCCGCCGCGACCTCGCCGGTGTCCTCCCGGAGCACAGGGGGGATCCAGGCCAGGCCGAGGCGCTCGTACACCTCCTCCTCGGTGCGAGAGACGATGAGCTCGCCCGACTCGACGTCGAACAGGCCGTACTCCGACAGCTTCAGCTTGCTGCGCACAGCCAGCTCGCGGAGCGCGACGTTGTGCCGCTGCGAACCGGTGAAGTACTGCAGCGCCGCGCCCCAGCAATCCGGCGGCACGACGCGCAGGTCAACCTGAAGGCCGGCGACCGTCCTGATCGACGTCTTCGCCGGGCCTGACCCAATGACCTCGGCCGCTTCTGGCATTGCCCGCAGCGCCATCATCAGCGGCGTGCTGTCGGCCGCGGCGGCGAGCACGTCGACATCGCCGATCGACTCGGCCGCGCGGCGCAGCGATCCAGCCGTGGCAATACGCTCGCAACCGGGAACGGGGCCGACCACGTCGATCACCGCGGCGGCGGTCTCGGCCGCCACATTGAGCAGAACCCTGGTCGCGGTGGTGGCCAGCAGGTCGAGGCCGCGCACCAGCTTTCCGGCGCTCTTCGGCCCGAAGCCGCGCAGGTCGTTCAGCCGCCCGGCCGCGATCGCAGTGCGCAGCTCGTCCGGCGAGCTGACGGACAGCTCGCGGTAGAGCTGGAGGGCCCGGCGCGGCCCGAGCGCCGGAATCCGGGTGAGCTGCCTGACGCCATCTGGGATGTCGGCACGGAGGTCTTCCAGTTCGGCGAACGTCCCGGTGCCGGTGATCTCGACGACCTTGGCGGCGATCGACTTGCCAACACCGGGTATGCCCAACAGCGCGGACAGCGGCAGGCCGGCCACATCATGCGGATGTGCGCCGATCGCCCTGGCCGCCTTGGTGTAGACCCTGGCGCGGAAAGGATCGCCGCCGGTCAGCGCCACGAGATCGGCGTACTCGTCGAGCAGCGCGGCGGCCTGGTCGTTCGACTGGGGCATGAGAGCCATTCTGCCCGCCTGGCCGGCGGAGCAGACGGAGTGCTCAGCTGGACTGGAGCGCTGCAGCGTTCGCCTGTATCGCTGCGAGCGTGACGGCCAGTTCGTCGGTGGGGCTGAACTGGAGGAACTCACTGCCCGCTACTGCAGTAGGCACATGCCCCGGCGGCATGTAGTAGGCGTCCCCGGCCTTGTAAGTCTCCTGGTGATCGCCATAACTGACGGTGATCTGACCGGTCAGCATGTACCCCCAGTGCGGGCACTGGCAGCTATCGCCGGGCAGGCCTTTCAGTACATCCGCCAGCGAGTGGCTCTCCCTGATGGTGACGAATTCGGCCGTGTAGCCGGCCAAGTCGCCACCCTGGCCAAGGGCTTTGCCGAAGTCCGCGACGGTGGGCGCCGTTTCCTTGGAGAGTGCGGGCATTGTGCGCTCCTCCTGCTTGTCGTTTGCGCTTGTGCGTTGAAGCTAACGACCAGGTGGCCCTCAGTGCATGGGGCAGTTGCCTCATCTTTTGGAACGTGGCTAGGCCAGATCGGGCAACAGCCCGTGACGCACCGCGAACAGGCTGGCGGTGACCCGGCTTGAGGCACCGATCTTAACGTAGATGTGCTCGACGTGATTGCGCGCCGTCTTCGGCGAGATGACGAGCCGGTCCGCGATCTGCCGACTCGACATCCCCCTTGCTAGCAGCCGGAGTACATCGACCTCGCGCGCCGTGAGGCCGGCCGGATGACCCGCTCGGCGCGCGGCCGGGTGGCCGGCGGCCGAGAGCACCGACTCCACCGCGTCGGTAGCGAGCCTGCCCGCCGTGGCATCGGCCCTGAGCTCGGCGGCGGCCTGGCCGGAGGAGAGCGCGTCCCGGTAGGGTCGCGGCTCGCGCATGGACTGGTAAGCGTCGGCCGCGCCGAGTACCCGGCCGGCGACCGAGATGGCGCTCCCCGACAGGCCCCGCGGATACCCCGAGCCGTCCATCCGCTCGCGCAGCTGCACGGCTACCGCGCCAAGCGGCGCCAGCCAGCTGGACTGCTGGAGCATCCGCTCGGTCAGGTACGGCTGCATGCGCACCCGCTCCCGCTCGCCGGCGCCGAGCGGACCCGGCTTATCCCAGATCGAATTCGAGATGCCGAGTCTGCCAAAACCGCTTACCAGGCTGGCGCGGCGCACTGTTGCCACCTCGCCCGCTGGCAGGCCGAGCAACTCGCCGGCCGTGCCGGCTAGGGCGGCGACCGCGCTCGCGTGGCCGAGCATGTACGGCGACTTCAGGTCCACGAAATTGGCGACGCCGAGGAGCGCGGCGTCGAGCTGGTCGCCCGACAGTTTCCGGCTGAGCGCTGGCTCGGCACCGATGACAGCGTCCCATGTATCGGAGCCACTGAGCTTGCCGAGGATCCCGCCTGGGTCAGTGGCGATCAGATCGGCGAGATCCGGGTCGAACTGGGCGCCGTGGCGCTTGCGAGCCAGTGCGACAGCCGCGTCCTCGCCGCCGATCCGGTGCGCCACCTCGATGTACTCGGCAATCTGGGCGAGGCGCGACGCCAGCGGAATCGCGGTGGCGCGGAGCTTGCCTGGCCAGCCGCGGCCGTCCCATCGCTCATACGAAGCTCCGATCGCTGCCTGTACATCGGCTGGCAGCCCGATCTCAGTTGCCAGCGAGCGCGCGAGCTCGGCATGCCCGGCGATCATCCCGTCCAGGTCGCGGAAGCCAGACACGGCGAACTCCAGCCCGATACGGAATCTGTGCAGAGGCGGATGACCGCGGCCGAGACGCCGAAGAGATGCGGCTAGCGGGGCGAGGCCAACTGGATCGTGCTCGTACTTCAGCGATTTGAGCCCGATGTCATCGCCGAACCACTTCGCTTGCTCGTGCGCGTCGACGTGGCAGCCGACGTTGACCAGCAGGGCCGTGTAGTACACGACGGCCCGCGCCTCAGCGTCGAGCCCGATCCGCTCTGCGATCCGCAGGGCGATCAGGCATTGCCGCAGAACGTGCTCCATGGGCTGGCCGAAGCCCAGATCGATGCCGAGCGACAGGGAGGCGACAAGCTCGGCAAGCCGAACCTCCGATTGCTCCGCACGAGTCGTCCCGCGGCCGAGAGATGAGCCCGTCACCGGCCGCGCGACCCAGCCGGGCGGTCCGGGCGGTCGTCGCCCGCTTCGGAGCTCGCCGGCAAGAGCAGCGCCGTCGCGGTGCTGGCACACTGGATCTGGCCATCGTCCACCATGTCAGGGACGTCGGCCAGCGGGATCCAGCTGACGATGGGTTTCTCGCCGAGGTTCTGCAAGCCGTGGGCACGCTCGGCACGGAACGAGGCCATACGTCAGTATCTCCCGGCAGCCCGTCCGGGGGCGCTCCGCCTCAGCTGCCGTGTAAGTTTCCCGATGTGAGCCAGCCTTCTGCGCCCCACCCAGCCCGCCGTCCGCTGGAGAGCTACCAGGACGAGATCTACCTGACCGGCCTGACCGGCGTGGTTCCTGACCTGCCTACCGACCTCGGCCGGCTCGAAGAGGCGGCTCGCTCGGTCATGGCGCCGCGCGCCTTCGACTATGTGGCGGGCGCGGCCGGGTCTGGCGAAACCGCCAGGGAGAACCTGGCTGCCTTCGGCCGCTGGCGCCTCGTGCCGCGGATGCTGACCGACGTGAGCACGCCGTCGTACAGCACGACGGTGCTCGGCGCCGACCTCCCCGTCCCATTCCTGCTGGCGCCCGTCGGAGTCCTGGGAATCACGCACCCGGACGCCGAGTCGGCGGTCGCGCGGGCAGCCGCGTCGGCTGGCGTGCCGATGGTCCTCAGCACTGCTGCGACAACGTCGATGGAGGATGTCGCTGCCGCGAGCGGCGACGGCCAGCGCTGGTACCAGCTGTACTGGCCGAAGGACCGGGCCGTGGCCGCGAGCTTCCTCGGCCGGGCCCAGGCCGCCGGCTACAGCGTGCTCGTCGTCACGCTCGACACCCGCATCCTGGCCTGGCGCCCGCGCGACCTGGATAACGGCTACCTGCCATTCATCCAGGGCGTCGGCATCCAGAACTACCTCTCAGACCCGGCCTTCCAGGCCGGTCTCGCCAGCGCGATCGACGTCGACCCGGACTCCGCCGTGCTCCGGTACGTGCAGATGTTCGGCGATCTGTCACTGACCTGGGGCGACATTCCATTCCTGCGGCAGCACTGGAACGGCCCGATCGTGCTCAAGGGCATCCTGTCCGCGGCCGACGCAGTGCGCGCCGCCGACGCTGGCGTGGACGGCATCGTCGTCTCCAACCACGGTGGCCGGCAGGTGGACGGTGCCGTCGCGGCCCTCGACGCGCTGCCGGCCGTCGCTCAGGCGGTCGGCGCCCGGCTAGCCGTCATGTTCGACAGCGGCGTCCGCGGTGGCGCCGACATGCTGAAGGCCCTGGCGCTGGGCGCGCAGGCTGTCCTCATCGGCCGGCCCTACGTGTACGGGCTTGCGCTCGGCGGTGAAGCAGGTGTCAGGCACGTGCTGCGGTCGCTTCGAACCGACTTCGAGCTGACGATGCGACTCGCCGGTGCGTCCCGCCTCAGCGAGCTGGGGCCTGACATCCTCCAGCGGCGGCCGTAGGCCGGCCACCTCGGACACGCGGGCCAGCGCCGTCATGGACCTTCAGCAGATCGGTCTGCGCCATCCCGTTGCGGACCTTATCCGCGACATCCAGAGCAACAAGACCGGCATACCGCGGCGCACGTTCGTGGCCGAGGGCCTGTATGAGATCAAGATGGTCCTGCAGACCGGCGTGCCGGTGGACGCGTTTCTCTGGAGCCCGGAGGCGGCGTACTCCGACGAAGCGCCGGTACGCGCTGCCGAGCTCAGGCAGCGGGCTAGGCGGGCATTTCAGGTCTCGGCGAAGACGCTCGAGCGGCTCGCCGAGCGGCCGAACCCCGACGGCCTGCTCTGCGTGGCTCAGCTGCCGGACTGGCAGCCCGACGACGTCGCGGTGGCCGACGATGGCCTGATCCTCGTTGCCGACGCGATGGAGATCCCCGGCAACCTCGGCACGCTCATCAGGACCCTCGACGCGTGCGCGGCCGATTGCCTCGTGCTGACTAGCAAGCGAACCAGGCTCACTCACCCCAAGGTGCTGCGCAGCAGCCAGGGCATGAGCATGAAGGTGCCGTCACTGGAATTCGCCGAGATCGGCGCCGCAGTGGAGTGGCTTCGGCGGAACGACGTCACGGTCTATCTGGCTGACACCGATAACAGCATGAGCTACCGGCAGGCCGACTACTCGGGCCCGACCGCACTCGTCGTCGGCGGCGAGCGTTATGGCATCTCCAGGCCCTGGTATGACTACGGCTTCGGCCGCATCGGCATTCCAATGCTGGGCTCGGCCGATTCGCTCAACGTCGCGGTCTCGGCGTCCGTGCTGCTGTATGAGGCCCGTGCGCGCAAGAGTAACTGGTGATGATGGAGCTGACGCTCCTACAGACCCGCGACGTTCACGACGATCGCCTCCTGCGTCGACCGGGCGATTACGACCACCGCGGCCTCGCCCGGTGCGGGATTCTCCTCGCGGTGCGGCACGTGCGGCGGCACCCAGACGTAGTCGCCCGGACGGGTCTGCAGCCTGACCAGCTCACCGGTGTCCGGATCGCGGTAGACGAAGACCGGCGTGCCCGTCACGACATAGATGCCGGTCTCGGAGTGACCGTGATGGTGATCTCCCGAGCTCACGCCCGGCGGTAGCTCCGTGCGGCCCATCCACAGCGACTGCGCGCCGACCAGATCACCGGAGATCGCGGCCGACCTGATCATGCCGGTCGTCTGCGCGGTGGCGCTCGACAACTCGCCAGAGTGGATGAGCCTGAGCGCCGATCGGCCGTCTGGCGGCGAGGCGCTCACTCCCCGTCGAGCGTGAGAGACACCGAGTTGATGCACCAGCGCTGGTCGGTCGGGACGTCATAGCCTTCGCCCTCGAACACGTGCCCGAGGTGGCTGTTGCAGGACGCGCACCTGACCTCCGTGCGGACGCGGCCAAGTGACCGGTCCTTGAGCAAGATCACGGCGTCATCCTCGGTGGGCTGGTAGAAGCTCGGCCAGCCGCAGCCCGAGTGGAATTTCGCGTTGGAGCGGAAGAGCTCAGCTCCGCAGGCCCGGCATTTGTACAC
>DATIOU010000065.1:0-20066 GCA_035472835.1 Streptosporangiaceae bacterium | reverse complement strand
GGGTCATGCGCACAGCCCCGTCCCAGTTGCCGATGGCTATGTGCCCGTCGCGGTAGTACACCAACGAGGCAACGCCGGGAGTCAGTAGCCCGCGGGTCACGCCGTTCAGGAAGAAGCCGCCGCCCGACGAGCTGATCTTGAAGCCGCTGTTGAACGTCGCGAGCAGCCCCTGCCGCTGGCCAGCGGGGATGTAGGACATTGCGTGCCAGTTCCCTGGGCCTGGATCCTCTACTCCCGGCCTGAGCTCGAACCGCACCAGCTTCTGATTCATCGACACGATGCCGGCCACGTAGGACGTGTAGACGCTGCTCGGCCGCAGATACGTGCCATAAATGGCAGGCTGCCCATGTGCCGTGTCAAGTACTCGCCATGCGCCCTCACCTGCTAGCGGTTTGCCGGCCATGGACGTCAGCTGCTGAGGCGGCGGGTACGTGACGACCTTGTGCAGCTTCTTCGGAGTCGCGGCCGACGGACCGGTCAGCGCGAACGAGGGCTTCCCCCCGACCTTGGGCGGCTGATAGGTCAGCCACTCACCGAAAGTAACGACGGGTCCGAGGTAGTGATCGCGCGCCCACTCGGCTAGTCGCTGTGACATGGAGCCGCCGCCTGGCATCGTCATGGCGTGCCCAACCGACCAGGAAACAGGGAGCAGCAGCAGGATGATGGCGGTCGCCATAATCCGCGACCATGGCCGGCGCGGTATGTGCGGCCACCAGTTGCGGCGGGGCCGAGGCTTGCGATGTGGGCGGCGGTGTCCGCCTGAGCCGCCTGGAGGCGTCCATCTAGTGTCAGGCCTGTACCGCGAGTACTGCGAGTACTGCGAGTACTTCGAGCTTGGCGTGCTCGGGCTCGGCACCTAGGTACCCCAATCGGCAGTCGTATTAAGTCCGCCCTTAGAAACGGCCAGGCGACAGGTCTACCCACGTAACATGAAGACCTCATGACGAGGACAATCAGGGCCTTTCGCTAGCTGCAGTGCGTCATGCCGCCGCTCTTGACAGTAACTCAAAGGCCCCTGGCTGACTCAAGTCCCCTGGCAAACTGATAGGCGGCGGCCGACACTTATGCGGCATCACGCTCTACCTCGGCCAGGTGGCTGGCCTGCCGCCGCGCCAGCAGCTGCCGTTCGGCTGCGCTGGTCCGGTCGAGTTCCTGGCGGCGCCGGCGCCTGCTCAGCAGGCTGGCCGCTTCGTGCCGCGAGATGGTCCCGGCAGCTATCTGGTGGGCGAGAGCATCGCGGGCACGGCTCGCATAGGCGTTGGTCAGCAGCAGGTAAACCACGCAAAACGCGGCAAAGCTTAGTCCGACCTTGACCACCTCGGCGATCTGCGGCGCGTCGAAGATCAGGTGCATGGCCATGGCGGTCAGCAGGCACGCCGCCGCTGGCAGCACGCCACCGTGGGCGGCGCCGCGACGGCGCGCCACGAGGTAGCCGACCCCGGCGCCGGCGATGGCCGTCATCGTCCAGTGCGAGCCCAGGGCCGTCAGGCCCACGCGAACCGTGAAGGAGTCGGCCACGGCCTGCACGGGGTTGGTGGCGCCGGAGAGCACGATGCCGTTCAGGCCGTACGTCACGTTCTCGGTCGCCTGGAAACCGAGGCCGACGAGTCCGCCGAGAATCAGGCCATCCAGCGGTCCCAGAATGACCGCTGGCGCTGCCAGGACGATCATGACGACGCCGCAGACCTTCAGGACCTCCTCGTTCAGCGGGGCCGAGAGCGAGGCCGACCAGTCCGCGGCGAACCGCGTCCCAGCCCCTTTCGCCCACAGGCCGATCAGGCCCCTGTTCGCCAGCAGTGCGCACCCCGCGGCGGCGGTCGCGCCCCACACGAGAGCCGCCGCGGACCAGGCGAGCGCGGGCGGACGCGCGGGCCGCAGGCGTCGCAGTACCGCGAAGCCGAGGAGCAGCAGCGGAATCTCCAGGGCGGCGGCGAGCAGCGCCGGGGCCGGGAACACCACAAGGAATCGGAAGAACTGCCAGCTCAGCACCGCTGTCCCGAACGCGCACGCGAGCACGGCCGTCGCTTCGACCAGGCGGATGCTCTGGCCTGAAGTGATCCGCCGCGCGGTCGGTCTGGCTGAGATCACTTGCTTGCCGCAGAGAACATGAGGGAGATGACTATCCGATGGGCGGCCGCGAGCAGCGCGCGGCTCGTTCCGCGAGGCGCGAGCACGACCATGCCGATG
Source organism: Streptosporangiaceae bacterium (assembly GCA_035472835.1). Lineage (GTDB taxonomy): Bacteria > Actinomycetota > Actinomycetes > Streptosporangiales > Streptosporangiaceae > JAJYUU01. The sequence continues at coordinate 17,879 of DATIOU010000065.1, read as the reverse complement.
GCGAAATCCCTGGCCGGACCAGGGACGATAGTGACGGTGCCGACCAGTGGCCGGCTGGATATCCAGCCAGTCAAGGCTGGCAACTCATATGGAGCGGTGAAGCTGACCGGCTTGCTCAGCCGGGCCCCAGGGTCGATTACGGCGAGGACCTGTCGCATGCCACCCCAGAGGCCTGGGACTTGATAGCGGTCGACCAGCGACACGTGCCTGATGTCAACGACGACGGCGGCCTTGCGGAGCCGGTATTCCTGCGTGCCGTTACTCTGCGCCGGCTGGACGGACCAGCCGGGGCCGACCGTGACCATGGCCGAGCCCGAAGCTCCTGAGCCGATTGTCAGCTTGGCGCCACCAGGAAGCGGCTGCCGGTTGGCTACGGCGGAGTTGAGCAGCGGCCAGCCCGCGGTGAGCAGGGCCATGACCGCCACGACGCTTGCCAGCCAGCGCAGCCGGAACCTCGTAGCGCTGACGGCGAGACCGCGTCCCCTTGCGTCAGCGGCCACGGAGCAACTGACCCAGGCTGTCGGGGCTATGGCCGAAGATCGCGACGACGAGCGCGGCGAACGCGACGACGACGACGGTCACCGTGACAAGCCGCAGGCGGCGCGGCGAGGCGGCGGCCGCCTCCATGCCGTGACGCCGATAGGTAACCGCCCAGATTGGCAGGCTCAGCACCAGGACCACGAGGCCCGCCACCGGGCTGAGCTTCAGCATGGCCCCGCCGAGCGCTGCGAAGGCGACTGCCGTACGCGTCCATGCGAGTCTGGTCCGGTTGGCTGGATCGATGACCGGTGGCTGCGGGTTCGCCGACATTGGGGGCTACCTAGTCGCCGACACCAGGACGACTACCGCTGCCACGGTCGCGACGCCGCCGATGGTCGCAGCCAGCAGCCGGGGCAGCACCGACCTGGGCAGCGGCTGGTTGCGCCGGAGCGCCCGCTGATTTCGCATCATGTCCACGTACGCAGCCACGGCTATGACAGCGCCAAGGACGATGAGCGGCACGCCCACCACATGGCGGCCTGCCGGGACACCGGGGAAGGGCGGCAGGAGCTGCACGATCCCCAGGCCTGCAGCGACAAGGGCAAGGGCGGTCCGGCTCCAGGCCAGGAACGTGCGCTCGTTCGCCAGTGTGAACCGCGGGTCGGGCTCGGTTTCGGCCGGCCCTGTGTCGGCCGGCACCGGATCATCACTGCGCCTGTCATGAGGGGATTCATGCCCATCCCCGGCCCTTGTCATAGCTGCGGACCTCGTCTGCCTACGCCGGGTTGTACCAAGTCTCGCCGGGCAGTAGCAGCCCGTCAGCTGCTGCCGGTCCCCAGGTGCCCCTGGCGTACTGCGTTACCGGGACGACGTCGCCGAGCACCGGCTGCACCACGCGCCAGGCCGCCTCGACGGTCTCCTGCCGGGCGAAAAAGTAGCGTTCGCCGGACATTGCGGCGCCGATTAGCCGATCGTACGGCCGCATCATCTCGGTCACTGTCGGGCCGGTGAACGCAAGTTCGCGTGTCTGCGGCGTCAGGTTCGGGCCCGGCTGCTTGCCGAGAACCGTCACCGTGAGCTCGTCGTCAGGATTGATCCGGATCCGGATCTGGTTAGCCGCTGCTAGCTCGCCAAGGCCGAATACGTCGTGGGGCCGCTGGCGGAACTGGATCACGACGTCCGTGGCCGTCACTGGCATGCATTTGCCGGTCCGGATCAAGATCGGCACGTCCGCCCAGCGCCACGATTGTGCGTTGAGCCTGATCGCCACGAAGGTCTCGGTCGTGCTGCCGGCCGCCACGCCGGGGACGTCCAGGTAGCCCGCGTACTGACCGCGAACGGTGGTCTGCGGGCTGAGCGGGTCTAGCGCGCCAATGATTTGCGACTTCGATTCGCGCCATTGCATCAGGCCGCGGCCGTCCGGCGGGTCGGCTATTACCGTGGCGAGCACCTGAAGTATGTGGTTCTGCAAGACATCACGTATCGCGCCCGTCTGGTCGTAGAAGCTTCCGCGGTCAGCGACGTCGAAGTCCTCGGCCACCGTTATCTGGATGCTGGCCACGTACGTGCGGCCGAGCAGCGGCTCGAAAATCGCGTTAGCGAAGCGGACAAATAGCAGGTTCTCGACCGGCTCGAGGCCGAGCCAGTGATCAACCCGGTAGATGGATTCTTCCGGGAAGTACCGATGCATGGTCTCGTTTAGCTTGATGGCGCTGGCAAGGTCGGTGCCGAAGGGCTTCTCCACCATCACCCGGGCGCCCGGAGCTCGGCCGATAGCGGCGATTCCGTCAGCGATCCTGCCGAACAGCTGTGGTGGCACTGCCAGATAGAACAGGGGACGCTGGCTGGCGCCCATGGCCGCCGACATCGCGTGATACGTTGCCTGGTCGTCGAGATCGCCGTCGACGTACCGGAGCAACCTCAGCATCTCAGTCGCTGCCGCGCTCGCCGGGTCCATGGCGTTGAGCTTCAGCGACGCCACCGCGTATTCGCGGAACTGATCCAGGTTCCAGCCGCTCTTTGCCACCCCGATGATCGGCACCCTCAGCACGCCGCGTTCGACCAGGCCGACAAGGGCGGGAAACGTCTCGATCTTCGCCAAGTCCCCGGTCGCGCCAAAGAGTACGAGCGCATCCACGCTGCCTGTTTCGGCGCCTGCCGTCTCGATAGTCGCGCTCGCGGTGGCAGCGGTCTCAGCTGCGCTATCCGTGGGCATGCGCCGTGCTCCGTCTGGCTGACTCATTGAGGCAAAGCCTTGCACGTTAAGCTCACGTCCGATGATCGTGGTAGTGGCCGGCGTGGCCGGTAGCGGCAAGACCACAGTCGGCCAGGTGCTGGCTACCCGGCTTGGCTGGATCTTCGCTGACGGCGACTCGTTCCACCCGGCCGCCAGCGTCGCCAAGATGCGGGCCGGCCTGGCATTGACAGACGATGACCGCGGCCCGTGGCTGGCCGCGATCACTTCCTGGATGGACGACGTCATCGCGAGCGGCCAGTCGGCGGTGCTCGCGGGTTCGGCGCTCAAGCGCCGGTACCGGGACGAACTGCTCGCCGGGCGGGAGCAGGTCCAGCTGGTTTTCCTGGTGATCAGCAAGGGAAAGTGCGAGGCGAGGCTAGCGGCCAGGACCGGGCACTTCTTCAACAAGCAGTTGCTCGCCAGCCAGTTCGGTGACCTGGAGATACCGCAAGATGAGCCCCGTGTGCACCAGATCGAGGCGGACGACCGGCCGGCTGTACAGATCGCCACGGCCATCATCAGGCTCCTCGGCCTCGAGCCCGCGGGCCACCCGCAAGCCTCCTGAAGGGATCTGATGATGCCCTCGCCCCAAACCTGTGCCTGCTCCGATGGTGCCAGGTGACCGGGCAATCACAACCCAGGCGCCTCATCGGCAGCGTGCTGCTGATCGCGGCGGCGACGGCCGTCTATTTCTTGATACCAGTGCCCGGCCGGATGCACGAGGCCTCCTGGGTCACCATGTTCAGCCTCAGCGTCATCGTGCTCGGGCTGCTGATCACGCTGTCGGCACGCCGCCTCCTGCGCGCTGGCGAGCAGGCCAGGATTCGGGGCCTGGTATTGCTGCTGACAGTGACCGTGCTGTTCTTCTCCTGGGCTGATGAGTCGGTCGCGGCGCTGCCAAAACAGTTCACGGAGCTGACGAACAAGACCGACGCCTTGTATTTCAACATCAGCACGCTCGCGACCGTTGGTTTCGGCGACGTGCATCCGGTCGGCCAGCTCGCCCGCGCCGCGGTGACCCTTCAGATCGTGTTCAACCTGGTCTTTCTCGGCACTGCCGTGAGCTTGATTTCCGGGTTCTTCCGGCGGCGGACGCAGAACCGGGCGACAGCTGGGTCAGGCGCAGGCCCGAGCGATGCGAGTAGCGCCGGCCCGGCCAACCCGCCGGACCCGTCGCCGGCACCATGACCGCGGCTCGCCGCCCGCGGCAACACAGGGCGCGGCAACCGAACCGAGGGCGCGGCACAGGGCTGGGCGGCGCTCGCTAAGTTGTGCTCTATGCGGCCGTGAGCCCCGGCCCTCCGGGCCGGGGCTCACTAGTTGTGCTGTTGATGCGGCCAGGCATGGCCCGCGCGGCTGCCGACGGGCTACACGTGTTCGTGCTCAGTGTCGTGGAGCAAGCCCCAGATGGCGAACACGCTCAGCGCGACGATGACGATGCCCCAGACTGGTGAGTACACCAGCCACAGGAATCCCGCCAGCGCAGTCAGCACCGCGAGGCCCACACCGACTGGGCGGGCGGCCGCGATGCCGAGCAAAGCCGCGGCTCCCGTGGCGAACAGCAAAGCACCGAGGATCAGCAGGATGATCCCCCACGGCCGTCCGTTCCACGCGTAGGCGTAGTTGTTGAGCACCGGGTAGAAGCGCGGCCGGACGACGACCGCAAGGCCGCCGAGGAACGCGATCAGGCCGGCCAGGATCGCCAGCGATCCGCCCATGAGGCCGCCTTCTCGCCTGCCATACGCTTCCGGGGCGCGGCCGTACGCCGATGTCGGCTCGCCCTCGCGTCTGTAGGCCTCGCGTCCGTATGTCCCGGTGGCCATCTGTCCGCTTGACTGTTCTGGCATGCCCCTCGTGCCCGTAGGCGTGGCCGGGCCGGTGGCGCCTGCTCCGCTGGTCATGCCGGTACTGGTCGCGCCCGCGGGATTCTCGACACCCTGAGCACCGGTCTCCTGACGTGAAGGCCTGTCGTGTGCTCTCCTCATCGAAGCCACTCCCCTCTGACCTGGCCAGCTAGCACTGAGGAACCGGACTGGCTGCTCAGCGCATGCGAGCCCGGCGCCGGCCATGGCTAACCGGTTGTCCGGGTAGTTCTGCTAGCGACGCTACGGACGGTCGTGGAACCGGGCATCACCCAGTCCGGGTGATCCGAAGCGCGCGCGGCCGGGGCTGGACGCGCCGTGCATACCGGTCATAGTTGGTCGGTCTGATTGGTAGTCGGCGCTTGGGGGTATGGCGCCTACCGGGCGTTGAGCTGCAATTTCGCCGCGGCGGGTGAGGGCGGCGGCGAGTCGCGACGCGGGTTCGCGCGGACTGCGGGCTCTTGCCCGCATCCGCGAGCCCGCAGCCGGGGGCTGCGCGCCAAGACCACTCGCTCGGCGCCTGGGGAGGGTGATGACGACCACTGCAAGCGGGCCGGTGCTGGCTGCCCCGCGGCAGGGCGTGGCGCTGCTCGAGGACAAGCTGCGGATCCCGCGGCCAGGTCTCGCCGTGTTGCGACGGCCGCGGATCGGCGAGCAGCTTGATGAAGCCGTCAGCCGGCCAGTCACGCTGATCACCGGTCCGCCCGGGGCCGGCAAGACGGTCGCCGTCGCGCAATGGGCGGCGGCGCGGCCTGCCAATCGCCGCCCCGGCTGGGTGAACATTGACAGAGCCGACGCTGACCCGGCTACGTTCTGGCGGCATGTGGTCGCGGCCCTGTCTAAAGCCGGGGCCCTACCGGGCAGCCGGCACCAGCTGCCGTCCGAACTGGCGACGCCGGAGATTCCGCAGTGGATCTCGACGGCTGTCCGCCCGGCCAGCGATCCGGCGATCCTGGTCCTGGACGACGTGCATGTGCTCGCCGGAAGCGCGGCCCTCGACGGCCTTAACGAGCTCATCGCGCATGAACCGCCGGGGTTGCGGCTGGTGCTCGCCTGTCGCTCGGCGGTCGGCCTGGCTACGTCCAGGCTTCGGCTCGAAGGCGAGCTAGCCGATCTCGGGGCCGCCGACCTGGCGTGTACCGCGGATGAGACCGCCGCGTATTTCGCGATGCTGGGCAGGCCAGTCAGCCAGGCCGAGCGTGACCACCTCATGCGCAGGACGGAGGGCTGGCTGGCTGGCCTGCGCCTGACGGCACTCGCCGGCCACGTCGACCAGGTCGGTGCCCACGCGCTGGTGGCCGAGTACCTGCAGGACGAGGTCCTCGGCAGGCAGCCGCAGGCGGTCCGCGAGTTCATGATGCGCACGAGCCTTAGCCCGACCGTCCCGGCCGACCTGGCGCACCTCCTGAGCGGCGAGCCCGGTGCCGCCGGGCTGCTGGAGCATCTCAGCCGCGAGACGGGCCTGGTCCAGGCGCTGACGCCGGACTCGGGCGAGTACCGCTACCACCCGATGCTGCGGGAGGTGCTCGCCGTAAGCCTCCGGCTGGAGATGCCGGAAGAGGTGCCAGGCCTCCAGCGCCGCGTGGCCCACTGGCACGCGGAGCGGGGCGAGGTGTTGCCCGCGGTCCAGGCGGCAGCCGCGATAGGCGAGTGGGAATTCGGGCTGCACGTGCTCCGCGACGCCGGTCCGGTGGTCATGTTCTCGGCTGCTGGCCCTGGCCTCGAGGCGGCCCTGGCGGGCATGCCGCCAGGCCAGCTCACTACCGATGAGGCGCTCGACGTCGCCCTAGCCGTGGCCCTGGCCGCCGCCAGGATCTGGCAGGGTGACGCCGACGGCGCGCTGCCACACCTCGAGCGGGCCGAAGCGGGACTGCCCGTGCTGCCAGCGGGAGATCGCGACCAGACCGAGCTGTGGATCGCCGCGCTGCGGGTACTGCTGACCGCCGCCGTGACAGCGCCCGAACCCGGCTGGCTCGAGCCCTACTGGACGCTGGCGACGCAGGCACACGCCGATCCGCGCGGCGTCGGCGCGCACCGCGCGCTCGGCACGCTGTGGCTGGCGATCGGCTTTGCCGCTCTCCGCGAGTGCGATGATCAGCAAGCCCGGTCGGCCTTCCTGCACGCCGGTGCGCAGCTGTCGGCGGGTGGCTTGCTCGCATTGCGGGAACTGGGTCGTTGCTGGGAAGCGGTCGCGGCGGCCCGGTACGGTGACCTGTCCGCGGCGACCCGGATTGCGGGCAGCGTGGCCGACGGGCCGCACGGACGGGACGACGACCTGGTCCCCGTGCTGGCGCTCGCTGCCGCGGCGGTCCGGCTGGCGCGCGACGAACCAGAGGCGGCCCGGACGCTGCTTGACGACGCCGACCTGGCGGCCATGACCCCGCGGCCTTCGGGTGAGCCATCCATTGCGGTGTTCGCCGGGCTGCTACGGGCGCGGCTCGCGATGGCCGACGGCAACCTGGCCGGCGCACGCGGGCTCGCCAGATGGCTGGGTGACGCCGCTGCCGCCGCTCCGGCAGCCGGCTACATCGGCACGCCGGTCAGCACCGGCACGGACCGCGCTCCCGATGCCGCGATGCTGCTCGACGGGGGGAGCGGCCGGCCGCGGCGGGACGGCCTGGCGGCCGCGATCGCGGTTCTGGATGCGGACATCAGCCTGGCCGCCGGGGAACTGGAACGGGCGCGCTCGATGCTCGCCGAGATGACCGAAAATGGCTCCCGTACTCGGCCCGACGTGGCCATTTGCCAGGCCAAGCTGCTGATCGCGAGCGAGGACGACAAGGGCGCGCTGACGCTGATCGGGCCGGTACTCGCGGATCCTTCCGCCGCATGCTCGGTCGCCGACAGGATCGCCGCGTTGCTTGCTGCAGTGGTGGCCAGGCGCCGGCTCAGTCAAGGCCACGAGGCGGCCGAGCTCTTGGCCGAGGCTCTGGCCCTAGCCGAGCCCGACGACGCATGCGGCGCGTTCGTCGCAGCCGGGCCGGCCGTCAGGTCGGCGCTGACTGTGCTGATATCGCCGTCCAGCCGGTGCGCCGGGTTCGCGGGCCGGATCCTGGACCGGTTCGACGGCCGGCTACCGCGGCCAGCGTCCGCGCAGCCTGCTGCGCTGCTGACCGACAGCGAGCTGGCCGTGCTCAGGTTCTTGCCCTCGCATATGACGAACCAGGAGATCGCCGAGTCGCTATTCCTGTCCATTAACACGATCAAGACACACCTGAGCTCGGTGTACCGCAAGCTCGGTGTCGCGAACCGGCGTCAGGCCATCGCGCAGGGCCGGCGCCTGGAGCTGCTGTTAGGCCGCGCGGTCGCGATCGCGATGATCTCAGCCGATCGCTGTGCGCGCGACAGCGGCTTCGCCCGGCCGCCGCCGGGCGAAGCCGCCGTCTTGCCTGCTATCCGCCGCTGGGGCAGATAGCCGATGGCTACCTTGCGCTAACCGCTAACCGCTAACCGCTAACCGCTAACCGCTAGCCGCTAGCCGCTGTGCTGGCATGCTCATCTTCTCGGCGGCCTTGCCCGCGCGGCGGATGCTGAACGCCAGCATCGCGAGGACAACTCCGTAGAAGAGGAGCCATGCGGCCACGATCGTGAGCAGCAGGGCGAGCGTGATGCCAGGCCAGATCACCATGACGAGGCCGGCCGCCAGGCTGAACAGGCCCAGCACGGCCCGCAGGCCGCGGTTTGGCACGCCGGCCGAGATGGCCAGGCCGACATCGGACACGCCGTGCGCGATAAAGAACACTCCCGTCACGAATGCGAGCAGGAACAAGGAGAGCGCGTGGTGGCGGAGGAAGTAGATGCCGACGAAGACAGCCAGCAGGCCGATCACCATGTAGGCGGCGCGCATGCCGCCGCTCTCGGCTTTGGCGGTGAAGCCTTCCCACAGCTTGACCAGGCCGGCGACGAGGATCGCGGCGCCGATGAGGACGGCCACCACGGTCAGCGAGGCACTCGGCCAGACAAGCAGCGCGATACCTAGCGCGATCAGACCGAGGCCACAGAGCAGGACTACGCCCCACGATCCCTTGGCGGCGGCCGCGACAGTTGCGGGGACGGGCGCAGCGCCAGCCGCGCCTTCTTCCCCGTACATTTCCGCCTGCCCGGCCATGCGCTCTTGCTGATGGCCCAGCTGCTGCGGCACGCTCGCCTCTGCGGATGTACGCCGCGCGGTGGCGGTGCTGCTGGCGCCGCGGGTGGACTCCTGGCCTCGCTCGCCGGTAGCGCCGAGGTCGGCGCCCGAGCCGGCGGGCATGTCGCTCGGCTGCCCACCGGGCCCGGAACCAGCTGGCGGGCCGGACTGCGGATCAGTCATCCTGGCCTCCTGGAGGACGTGACCACCGGGAAGGCCCGCGGCGACCAAGTAGGGCGGCCACGTTCCCGGCAGCATGGTGTGAACTCGTGTGCATCCATCGTTGGGGGTGGAGTTCCCGTGATCATCACCCGTCGCGGGTGAACGCGGTGCCGCTGTCCTAGACTTGGCGCTCAGTAGCCGCCAATGACGAGCCGCCAATGACGACCCGCTCAGGACCGGCCAGTCAGGCCCGCGCCGTCCCGGTGCCCGCCGGCGGCAAGGACCCTTTCCAGGAAGCGAACCCCTAGGTGAAGACCGACGTCGAAGAGCTGAGCCCGACCCGGGTCAAGCTGACCATCGAAGTTCCCTTCGAGGAGCTGAAGACCAGCCTTGACAAGGCCTACCGGGAGGTGGCACGCCAGGTGCGGGTTCCCGGCTTCCGGCCGGGCCGGGTCCCACCGCGCATCATCGACCAGCGCTTCGGCCGGGCGACGGTGCTGGAGCAGGCGGTCAACGAGGCGGTGCCTGAGCTGTACAGCAAGGCACTCGCCGAGCGCGACGTAGTGCCGCTCAGCCAGCCCGACCTGGAGATCACCAAGCTCGATGACGGCAAGGAACTCGCGTTCACCGCGGAGGTGGACATCCGGCCGAGCTTCGAGCTGCCGGACGTGACCACCCTGTCGGTGACGGTCGAAAACGCCGACGTCGGCCCTGACCAGGTGGAGGAATACCTTGGCGCGCTGCGTGAGAGGTTCGCCTCGCTGAAGACCGTCGACCGCCCGGTCGAAGCGGGTGACTTCGTCTCGATCGACCTTTCGGCCACCGTCGACGGCGAGGCCGTGGAGGACGCGCAGGCCACGGGCGTGTCCTACGAGGTCGGCACCGAGTCGATGCTCGACGGCCTGGATGAGGCGCTGGCCGGCATGACTGCCGGGGAAGCCAAGACTTTCACCGCCGAGCTGGCCGGCGGCGAGCGCGCCGGCCTGGCCGCTGACGTGCTGGTCACCGTGAACTCTGTGAAAATCAAAGAGCTTCCCGAGCTGGATGACGAGTTTGCCCAGTCGGCCAGCGAGTTCGACACCATCGGCGAGCTGCGGGCCTCGACCCGCAAGCAGCTGACCTCCGTGCGCCAGGCTGGCCAGGCTGGTCAGGCCAGGGAGCGGCTGCTCGCGGAACTTATCGATCAGCTCGACATTCCGCTGCCCGAGCGGATCGTCGAGGCCGAGGTCGATCAGCGGCGCCACAGTCTGCAGGATCAGCTCGACCGGGCCGGGCTGACGATGCAGGCCTACCTCGACGCCAGCGAGACGACGGCCGCGAAGATCGACGCGGATTTCGAGGCCGACGCGCGGCGGTCGGTCAAAGCCGGATTCATTCTCGACAAGCTGGCGACCCAGGAGGACCTGAAGGTTTCGGCCGAGCAGCTCAGCGCGTACGTCACCGAGCAGGCGTACCGGATAGGCGTCACGCCGGACCGGCTGGCGCAGCAGCTCAGCGACAACGGCCAGCTTCCAGCCGTGGCCGCGGACGTGCTGCGCGGCAACGCGCTGACGTGGCTGGCTGAGCAAGCCACCGTCGTCGACGAGGCGGGCCGGCCGGTGGACGTCCGCGCGGCCAGCCAGACCGGGACAGCCGACGTCGAGGATGCCAGCGACGAACTGGACGAGGCGGCCGACGACCCCGACGACGACGGCACCCGGGAGGACTAGCGCGTCGTGGCGGCGGCCCAGGCGAGAGGCGGTCGCGCCTGGGCACTTTCCGCTGACAGCGCACATCGGGGCCACAATGGCCTGTCGGCCTGCGCCGTCAGCGAACAGCGGGGATCGGCGGCTAAGCCGCTTCTGCCCGCGGGTTATGGTCACAGTCAAACGACAGGCGCGGACTAACTACTAGCGAGGAGAGCACACGTGAGCACGCCTCCCGACGACCAGCACATCGCGCAGATACTTGCCAGGGCCGCGGAAGGCCCGGTACAGCCACTGGGCGACATGCTGTTCCAGCGCCTGCTCCGGCACCGGATCATTTTCCTCGGCCAGCAGGTCGACGACGATCTGGCGAACCGGATCTGCGCTGAGCTGATCCTCTTGGCGGCCGAGGACGACAAGAGGGACATCAGCCTCTATATCAACTCGCCCGGCGGCTCCGTTTACGCCGGAATGGCGATTTATGACGTCATGCAGTACGTGCCGAATGACGTGGCGACTTTCGCGATGGGTATGGCGGCCTCGATGGGTCAGTTCCTGCTCTGCGCGGGCGCCCAAGGCAAGCGTTACGCCATGCCGCACGCTGCCATCCTGATGCACCAGCCGCACGGTGGCATCGGCGGTACCGCGACCGACATCAGGATTCAGGCCGAGCAGAGCCTGTTCCTGAAGCGGGTGCTCGCGGAGCGGATTGCCAACCACACGGGCCGGTCCGTCGAGCAGATCGAAGAGGACTCCGACCGGGACCGCTGGTTCACCGCTGAGGAGGCTCGTGACTACGGGATTGTCGACCACGTGGTCCGCAGCGCGACCGAGGTGCCGTCTGTCGGCCCGGTCTCATGAGCGGCCCTGACAACAGGAGCGGCAGGATCGCTGGCAGCAGCGGCCAAGGAGGACATGAAGTGAGCACCGGATACCGAGGCCCGCAGCAGGGAGGGCGTGGCCTGCCCGCCGAGTCGCGGTACGTGCTGCCGTCATTTGTCGAGCGCACGTCCTACGGCGTCAAGGAGATGAACCCGTACAACAAGCTCTTTGAAGAGCGAATCATCTTCCTGGGCGTGCAGATCGACGATGCGTCGGCGAACGACGTCATGGCCCAGCTGATCACGCTGGAGTCGATCGATCCCAGCCGCGACATCCTGATCTACATCAACTCGCCCGGCGGGTCGATGACCTCGATGATGGCGATCTACGACACCATGCAGTACATCCAGCCGGAGGTTCAGACGTACTGCCTCGGCCAGGCGGCCTCGGCCGCGGCCGTGCTGCTGGCGGCCGGGACGAAGGGCAAGCGGTTCGCGCTGCCGAACTCCCGCATCCTGATCCACCAGCCGGCGGTCGAGAGCGGCTACGGCCAGTCCAGTGACCTGGAAATCCAGGCCAGGGAGATCCTCCGGATGCGCAGCGCCATGGAGAGCATTCTGGCTCGGCATTCCGGTCAGTCCGAAGAGCGGGTCCGCAAGGACATCGAGCGCGACAAGTTCTTCACCGCCCACGAGGCGAGGGAGTACGGGATGGTCGATGAAGTTCTGACGATGCTTAAGCGCAAGGCAGAGGTAGGGTCGTCCTGAGCCCTTTCCGCCTGCTGGACATCGGAGCCCGGCAGCGCCGCTCCGGCTAGCGGAACGGGTCAGGCGGCCGACGCGCCGTCCGCTGCTCCTTAGCCCACACGCAAGGCGGCGGAGGCGGTACCGTCTAAGTTCTAGGGACAAGTTGTTCAGCAGGTGTACGACGCAGGTTGACTCGTGTGATCGCGAGCCTTGAGCAATTGGCCGGCAACGCAAGAAGGAGTTAGTAGGTGGCACGCATCGGAGATGGCGGTGATCTGCTGAAGTGCTCGTTCTGTGGCAAGAGCCAGAAGCAGGTTAAGAAGCTCATCGCCGGCCCCGGCGTGTACATCTGCGACGAGTGCATCGACCTCTGCAACGAGATCATCGAGGAAGAGCTTGCCGAGCCGACCGAGCTCAAATGGGACAGCCTGCCGAAGCCCCGCGAGATCTACGAGTTCCTCGACTCGTACGTGATCGGCCAGGAGAAAGCCAAGAAGGGCCTCTCTGTGGCGGTCTATAACCATTACAAGAGGATCCAGTCCGGTGGCGAGCGGTCTGGCGAGGACGGCGTCGAGCTGGCCAAGTCCAATATCTTGCTGCTCGGGCCTACGGGATCCGGCAAGACGCTGCTGGCCCAGACGCTGGCCCGGCTGCTGAACGTGCCGTTCGCCATCGCGGACGCGACGGCCCTGACCGAGGCCGGCTACGTCGGCGAGGACGTCGAGAACATCCTCCTCAAGCTCATCCAGGCGGCCGACTACGACGTCAAGAAGGCCGAGACCGGCATCATCTACATCGACGAGATCGACAAGATCGCCCGCAAGAGCGAGAACCCGTCGATCACCCGCGACGTGTCGGGCGAGGGCGTTCAGCAAGCCCTGCTGAAGATACTCGAGGGCACGACGGCCTCGGTGCCGCCGCAGGGCGGCCGCAAGCATCCGCATCAGGAGTTCATCCAGATCGACACCACGAACGTGCTGTTTATCTGCGGAGGCGCGTTCGCGGGCCTGGAAAAGATCATCGAGCAGCGGGTCGGTAAGAGCGGGATGGGCTTCGGCGCTGTGCTGCGCGTCAAGACAGATAAGACGCAGTCGGACCTGTTCGCAGACGTGATGCCGGAGGACCTGCTCAAGTTCGGCATGATCCCCGAGTTCGTCGGCCGCCTCCCGGTCATCACCAGCGTCCACAACCTGGACCGCGAGGCGCTCATCCGGATCCTGACCGAGCCGCGCAACGCCCTGGTCAGGCAGTACCGTCGCCTGTTTGAGCTCGACGGCGTCGACCTCGAGTTCACCGATGACGCGCTCGAAGCCGTGGCCGATCAGGCGATCTTGCGCGGCACCGGCGCCCGCGGCCTGCGCGCGATCCTGGAAGAGGTCCTGCTGTCGGTCATGTACGAGGTGCCGAGCCGCAAGGACGTCGAGAAGGTCGTCATCAGCGCCGAGGTCGTCCTCGAGAACGTCAACCCGACTCTCGTCCCGCGCGACGTCGCCCGCCGCGCCCCGCGCGAGAAGTCCGCGTAACCTTCCCGGCATTTCGGGCGCCACGCCTCGGCGCGGCGCAACGTCTGAATGAAATCTCCAAACTCCTTGGAGTTTCCACGCAAGCGTTTCCGGGCGGCCTTCGCGGCACTGGGGACGTATGTAGCGAATAGGGCGCACCGGGCCGGCGCGGTGAATCGGGCGGCAGCGGCCGGTGCTGGTCAGCGCACGGAGGGTGGTGCGGGCACCACTAGACTCTGCTGACGTGACATCCGGTACGAAGACGACTCAGCTACCCGCGCAGTACAGCCCGGGCGAGGTCGAGACCCGCCGCTACGAGGGCTGGGTCGAGGCCGGGTACTTCCAGGCGGAGGCGGAAAGCGACGCGCCGCCATTCTCGGTCGTCATCCCGCCGCCGAACGTGACCGGGTCGCTGCACATCGGGCATGCGCTGGACCACACGCTTATCGACGCGCTGATCCGGCGGCGGCGGATGCAGGGCTACAACACGCTATGGCTGCCGGGCATGGACCACGCGGGCATCGCGACGCAGAACGTGGTCGAGCGTGAGCTCGCCAAGGACGGCCTGTCCCGGCACGACCTCGGGCGCGAGGCCTTCGTCGAGCGGGTCTGGCAGTGGAAGGCCGAGTCCGGCGGCAAGATCCTCGGCCAGATGCGCAGGCTCGGCGACAGCGTCGACTGGAGCCGTGAGCGGTTCACGATGGATGCCGGGCTGTCCCGGGCCGTGCAGACGATCTTCAAGCGGCTGTACGAGGACGGGCTGATATACCGGGCTCAGCGGATCATCAACTGGTGTCCCCGGTGCCTGACCGCGCTGTCGGACATCGAAGTCGAGCACACCGAGGACGATGGGGAACTCGTCTCGATCCGGTATGGCGACGGCGAAGACCAGATCGTCGTCGCCACCACCCGGGCGGAAACGATGCTTGGCGACACGGCCGTGGCCGTGCATCCGGATGACCCGCGGTACGCCCGCCTAGTGGGTCGCGAGATCAAGCTGCCGCTGACCGGACGCAGCATCCCGGTCGTCGCTGACCCGCATGTGGACCCAGACTTCGGCACGGGCGCCGTCAAGGTGACGCCGGCCCACGACCCGGACGACTTCGAGATCGGCCGGCGGCACGACCTGCCCAGCCTGGTGGTCATGGACGAGCGCGGCGTGATCACGGCGCCAGGCCCGTTCGAAGGGCTGGACAGGTTCGAGGCGAGGCCAGCGGTGGTAGCCGCGCTGCGCGCCGACAGCCGGATCGTGGCTGAGCGCCGCCCGTACGTGCACGCGGTCGGGCACTGCTCCCGCTGCGGCACGACCGTGGAGCCGCGGCTGTCGCTGCAGTGGTTCGTCAAGGTCGAGCCGCTGGCCAAGGCGGCCGGCGACGCCGTTCGCGACGGCCGGGTCAAGATCTATCCGCAGGAGATGTCCGCGCGCTACTTCGACTGGGTCGACGACATGCACGACTGGTGCATTAGCCGGCAGCTGTGGTGGGGGCACCGGATCCCGGTTTGGTACGGCCCCGATGGCCAGGTGGTGTGCGTCGGCCCCGACGACGAGGTGCCCGCGGGACCGGGCTGGGAGCAGGACTCCGACGTGCTCGACACGTGGTTCTCCTCGGCGCTGTGGCCGTTCTCGACGCTCGGCTGGCCAGACGACACGCCTGACCTGCGGGCGTTTTATCCGACCAGCGTGCTGGTGACCGGCTACGACATCCTGTTCTTCTGGGTCGCCCGGATGATGCTGTTCGGGCTGTACGCGATGGCAGCCGCCGGGCCCGACGAATCCGTGCCGTTCCGGCAGGTCGCGCTCCACGGGCTGGTGCGCGATCAGTACGGCAAGAAGATGTCCAAGACCCGCGGCAACACAGTCGACCCGCTGGACTGGATCGACAGGTTCGGCGCTGACGCGACGAGGTTCACGCTAGCCCGCGGCGCGACACCCGGCGGCGACGTCGCGGTCAGCGAGGACTGGGTCGCCGGGGCGCGCAACTTCTGCAACAAGCTCTGGAACGCCGTCCGGTTCGCTCAGCTCAACGGCGCCATCACCAGTCGGGGCGTGCCGCCGGCCGACCAGCTCACCGCGCCTGACCGGTGGGTCTTGTCGCGGCTGCGGGCCGTCACCCAGGAAGTCGACGCCCTTTTCGAGCAGTTCGAGTTCGCCAAGGTCAGCGATGCGCTCTATCACTTCGCCTGGGACGAGGTCTGCGACTGGTACCTGGAGCTGGCCAAGGCCGCTCTCTACGGGCCGGACGAGGCGGCCGCGAACGCGACCCGGCAGGTGCTCGGTGAGGTCCTCGACCGGCTGCTCCGGCTCATTCACCCGCTGCTGCCGTTTGTCACCGAGGAGCTGTGGACCGCGCTAACCGGTGGCGAGTCCGTTGTCATCGCGCGCTGGCCCGGCCAGGTGACAGACGGTGCGCCCGGCGCGTTGCCGCAGCCGCCCGCCGATCCCGCGGCGGAGGCGGAGATCGAGGCCCTCATGCGGCTCGTGACTGAGGTACGCAGGTTCCGCTCGGACCAGGGGCTGCGCCCAGGCCAGCAGGTTCCGGCTCGGCTAGCCGGCCTCGACGCTACTGTCCTGGCGGATCACGATGGCCGGATCCGAACGCTGTCGCGGCTCTCCGAGCCCGGCCCCGGGTTCGCGCCGACGGCGTCCGTGCACGCCGAGGGCGTGACGATCGAGCTGGACACGGCCGCGAGCCTGGACGTCGCTGCCGAGCGCAAGCGCCTCGCTAAGGACCTAGCCGCAGCGCAGGCCGACATCGAGGCGGTCGGGCGCAAGCTGGCGAACGCCTCATTCGTGGAGCGGGCGCCCGCGGAGATCGTCGCCAAGAACCGTGAGCGGCTGGCCGCGGCGCAGGCGGAGGCGGCGCAGCTGACCGAGCGAATCGCCGCCCTGCCGACATGACCGACAGCTACGCCGTCAGACTGCGCGAGATCGAGCGGGAAATCTTCGCGCGCCGTCCCGAGCACTCCATCAACCCGTCGCTCGAGCGGATCAACTCGCTGGTGACGCTGCTCGGCGATCCGCAGCGCGCCTATCCGGTCATCCACCTGACCGGGACGAACGGTAAGACGTCGACATCACGGATGACCGAGACGCTGCTCCGTGCGCGCGGTCTGCGCACCGGACTGTTCATCAGCCCGCACTTGTCGTCGGTTCGCGAGCGCATCTGCGTGGATGGGCAGCCGCTGAGCGTCGAGCGGTTCGTCGACGCCTACGACGAGATCAAGCCGTACCTAGACATCGTGGATAAGTCGCACGATGTCCGGCTGTCGTTCTTCGAGGTACTCGTAGGCATGGCGTTCTCGGTGTTCGCCGACGCACCGGTCGACGTCTGCGTGCTCGAGGTCGGCATGGGTGGCACGTGGGACAACACGAACGTGGCAAACGGCGCCGTCGCCGTCGTCACGGCGATCTCGATCGACCACGCGCGGCACCTCGGCAACACCGTCGAGGAGATCGCTGCCGACAAGGCTGGCATCATCAAGCCGGGCGCGATCGCGATCCTTGCCCAGCAACAGCCAGCCGCCGCGGAGGTGCTGCTGCGGCGGGTGGCCGACGTCGGCGCCAGCGTTGCCCGTGAAGGGCTGGAGTTCGGCGTCATCGGCCGCGAGCTCGCCGTGGGCGGCCAGCAGTTGTCGATTCGCGGACTGCTGACCGATTACGAAGATCTCTACCTCCCGCTCTTCGGTGCGTACCAGGCCGGGAACCTCGCCTGCGCGATCGCAGCGACCGAAGCGTTCGCGCGCACGCCGGACGCCGCGGATGAGCTCGGCGAGGGTACGACTGGCCTCGATCAGGACATCGTGAGGCGCACTGTCGCGACCATGACGTCGCCGGGCCGGCTGGAAGTCGTCCGCCGCAGCCCGGTGGTGATCATCGACTCGGCCCACAACCCCGGCGGCATGGCGGCCTCGGTCGACGCGCTGACCGAGGCGTTCAGCTTTACTGAGCTGATCGCGATCATCGCGGTCAGCGAGGACAAGGACGTCGCTGGCATCCTCGGCGAACTCGAGCCCATCGCCGGGCACCTAATCGTGACGACTAATTCCTCTACGCGGTCAATGCCCGTCCCCGCGCTCACGGCCGTGGCCGAGGGCGTATTCGGACCGGATCGCGTCTCTGCTGCCGTCCGGCTCGATGAGGCGATCGAGATCGGCGTCGCGCTCGCCGACGAGGCAGACGCCGCGGGCGAGGGCGGCCCAGGAAAGGCGGGAGTCCTCATTACCGGCTCGGTGATCACCGCTGGCGACGCCCGGG
>DATIOU010000064.1:0-93857 GCA_035472835.1 Streptosporangiaceae bacterium | reverse complement strand
CTGCTCACGAGACTCACCGGGATCCTGGCGCGCCGCTTCCGGTCCTCGCTCGCTGAAGGCTGACTGCGGTCCGGGTCGGCTTGCCCTCGAAATACCAAGATCGCCTGCGTCTCGGCGCGCGCGCTCGGTAACTAAACGCGATCGGCGTCGACCAGCGGGTGACGGTGGGCCCAAAGCATCCGAGGACGCGTAACCAAAAGCGACGACGGTCACCCACTGCGCATTGGCGATTGCGCAAGGCCGGGCGGAGGTGCGCGAGGCAGGGACCCAGTGCGTCGCGCAACCACGATGGTCTGCGGGGATCCGTCCCGCGCCTGGCGGGCATCCCGGCCAATCTGCGGGGTGCCGTCGCCGCCACGGCCACAGCGCTGGCCGACTGGTAGATCGGCCGGCGCCTTTCGAGGGATCCCAGCCGGCTGACTCTGCGGTTCAGCTAGCTCCCTGCGACATCGCGAAAACTAACTCGCGCCGTGCCTAATCGGCCGGCGGCAGATTTGTGATCCGAGCCAGTCGAAGGCGGACCTAATCGACGCAGAGGCAGAACGGGTGGCCTGCTGGGTCGGCGAACACCCGAAACGTGTCTTCGCCTCCCGGCAGCCGCGTAGCACCCAGCTCCAGCGCTCGCGCCTCGCCGGCATCCATGTCGTCCACAACGATGTCGAGGTGACCTTGCTGCGGATGCGCCGGGTCGGGCCAGCGCGGCGGGGTGTACGTGCTCACCTGCTGGAACATGACGTTCTTGCCGTCACCGCTGATAAGCGCACCCTCAGGCCCGTCGTATGTGACCTCCCAGCCGAGCAGGTCGGCATAGAACCGGGCGAGCGCGGACGGATCCGGCGCGTCGATGGTGACGGCGAACAGACCCATCACAGGCCCAACGCCGTCCTGCTGACACAGGTCGAATGGATGACCAGCAGGGTCGGCGAGCGTGATCCAGGTCGGGCCCTCGCCCAGCCGGGTCGCACCGAGGCTGACAGCTCGGTCGGCCGCTGCCTGAATGCCGTCTACTTGCAGGTCGAGGTGGAACTGCTGCGGGCGATCCTGGCCAGGCCACTGCGGTGCGACGTAGTCCGGAGCGAGCTGAAAGGCGACGTCGTCGCCGTCGCCGGTCCTCACGGTGATCCAGTCTTGATCCTTGCTAGCGATGTCCCAGCCGGCCAGCTCGGCATAGAACGAGGCCAGCTTCTCGATGTCCGGCGCGTCGAGCGCCACTCCTGCCAGTCGTCCTGTCACAGTCATGAGCCCCATCTTGCCGTGACCCTCTGACAGTTTTTCCCGGCCGGGCGACTTCCGCGGCTTGGCCACCATGGGCAGGCAGCCCCGATCACCTATGCGGGGCGAGTACCGAGTGGTGATCTGCGCCCTCCGGCGCCTGCGGATCGGCGTGGACGAGCGCGGCCGTCAGCCGTGGCACAGCATGCAGGAGATTGTGCTCGGCGTCGACCGCTACCTGATGCGCCTGAATCGCGGTCGCGTTGGCATCGACGACGACTTCGCACTCGGCCCGGAGCTGATGACCGATCCAGCGCAACCGGACCTCGCCAATGTCCAGGACGCCGGGCGTGGCCCGCAAGACCTCTTCCGTCCGGTCGACCAGCTCCGGGTCCACGGCATCCATCAGGCGGCGGTATATCTCTCGTGCCGCCTGCCGCAGGACGGCGAGGATGGCGAGAGTGATCAGCAGCCCGACGACCGGGTCGGCCCAGTTCCAGCCGGCCGCGACGCCCGCAACGCCGAGGAGCACGGCGAGCGAGGTGAAGCCGTCGGTGCGGGCGTGCAGCCCGTCCGCAACCAAAGCTGCCGATCCGATCTTTCGGCCGACACGGATGCGGTACCGGGCGACGAACTCGTTCCCCGTGAAACCGGCGAGCGCTGCAAGGCCGACGGCCAGCAGGTTCGAAACCCGATGCGGATGCGCAAGCCTGACCGCGGCTTCGTACCCCGCCAGCACCGAAGAAGCTGCAATGACCAGCACTATCGCCACACCCGCGAGATCTTCGGCGCGTCCGTATCCATAGGTGTAACGCCGGTTCGGCGGGCGCCGTCCGATGAGGAACGCCACTCCGAGCGGCACCGCCGTCAGCGCATCCGCGGCGTTGTGCAGAGTGTCGCCCAGCAGGGCAACTGAGCCCGAGAACGCAACGACGATCGCCTCAATGGCGGCCGTAGCGCCGAGAACGGCGAGTGAGATCCAGAGCGCGCGGATCCCCTCTGCACTCGCCTCGAGCGCCGCATCGACCTTGTCAGCCGGCTCGTGGGAGTGCGGCCGGACCAGCTGCGCCAACCTGCTGAGCATCGCAGACTTGTGGTCCCGCCCATGCCCATGCGGATGATCACAGTCGTGCGCATGACCATGATCATGGTGATGGTCGTGGTCGTGGTCGGCATCAGCGGGGTGGTCGCCGTATTGGTGCGTCATAACGCTCAGGATGGTAGATGGGACAGCTCCGCCGGCGAACAACCGGCGTCCGGCAGCAGCTCGCCCGTCATCCTGTGCGCCTGGACTATGTTGACAAGCTCATGATCGCTAGCACAAAGGAGACTGACGGATGACCGTGCGGCCGCTGCGCTGCCTCGGCGACCCGGTGCTGCGCACGCCAGCCGATCCGGTCATCCGCTTCGACGCTGCACTAGCCAGGCTCATCGAGGATCTGCTCGACACCGTTCAGGAGCCTGGCCGCGCGGGCCTCGCCGCCAATCAGATCGGCTCTAGCCTCGCCGCCTTCGCCTACAACGTCGAGGGACAGCTCGGCTACCTGATCAACCCGAGGATTGTCGAGCTCGAGGGTGAGGACGACGGGCCCGAGGGCTGCCTGTCTGTGCCCGGTGTCACCGCCCTACGGCGTCGGGCAGCTCGCGCACTCGCCGCGGGCGTGAACCTCGACGGCGAGGAGGTCACCCTGGCCGGGACGGGCGAGCTTGCCCGTTGCTTCCAGCATGAGATCGACCATTTGCGTGGCGAGCTGTACATCGACAAGCTGGACACGGCCGAGCGTCGACGCGTCTTGCGCCAGCTCAACGCCGAGCAGTTCGCCGACGGCGGGAGCCGGCTCGGCTAGTCCAGTCGCCGGCGGCCAGCGAATCCGTAGGCGAGCTTGTGATACCAGCCGAGAGATCGTTCGCCCTCCAGCCAGCACAACAGCACTGGCTCGCCGTCAAGCTCGGACGGGAAGTCGAGCAGCAGCGGCGCGATGCCCTTGAGCTCGATGCCTTCGCTGCTGAACCAGCCCACGAGCTCGCTGAGCCGGGCCTGGTATGCCTTGGCTTCCGGCAGCCCACCGTGTGCCGAGGCAACTCCGGCCGTCAGCGCTGACTGCAATTCCACAAGGTTCGCCCGGACCTCGATCACCTCGTCGGCGCGGGCCAGCACGGCGGGCATAAGCTGCCGGGCCGCATCGACGGTGAATGCCCGATCCATGCAGGCAAGCCTGCCCGACGGCGTGCTGCGACGTCTAGGACGCGGGACCGCTGGGGCGGACCGCTGGGCGGGCCGCATCCAGATTGCAAACCGCGATGGCGTTACGGCAGTTGTCCGTCGCTCACCAGCTTGGATACGCCGGCAACGTCGGCGCCATGACCTATGGCGCCGATCGTCGCTCCGTCGCCTGCCAGGTAGTGGTCGAGGAAGGCGACCGTAACCCGCGCGACGATTGGCTCGGGCGCGCCGACGCCCTCGTACGGCGTCAGATGACCGGCGCCGTTCAGTTGCAGGTAGTAACGGCTGCCGGTGCTATCCGCCCGATACAGCTGCAGGCTTGCCGCCGGCGGATTGATCGCGTCGGCCGTGCCCTGGACAAAGAGCATCGGCGCGGTCGGCGACGAGAACCAGTGTCCGGCGAACGGCGGCCACTCCGCGCCGGCTAGAACGACCGCGGCGCGCAGGCCTGGATATCGGCAGCAGCTCATGGCTGCCATCGCGGCGACCGTGTCGCCGCCGTCGGAGTGCCCGGCGACAGCGACCCTGGTCGCGCTGATGACTCCGGACAGCCGACCGGCGGGCAGGCCGGACAGCTTCCGAAGCTGCTGAATGACGAAGGCCAGGTCGGCGGGCTGGTTCACCAGATCTGCCTCATCAGGATTAACGTCATGGCAATTGGTCCGCGGGAAATTGACGGCGGCCACGACGTATCCTGCGCTAGCCCATTCCCGCAAAAGATCGTTATAGCTAGCGGCGCATTGACGGTAACCAGGTGCGAAGGTTATAAGCGGGAACTGGCTTGTCCCCGCCGCGCCCGAGTTTCGAGCCTGGCCTACGTCGGGATATCTGACGGACACGATCAGGACCCGGTCTCCGAGCGCCGCGCCGGCGTGCTCAGTGAAGGTGTAGCGGCGCTCGGCGACGGCGTAGTCGCCCAGGGTGCCGGACGGATGCGGCGGCGTCGGGCTCGGCGTGACGCGCGGCGGGCTGGACACGCTTGTCGTGCTCCCGGCAAGCGCATGATCAGGGCGTCCACCGGGCCGAGCCAGCGCTTGCGCTGCTATATAGCTGCCAGCAGCTACTGCGACGACGATGAGCGCGAGCACGGCAAGCACGCCTGCCCGTGGCCGGGGCAAGCGGCGTCTGCGAGCGTGGGCAGGTCGCGAAGTGGCTCCCGATGGCTTCTCAGGTGAGCTGATGCTAACGAATTCGTCGCCGGCAAACGCCGAGTCGAGGACGCAGACCACCACACAGGCCGGACCGCCCGCGGTGGGGCTAGCCCTCTGATTGGCAGGAACGACGGAGCAGCGGCTCGCGCTCGCCAGCTAAGGTCGGGAGACCAGGACGCCGCGGCCGGGTTCAACCCGGACGCCGACAGCTGCGAGTTCCTCATGAGCGCTTTGGATCTTCTCGACTGGCGCCGCCGCGTGGCGGCCATCTACGCCGGCGTCCGGGCGGATCCCGACCCGGCCGCTGCGCACCGCGGCTGGCAACGGGCCCGCAATGAGCTCCTCGCGGCGCACTCAGAGTCGCCGATCCCGGCAAGGGAACGTGCGCAGTTCCCGGGCGTGCCGGTCGCCCCCTACGACCCGGCGCTACGATTCCTGGCGCCGGTCGACACAGCGGTCGAGCCGCTGCGGATCGAGGTCGCTACCGGAACTGACGGCGTCGTCCCGTTCGAGCGCGCTGGCGTCGTGCACCTGCCTGGCGTCGGCGACCTGGACGTGTGGTGGCTGGCCGGGTACGGCGGCGGCATCTTCGTGCCCGTCCGCGACACGCGCGCCGACGGTGCCACCTACCCGGGCGGTCGATACGTCATCGACTCGGTCAAGGGCGCCGACCTCGGCGGCGAAAACGGCTGCCTGGTCCTCGACCTGAACTTCGCTTACAACCCGTCGTGCGCCTATGACCCGGCCTGGGCGTGCCCGCTCGCGCCTCCCGGCAACGTCGTGCCGGTAGCCGTCGACGCGGGCGAGCTCATGCCCGCAGCGCGTCAGACAAGTTCGGGTGCGAGCAGCTCGGCGATCTGAGCGGCGTTGAGCGCGGCGCCCTTGCGGAGGTTGTCGCCCGACACGAACAGCTCGATCGCGCAGGGGTCGTCGATGCTCTGCCGGACGCGCCCGACCAGCGTGGGGTCAGTCCCGGCGACGTCGGCCGGCGTCGGATAGACACCGCGTTCCGGCTCGTCAACGAGGACGACACCGGGCGACTGCCGCAGCACCTGCTGAGCTTCCTCCCGAGTCACCGGCCGCGAGAACACCGCGTGCAGCGCTAGCGAGTGCCCGACAACCACGGGCACGCGCACGCAGGTGGCGCTGACCCGAAGATCTGGCAGCCCCAGAATCTTGCGGGTCTCGTTGCGGAGCTTCATCTCCTCCGACGACCAGCCAGCGTCCTTCAGCGAACCGGCCCACGGGACTACGTTCATCGCCAGCGGCGCCCCGAACGGTCCGCCGTCGCCTAGCGCCGCCCGGATGTCGCCGGGGCGCTGGCCGAGCGTCCGGTTACCTGCCACCTTCGTCAGCTGGTCGTAGAGCGCGTCGGAGCCGGCCTGGCCAGCCCCGGACGCCGCCTGGTAGGACGCCGCCACGAGCTCGCGCAGCGTGAACGAGCGGTGCAGCGCACCGAGCGCCGCGATCATGGATAGCGTCGTGCAGTTCGGCACCGAGATGATGCCCTTCGGCCGCGCTCTGGCTGCATGGGGGTTTACCTCGGGCACGACGAGCGGCACCTCTGGATCCATCCGGAACGCGCCCGACTTGTCGATCACCACGACACCGCGCGCGGCCGCAACGGGCGCCCACTCGGCCGAGACCTCGTCCGGTACGTCGAACATCGCCAGGTCGACACCGTCGAAGACGTCGGCGGCCAGCGCCTGCACGAGCGCGTCCTCGCCGCGGACCTCAAGCCTGCGGCCAGCCGACCGGGCGCTCGCGACCAGCCGGACCTCGCCCCAGATGTCGGCGCGCTCAGACACGACGCTCCGCATGACGGTGCCGACGGCGCCGGTAGCACCTACGATCGCCAAGACCGGCCGGCCCGACCTATCTGCCGCGGCGCTCATAGGCCGGTACCGCCGTAGACGACTGCCTCTTCGGCGCCGTCGCCGAGATCGAAGGCCGCGTGCGCGGCAATCACGGCGGCGTCAACATCGTTCTGGTCGACCACGACAGAGATTCGGATCTCGGAGGTGGAAATCATCTCGATGTTCACGCCCGCCTCAGCGAGCGCGCCGAAAAACGTCGCGCTCACCCCAGGGTGCGACCGCATCCCGGCGCCGATCACCGAAACCTTGCCGATCCGATCGTCGTAGAGCAGCGAGTCGAAGCCGACCTCCTCCTTGAGCTGGCCTAGTCGCGTCATCGCGGCGTGGCCGTCGTCCCGCGGCAGCGTGAAAGAGATGTCGGTGCGGCCCGTGGCAGCGGCCGAGATGTTCTGGACGATCATGTCGATGTTGATGCCGGCCTCCGCGATCGCACGGAAAATCCGGGCCGCCTCACCCACCTTGTCCGGCACGCCCACGACCGTGATCTTTGCCTCGCCACGGTCTTGTGCCACGCCGGAGATGATCGCCTGCTCCATCGCCTCGCCTTCCGTTTTTGCCCCCGCGTCGACGACCCAGGTGCCATCCCTGTTACTGAATGAGGAGCGTACGTGGATCGGTATGTGATACCGGCGGGCGTACTCGACGCACCGCAGCATCAGGACCTTCGCGCCGCACGCGGCCATCTCCAGCATCTCCTCGTACGAGATGCGCTGCAGCCGGCGCGCGCGAGGCACGATCCGCGGATCGGCGGTGAAGACACCGTCAACGTCAGTGAAGATCTCGCAGTAGTCCGCGCCCAGGGCCGCCGCCAGCGCGACCGCCGTCGTGTCCGAGGCGCCGCGCCCGAGCGTCGTGATGTCCTTGGTGGTCTGCGACACACCCTGGAAGCCGGCCACGATCGGGATGGAGCCGTCGTCGAGCGCCGCCTGAATCCGGCCTGGCGTGATGTCGATGATCCGCGCCTTGCCATGCGTCGAGTCGGTGATGACGCCGGCCTGCGACCCGGTGAAGGATCGCGCTTCGAGCCCCAGGTTGGCGATCGCCATCGCCAGCAGCGCCATCGAGATCCGCTCGCCCGCGGTCAGCAGCATGTCAAGCTCGCGCCCGGGCGGCGCCGGACTCACCTGGTCGGCAAGGTCCCTCAGCTCGTCGGTGGTGTCGCCCATCGCCGATACGACGACGACGACGTCATTTCCGGCCTTGCGGGTCGCGACGATCCGCTGCGCCACCCGCTTGATGCCGTCCGCGTCAGCGACCGACGATCCACCGTATTTCTGGACGACCAGGGCCATGCTGCGCCTGCACCTCATCACCGGCTTGCTTGAGGACTTGCTGCCTCGAACGCGCCAGCCGACGGACGGGCCGCCTGCCAGCCGAGGTTTGAGTCTACCGAGGTCCCGGCCGCCTAGCGCGGCGCCGGCTCCTCCGCGACGTCCAGCCGCGCATGCGCGACGACCGAATGCAGCGCCCGCAGCGCCGCGCCGCCGTGGGTCCCCCAGTGGTTGACGTAGGAGTACTGCCACCACCAGAGCGCTTCGGCTACTCGTCCCGCTTCGTGATGTTTCAGACCGTGGACAAGGTCTGCCGCCACTGCCGCCAGATCATCAGAAAGCCGGAACGGGGTCGCTTGGGTGTCTGCGAACGGATCGAAAATCTCGGCGTAATCGTCAAAACCGGCGAGCCGCGCCGCCAGCCCGGTCCGGAGCTCGTCCAGGTCCATGTCGGGATCCGCGCCGACATCAGGCTCCCAGTTGCTCGGCAGTATCACGTCCTTGCTGGCCCCGAGCTGGGCCCCGGCCAGCATCATCTGCGCGATCTCGAGCAAGAGCAGCGGCACCGTCTCGTCTGCGCCCTCGCCGCGGGCCACGGCGGTCACTCCGTCGAGGAAATCCCGCGCATTCCCGGCTATCCGGTCGGCTAGCGGCCGCCATTCGTCAGGCGTCTGGCCTACGCTCGGCGCCGCGCCGGATCCGACACCGGCCGCCGACGCCCCCGGTCCGAGCGGTGACTCAGACATCGAGCAGCCTCCGTCCCTCGAATGCACGGCCGAGCGTGACCTCGTCGGCGTACTCAAGCTCACCCCCGACCGGAAGCCCGCTGGCTGGCCTGGTTACGCGCAGGCCCAGCGGCTTGATCATCCGTGCCAAGTATGTCGCGGTCGCCTCGCCTTCCAGGTTCGGGTCCGTGGCGAGGATGATCTCGGTTACCTCGCCGTCGGCTAGCCTCGCCATCAGCTCCCGCAGGCGCAGGTCGTCAGGGCCGACACCATCGATGGGACTGATCGCGCCGCCGAGTACGTGGTAGCGGCCGCGGAACTCACGGATCTTCTCGATGGCCGCGACGTCTTTGGGCTCCTCAACGACGCAGATGACAGACGGGTCGCGGCGCGCGTCCCGGCAGATGCGGCACTCGTCGCCTTCGGCAACGTTGAAGCACACCCGGCAGAACTTGACCTTCTCGGTGACCTCAACCAGGACCGCCGCGAGCCGGCGGACATCCACGGGATCAGCCGACAGCAGGTAGAACGCAATGCGCTGCGCGCCCTTGGGGCCGACGCCGGGTAGCTGTCCCAGTTCCTCGATCAGGTCCTGCACGATGCCTTCGTACATCGCGGGCCTGACTACTTCTCGCTAGCCGAATCGTCCTGATCGGCCGGCTCGTCGGGACCAGGGCCGCCTGGCGCGCCCGGCAGTCCAGGGAAGCCGGGGAAGCCGCCGAGATTGGGCGCCCCACTGCCACCGCCACCGAGTCCAGCCGCCAGCGGCGCCATCGTTTCCTGCTGGAGCTTGTCGACCTCGTGGAGTGCGTCCCGGTACGCGGCGAGCACGAGATCGGCGATGGTCTGCGCCGTCTCCTCAGGATCCGCGGCGTCGATGGCACCGGCGGCGATCGTCAGGTCAACGAGTTCACCCTGGCCGTTGACCGTCGCGGTAACGAGGCCGCCGCCAGCGGTACCCTCGACCTCGGCCTCGGCCAGCTCCTGCTGCGCGGACACCAGCTGGCTCTGCATCGCCGCCGCCGCTTGCAGGAGCTGCTGCATATCAAGCTGGCCACCAGGCTCCACGCGACCCTCCGAGGTTGTTTGCGGCACTGTCTTCGCGGCACTCTCTTTGCCGCGATCGATATCCCGAGCCTACGGCCTTCACCCCGGCAGGGCACGCGGCGGGCCGTCGTCGGCCGCGTCGGTAGTGCCGGGCCCGGCCGGTAGCTGCCGCCTCCGTTACTGGCCGTCTAGCTCCTGGATGACGCGGCCGCCGAGTTCCCGCTCGATCAGGTCCGCCCCGGTCAGCACGTCGGGGGCCGGCATGTCGCCGGGCGCGGGGTCGCTGTCGACGGTAGCGGCGGGCGGGCGGCGAGCGGCGCCGCTCGCGCCTGCCTGCTGCGGCTTGCCGGCACCGTTGCGGCGACTGGCATCGGCGGGCCGGTCGCTCGAGCGGGCGGGACCGGATTCGTCGTCGGCCGGCCGGGCCGGCTCGGCGCGCTCAGCCGTGCGCGGCGGCATGGCTGCCGGAGCGCCGACGGAGGTGGTGATGGATGGTGTCACCCCGAACATCTCCGCCAGGACTTCGCCCAAGACCTTGTCATAGCCGCCGGTCAGGAACCCCTTGGCGGTCCCCGTCTGCGCGAAGCTGAGGGTCAGCACGTCATCGACGAGTGAATCTACGCTGGCGTTGCGGAGCTGCATCCAGGCTACTTTCCGCTTGCCTTCCACTGCCGCGAGCACATCCGGCCACCGGGCTCGCAGTGTTGCGGCGTCCACCGGGGCACGTGCCGATCCGGCAGCGGCGCCCGCCCCGGCTCGCGCCGGGGCTGCGGATGGTGGCGCGGGTGCCGGGGCGCTGGCGGGCGGCGAGGCGGGCCGCGCCGGGCGCTGCGCCGCCGGAGTCGGGTCGGCAGCCAGCACCGCGCGCTGCGCTGCCGGGTTCCGGCCGGTGGCGCCGAGCGAGCGCTCAAGGTGCTCGATCCGCTCGGCCAGCTCGGCGGCATCAGCGCTCGGCGCGGGCAGTAGCACTTGCGCGCACATGAGCTCCAGTAGGAGCCGCGGCGACGTCGCGCCGCGCATTTCAACGAGCCCGGCGCTGATGATCTCTGCCGCCTTGGTCAGGCCCGCCCGGCTGAAGGCGGCGGCCTGCTTGCCCATCTCGTCGAGGCGGTCCGGCGGGGCGTCGATCAGCCCGCTGACCGCGGCGTCGGGCACTGCCGAGATGACGATCAGGTCGCGCAGCCGGTCGAGCAGGTCGGCGGCAAACCGGCGCGGGTCGTGGCCAGCCTCAACCACGCGATCGATGGCGTGGAAGACCGCGGCTCCGTCAGCGGCGGCGAACGCCTCGATGATCTGGTCCAGGAGGCGATCGTCAGTAAAACCGAGCAGCGCGATGGCCCGGTCGTAGCGAAGGCCGTCATCATCGGACCCGGCCATGAGCTGGTCAAGCACCGACAGCGCATCGCGCACCGACCCGGCCGCGGCCCGGATGACGACCGGTAGCACCGCGGGCTCGTATGGAACGCCCTCGCTGGCCAGGATTTGCTCGAGGTGCTCGCGCAGCACCGCCGGCGGGACAAGGCGGATCGGGTAGTGATGCGTCCGCGACCGGATCGTCGCGATGACCTTTTCCGGTTCGGTCGTGGCGAACACGAACTTCAAATGCGGAGGCGGCTCCTCGACGAGCTTGAGCAGCGCGTTGAAGCCCTCACGGGTGACCATGTGGGCCTCATCGATGATGTAGATCTTGTATCGGCCGGACACCGGCGAGTAGAAAGCCCGTTCCCGTAGCTCGCGGGCATCGTCCACGCCGCCGTGCGACGCGGCGTCGATCTCGATCACGTCGATGCTGCCCGGGCCGGCGGGGGCCAGCGCGACGCAGGACGCGCAGACGCCGCAGGGGTCGGGCGTCGGGCCCTGCTCGCAGTTCAGGGAGCGGGCCAGGATCCTGGCGCTCGAGGTCTTGCCGCAGCCACGTGGCCCGCTGAAGAGGTAGGCGTGATGCACCCGGCCGCTTCGCAGCGCCTGCCGGAGGGGCTCGGTGACGTGGTCCTGGCCTTTGACCTCAGCAAACGTCGCTGGGCGGTACCGGCGGTAGAGCGCCAGCGGCGCCTCCGGCAGGCCTGACCGCGTGCCATCGGCGTCGTCGGGGCCGGCACCGGGCCGCCGGGCTTCGTCTGCCATGACCTCATCCTCGCCAGACGGTAAGGGACCCCCCGCACACCCGACAGAGCCCGCGTACCCTTGCTGCCTTCCGGCCCTGGGGGGGTTGGCGGGGTGAACGCCGTGCGAGGGGTCTGCCAGCCAGTCTAGCCGCGGCCGGTGGGGTGCGTGAGCCCGCCGGCAATCCGGTAGCCCACGCTCGGAGTCGTGGTGATCACGCCGGGTTCGCCTAGCTTCCTGCGCAACCGGCCGAGCGTGACCGCGACCGTGTTGGTGAACGGGTCGGCGAATTCGTCCCAGACCTGCTCCAGCAGGTCCTCGGCCCGCAAGTAGGCCGGGCTAGCGCGGATGAGAGCCTCGAGGACACCGAATTCCTTCACCGACAGGTCCAGCTGACGGCCATCTCGGCTCGCTGTCCGCCTGACCGGGTCGAGCTCGACTCCAGCCGCGCGGAGGATCCGCCCTCGGGCGGCGGGCTGCCGCCGGACGAGGGCCTGGATCCGGAGGATCAGCTCCGGAAAGTGAAACGGCTTGCCGAGGTAGTCGTCGGCGCCAAGGCTGAGGCCGGTGACCCGGTCGCCGGGCTCGCCGGCCGCGGTCAGCATCAAGACCATCACGCGATCGTCGCGATCGGTGATCATCTGGCACAGCGCATCGCCGTGAATGCCCGGCAGGTCGCGGTCGAGCACGACGACGTCGTAGGCGTTGACGCCGAGCTTCGCCGCCGCCTCGAGTCCGTCGTGGGCAGCGTCCACGGCCATGCCCTGGTCGCGCAGGCCTTCCACGAGCACGTCGGCGAGGGAGCGCGAGTCCTCTACGACTAGCACTCTCATGCCGGCGCCCCGGCGAGCGCAGCGGCTGACGCCAGCGGCAGCGTGATCACCACCCGCAGGCCGCCGTCGGGCCTCGCGCTCAGGTCGAGCCTGCCGCCGTGCGCTGCCGCAATGGCCGTGACGATCGACAGGCCAAGGCCGGACCCGCCGCCGGTGGCGACCCGGCCTGCGCTCGTGCCG
The DNA here is from genome assembly GCA_035472835.1 of Streptosporangiaceae bacterium. GTDB lineage: Bacteria > Actinomycetota > Actinomycetes > Streptosporangiales > Streptosporangiaceae > JAJYUU01. Next base: position 81,234 of record DATIOU010000064.1, on the reverse strand, counting down.
CCCGGTCCGAGCCGCCGGAACGGCTGGGCGAGCAGGTCTACCTGTTCCTGATCCAGGATCGGGCCGCCGTTCTCCACGACGATGATGGCGACGCCATCCTGGGCACCCGCCGCAACGCTGACCCAGCCACCGGTTTCGTTGTGCACGATGGCGTTGTCGAGCACGTTGTCGACCAATCGGCTGATCAGGGCGCGGCTGCCGGTTACCCGCGCTTCGCCGGGGCGGACGCTGGCTCCTACCGTCAGCGAACGCGCCTCGATGTCGCTCGCGCGGACCGCAAGCGCTGCGGTGGCGAGATCACCCAGCGATACCGCAGCCTGGTCGGGCAGCGCGCCGTGCTGCGCGCGGGCCAGCACGAGGAATCCCTCGAGCAGCTCATCAACCCGGTCTAGCTCGGCTCGGACGCGGCTAGCGAGCACGACTGTCTGTACCGGCGGCGGATCCGGCTTCGCCATGGCCACGTCCAGCGTTGCGCGCATGGTGGCCAGCGGAGTGCGCAGTTCGTGGGACGCGTTGGCGACGAACCGGCGCTGCGCGGTGAACGCGCCTTCGAGCCGCTCCAGCAGCCCGTCGATCGTGTCGGCGAGATCCTTCAGTTCGTCCTGAGGTCCGCTGAAGGCGAGCCGCTCGTCCAGGTTGTCCTCGGAGATTCGCCGCGCGGTCGCGGTGATGGTCCGCAACGGCCGCAGCGCACGGCCGGCAAACGCCCAGCCGAGTATCCCGGCTACTACCGCCATGATGCCGAGGGCCATCAGCGAGGAAAGGAAGAGCTGGTGTGACAGCTGACCTGGGCCGGACCCCGTATTGACCTGCGCCTCGAGCTGATTGATCAGGCGTTGATCGTGCGCTAGCTGGGATTGCACACTCTGACCGGCGGATCCCGCTGCGACGCCCGCAGCTTGGGTCGATGACCGGCCTACCACGAGCCCGCTGGCTATCGCGAGCAGTGCCGCGCCCGCCAGCACGAACAGGACCGCGAACATGCCGGTCAGTCGCAACCGCACGGTCCGGCGCAGCGGAACTGACCGCGTGAGCGACCCGGCCAGTTGCATGCCCACAGCATGACTCCTCAGACCTAACAGCGAGATAACGGTCTCGCTTCTGCCCCTGTTACCGGTGCCGCAATACAACCAGGTCAGCAGCAATACCTGAGCCAGCAAGCAGAAGGGCAGCAACGGTGGAAGCGACGATTGAGGTGGACGGTGTGCGTAAGCGCTTCGGCCATGCAGTGGCGCTGGACGGGATGACGTTCACCGTCCAGCCTGGCCTGGTCACGGGCTTCGTCGGGCCCAACGGGGCGGGCAAGTCGACGACTATGCGGGTGATTCTCGGCCTTGATGCACCCGATGAGGGTCAGGCACTGGTCAGCGGGCAGCGATACCAGGAATTGCCTCATCCGATGCGGTACCTGGGCTCGCTGCTGGATGCGGGCGCTCTTCAGGCGAGCCGGTCAGCACGCAACCACCTGCTGTGGCTGGCCTACTCCCAGGGTCTGCCAGCCTCGCGTGTTACCGAGGTCGTCCAGCAGGCGGGCCTCATCGATGTAGTCAAGCGGAAGGCTGGCGGATTCTCGCTCGGGATGCGCCAGCGACTCGGCATCGCCGCCGCGATGCTGGGTGACCCGGCCATCTTGATGCTGGATGAACCGTTCAACGGCCTTGACCCCGACGGCATCGTCTGGATGCGCGGATTCCTGCGGTCGCTCGCGCGTCAGGGGCGCGCGGTGCTGGTTTCGAGTCACCTGATGAGCGAGCTGCAGGACACCGCCGATCACCTCGTGATCGTCGGCCGCGGCAAGGTCATCGCGGACACCAGCGTGGCCGATCTGGTGGCAGCAGCGTCGGGCAACCGGGTGACGCTGCGCACCGCCGCGGTGTCGGATGCGATGGCGGCGCTCGAACGTGCGGGGGCCGTCGCCATCGCCTCCGGACCGGACACGGTCACCATCTCAGGGCTACCTTCTCAGCGAGTCGTGACTGCGCTTGGTGCCGACGGGGTGCAGTTCTCTGAGGTGTCGGCTCATCGGGCCACGCTCGAGCAGGCCTACATGGAGATCACCAGGGACGCGGTTGAGTTCCGCGCCGAGCCGGCGCCGGAGGTCGCGCGATGACCAGTGACATGGCTACAAGCAGTACAACAGGTGGGCTGCTGGGGCGCCCCGGGGCAGTTGCGGGCGCCAGCCGGCCTCGCCTCGGCCAGCTCGTGCGGTCGGAGTGGGTCAAGTTCTGGAGCGTCCGCGGCTGGGTCATCGGGATGATCGTCGCGGCGCTGCTGACAGTGCTCCTGGGCGTGTTCGCCGCAGGCAACGCCAGCATCGGTTGTCAGACGTCGCCGAACGGACCCCGCCTGACCGGCAAAGCCTGCACGCCGCCAGTGCCGCTCGGACCCGGCGGCGAGCCGGTGACGGACAGTTTCTACTTCGTCCGCCAGCCGCTCGCCGGGAACGGCAGCATCACCGTGCGGGTCACATCGCTCACGGGCGTGCACGCCACCGGCAATGGCCAGGCTCAGGCTGCGCAGAATCCGCTGGCCGGGATGACGAAGGGCGTCGTTCCCTGGTCTAAAGCCGGAATCCTCATCGCAACGGGTACCCGGGTGGGCTCGGCGTACGCCGCCATGCTCGTCACCGGCAGCCACGGCGTGCGCATGCAATATAACTACACCCACGACGCGGCCGGCCTGCCCGGCACCGTCAGCGCGGCTGCTCCGCGCTGGCTGCGGTTGACCCGGTCCGGCGATTTGATCACCGGTTACGACTCGGCCGACGGCAAGCACTGGACCGTCGTCGGGACCGCCCGGCTGACGGGACTGCCCAGCACCGTGCAGGCCGGGATGTTTGTCACCTCGCCGCTCTACACGCACATGCAGCCGTTCTTCGGCGGCTCCAGCGCGCAGGTCGGCCCTAGCCAGGCGACCGGCGTCTTCGACCGCGTCAGCCTGCGCGGGACCTGGCCCGCCGCGTCCTGGACCGGCGACAACGTTGGCGGCGGAAAGTATTCGCCCGGTACCGGCATCGGCGGGTTCCACCGGGTCGGCGTCAGCTTCACGGTAACGGGCTCGGGCGACATCGCGCCGATCGTGCCCGGCGCGGCGGCGGGCGTCCCGACCACCACGTTCGAGCAGCCGCTCGCTGGCGTGTTCGCCGGGCTGATCGCGATCGTGGTCGTCGCGGCGATGTTCATGACCGCTGAATATCGCCGGGGCCTGATCCGCGTGACATTGGCGGCAAGCCCGCGACGAGGTCGCGTGCTCGCGGCCAAGGCCGTCGTCGTCGGCCTGGCCGCGTTCGTGGTGGGCCTGGTCGCCTCCACGTTCGCAATATGGCTTGGCCTGCCCAGGGAGCAAAACGGCGGGCTCGTGCTTCTGCCGGTCAGGCTGCTGACTGAGGCGCGCGTAATCGTCGGGACAGCCGCGCTCGTCGCTGTCACGGCGGTACTCGCGGTGGCACTCGGCGCGATACTGCGACGCAGCGCGGCCGCTGTGACCGCGGCCATCGTCGTGATCGTGCTGCCGTACCTGCTGTCCGTTACCGTGCTCCCCGCCAGTGTGGCCGCATGGGTGCTGCGGCTCACCCCGGCGGCAGGCTTCGCCATTGAACAGAGCATCCCGCGGTACCCGCAGGTCGACAGCATCTACTCGCCCGTGGGCGGTTACTACCCGCTGCCGGCCTGGGCCGGCTTTGCGGTCCTGTGCGGGTATGCCACAGTGGCGCTGGTCGTCGCCCTGGTGCTCATTCGCCGGAGGGACGCATGAGCGGGACCGCGCTAGCCCTGCGCGCCGCGCTGCGGGCCGAATGGACAAAGCAGCGGACGATCACCGGCCCCGCGTGGCTGCTGATGGCCGTGATCGCGTTCACCGTCGCGATCAGCGTGGCCGCGATGGCGGCGACCGGGTGTCCGGCGGGGATCTCGTGCCCGGTCGATACGACGCGGCTGAGCCTGACCGGCGTGCAGTTCGGCCAGGCGGTCGTCGCCATCCTCGCGGTGCTGGCCGTCTGCAACGAATACAGCACCGGCATGATCCGGATGACGCTCGCGGCGATGCCGCGCCGATCCGTGGTGCTGGCAGCCAAGACGTGTGTGAGCAGCGGGCTGGCGGTCGCGGCCAGCGCGGTCGCCGTCGTGGCGTGCGTGCTAGCCGCCCGGCTCATGTTGCCGGACCACGGTTTCACAGCGGCGCGCGGATTCCCGCTCACCTCTCTCGCCGATCCGGGCACGCTGCGGGCTGCGATCGGCTCGGTGCTGTATCTCGGGCTGATCGCGCTGCTCAGCGCCGGCGTCGCGGCTATCGTGCGCGATCCGGCGGTGGCGATCGGGGCTGTGCTCGCCCTGCTGTACGTCTTCCCGGTGGTCGCCGCCTTCGTCGGCAACCCGCTATGGCACAACCGAATCGAGCGGTACAGCCCGATGGCCGGGCTCAACATTCAGGCAACTACCGGGCTGCACGGCCTGCCGATCACGCCGTGGGCCGGTCTCGGCGTACTTGCCGCCTGGGCCGGCGCTGCCATCCTCGGTGGCGGCCTGGTGCTGAAGGTCCGCGACGCCTGACCTCATGTTGCAGCGAGTGACGGCCCGGCTGCGTTCCGCCCGTGGGGCACGGTACCGGCCGTTACGCGTAACCTTGCTGTGTGGGGGAGGAGCGGAACTGCGAGCAGTGTGGTGCGTCGTTTGCACCGCGTCGCGAGCATGCACGATTCTGTTCCGCTCGCTGCCGGGTGGCATGGAACCGGGCCGCCCGTAGCGGCAAGCCGCCGGCGGCGGCTAGCGCCCTCGAATGGGCGATCACGGCGATGCTCGACAGCACCGAGCGGCTGCCGCGGGTGACGGAGCTGGACCGGCCGCGGGCATTCGCTGTGATCAGCGAGGCCGTCTGGTGGGTGACCATCGTCGACGGCACGCTGGTGCGCTACCACCCTGAGGCCTACGACCGCGAGCTGCGCGGCCGCGCCCCGGCAGACCAGGCTCTGATCGAGGAGACCCTGGCCGGTCTGCGCTTCGTTCGCAACCAGATGGGTCAGGACGTCGATCACATCGACTTCATCTCGCCCAGGAGCCCGGCCGGCGGCGCACGCCACGGGCGAGTACGGGACTGGACCTGGACCCAGATGACCGAGCCTGCCTGCGCGTCGCTGTCCCCGCGCGGCCACGAGTGGGAGCTAAGCCGGTACCGGGCCTACTTGTCACGACTCGCCGACCAGCCCGTCGGGCAGACCTTCCGGGTGGCTACGCGGTTCCTGATCGACGCGTCCGGCGCCGCTACGCGGCTTGCCGACGCAGGTGTACTCGACTAGCGCCGGCAGTCAGAACCCGCTTCAGCCGCCCGGCGAGCCTGGCTTCGATGAGCCAGTGAATGGCATAGGCCACGCCGCACATGCCGGTGACCATGACCACCAGGAGCACCCATCGGTTGAGGTGGCCGCCGATCAGGTTGATGATCACGAACCCGTTGTAAGCATGCACCAGGTAGAGCGGGTACGTCAGCGCCCCTGCCACCGCGAACCAAGGCCGCCCGAGCCGTCTCGTGAGACGCAATGCGATCAGTGTCATCACGATGAAGATGGCGGCGATGACGATCGCGATTACCAGCGAGTGCAAGGTCTGGTGATAGCGCGCGGCGACGAGCTGGCCAAAGTGGATCGCCTGGTGGACGGCGTTGGCGTAGGCAAGCACCAGGATCACGCCGAGCTGCCAGGAAAAGCCGGTCCGATAGATCAGGCACAGCGCCATGCCGGCGATGAAATAGTGCGACCACTGAGACTGCACGAGTATGTCGAGCGTCGAGGTTGCCCTGGCCGGCAGCACATGGGCCTCGATCATCGCGGTCGCGGCCAGCCAGGTCCAGAGCACCGCGACAACGCGCGTTCGAGTGACGCCCGCCCACACGAGGACGAAGATCAGCAGGTAAAACCTGATCTCTGCGTACAGCGTCCAGTAGACGACGTCGATGTTGGCAATATGCGCCACCGCGTTGAGCATCGTCATGTTGGCGACGTACTGGAGCGGCGTGACGTGGAACATGCCTTGGCTGAGGGTAATCGCGACGATCGTCGTGAGCGTCACCGCCACCCAGTACGCCGGGTAGAGCCGGACGACCCGCGAGATCACGAACTCGTGTGGCCGTCGTCCCCACGCACTTAGCAGCACGACGAAGCCGCTGATGGTGAAGAACATGTCGACGCCCAGGTATCCGTAGCGCGTGACGACGCTGAGGCTTGGATACGCGATCGAGGTCACGTGCCGCGCGTAGCCCGAAAACGTGTAGTGGTAGATGACGACGCCGAGGGCCGCGGTGATCCGCAGCAGGTCTATCTCGTAGAGGCGGTCCCGGCCGGAATTCGCGCGGTCTTTCCTGTGCACAGCCCGGTGCCTGCCGCGCCGGTCAGGGCTCGCGCGAACACGCTGGGTCGCCGGCAACGCACCAGTCCTCAGCGCAGAGCCGGCGCCTGATCCACGGGAACTCAGCGGGGAGTCCGCGCGCCGCGCCTATCGGCGGCGTGCCGGTGCCGTTCACCTGTGCCCTCGGCCGGTCCGTCGGCTGCCGCGTTCCGCCGCACGTACCGCCAGATAGCAACGGCAAGGCCGATCACGACGATCGCGGCGATGATGTAGGTCGGGCCGTGGAAGCCCTTGACAATTGAGTCCCAGTTCTTGCCGACGGCGTAGCCGGCTCCGGCGAGGGCCGCCGTCCACGGAATGCAGCCAATAGTGGTGTAGACCCCGAAGCGCAGCGGATCCATGCCGGCGATCCCGGCTGGCAGCGAAATGAACGTTCGCACGACCGGAAGAAGCCGGCCGATCAGCACAGCCCTGGCGCCATACCGATCGAACCAGCGGGTTGCGCGGTCGATATCGCGTTCGCGGATGTGGATCCGGTAACCCCAGCGCCGGAGGGCAGGCAAGCCGCCGTAGCGGCCCACCGCCCAGGCGATGTAGCTGCCGACGACGTTGCCGGCTGTGCCGGCAATGATCACGCCAGCCAGGTTGAGGCCGGTGCCAGGCACCGCTCCGGCGGCCAGCGCGCCGCCGAACGTCATGATCAGCTCGGATGGCACCGGGATGCACGCCGACTCCGCAACCATGAGCAGGAAAATGGCCAGATAGCCATAGCTAGCTATGAAGTGCTGCACTGATTCGCTTCCTTCGCCTGGGACGGCCGCCGGTCGCGGCATGCTCCCGCGGTGGCATACTCGGACGGGTGGCGCCCTACAGCAGCTGTAGAGCTTCTACAAGTTGTGTAGATGATACCCGCGGCAGGAGGCCCGCATGCAGGAACCCGGTCGCGTGCACGGGGAGGAAAGCGCGCCTGGTCCGGTTCGGCGGGCGGCCGGAGCTCTCGAGGCCGAGATCCTTGGCATCGTGCGGGGGGCCAGCGAGGCACTAAGCCCTGGCGAGGTCCGGGAGCGGATCGCAGCCGGGCAGCAGCCCGACCTGTCGTACAGCACGGTCGTGACGATCATTTCGCGGCTGCATGACAAGGGCCTGCTGACCCGCCAGCGGTCCGGCCGGGGCTTCATTTACACCGCCGTCGACGAGGCCAGCGTGGCTGCCAGCCGGATGAGCTCGGCGCTCGGGAGCGGGATCGATCACGACGCCGTGCTGAGCCGGTTCGTCTCCGGGCTATCCGGACGGGACGCCAGGCTGCTGCGCGAGCTGCTGGCCGAGGCCAGAGATCCGGGCGGGACCGGGGACTCGGCGGCGGCCGCGGGCAAGCCAGCGGAACGGGACTAGCCCCGTGTGGCTGCTCTATTTGCCGCTCCTGATCCCAGCTCTGGCCGGCCTCACCGCCCGCCCGCTGGCAGCCCTGCTCGAACCCCGCCAGGCCACCTGGCTGCTCACGATCAGCGCCGTGGCGCTAGCCACGTGCAGTTCCGTTGCCCTGGCGCTACTCGCGGCCTACGCCGCAGCTCGAGTCCCCGACCTTGCCGCGCTCTTCGATTACTCGCAGCGGATCGTGCGGAGGGCCGACCCGATTTCACTACCCGCCGGGGCCCTCGCCGGGATCGCACTGGTCGCGGCAGCGATAGCTGTCGCGATCCTTTTCCGCAGCCGGGCGCGCGCGCTGGCCGCCTCCTATCGCCGCGCTGCTCGGCTGCACGGCGATGACGACGTGGTCGTGGTGCCCGGCACCGGAATCGAGGCCTACGCCCTGCCCGGCAGGCCCGGCCGCATCGTGGTGTCAGGCGAGCTGCTTGATCGTCTTGGCGCCGACCGCCGGGCCGCCCTCATCGCACACGAGCAGGCGCACCTGTCAGGCCGTCATCATCTGTTCGTGGCGGCGGCTCGGCTGGCAGCTGCGGCTAACCCGATGCTGATCCCGGTCGCCCGCTCGGTGGAGTACACCGTCGAGCGCTGGGCTGACGAATATGCTGCCGCCGTCACGGGATCTCGCGGGCTCGTCGCCGAGACCATCGGGCAGGTCGCTCTCCTTGCCAGTGCTCGACCAGCGCGGCTGCCGAGCATGTCCCTTGGTGTAGTCACCTCGACCGCGCGCCGCGTCTCACTTGCGTTGGCAGGCCCCGTTCCCAGACGGGTCGCGGCCTTGCTCACGACGCCGCCACGCCGACGGATCGCCGTACTGGCAGCTTGCCTGGCTCTCGTCGCGGTAGCCGGAATCGCGGCCCTCGACACGGCGGGCGATCTGCATGCGCTCCTGGAAGTCGCCCAGGCCGGTCAGTAGCCTCAACCGCTTCTCACCAGCCACGTGGCTGGTGCAGGAACCGGTAGTAGTCGTCTTCGACGAGGTCCGGCCGCTCGAACAGCGAGTCGCGGTAAATGGTCCCGAGCACCCGCAGAATAAGGCGACGAGCGTGCCGCCGGCGATCACCGCGGCGCTTGGTAACACCCGCTGGACCAGGGGCGTCTGGCGACTGTTCAACTGTGGTGACGGCTGCGATAACGGGAGGCGGAGCGGTTGGCATGGCGGTCTTCCTTCGTGTGCTGCCAGCTGTGATTGCCTAGCCCCGGCGTCTGAAGAGCTCAGTGGGCTTGTATTCACGATCACCAACCGCGGGCGTAACCACCACACGCGATACCGAACGCAATGACCCACGCAACCACCCACACAATTCGCGCCGACGTTACTGGCTCGCGGGCCTGGCCGGCTCTGCGTACGCTTTGTGCGTGGTTGCGGTAGCCCGCTCAGACACTGCGGGCGACGTTGCGAGAGGCGTTGGGGCGGTGGCGGAGCAGCCTGGGCGGGGGTTCGCGGGATTGCTGCGGCAGCTGCGGGCTGAGGCGCAGCTGACGCAGGAGGAGCTGGCGGAGGCAGCGAGCTTGAGTCCGCGGTCGGTGAGTGACCTGGAACGCGGCATCCACAGCACCGCTCACAAGGAAACGGCGCTGCTGCTTGCGAAGGCGCTTGACCTGGAAGAGCCGGTCCGAGAGCGGTTCGTCGCGGCGGCCCGAGGCCGTGCCTCGGCCGCGGAGGTGCTGGCGGCTGCTCGGGAACTGTCGCTTGGAGCTGCCGCGGCCGTAGCCACACGAACGCTGCCGCGTGACACCACCAGCTTCACCGGCCGACAGGGTGAGCTGACGCGACTGCTGGAAGCGCTAACGCCTGCCGCGTCGGGCCGCGTGGTCGGGATTCACGCCATTGACGGGATGGCTGGCATCGGCAAGACGACGCTCGCGGTGCGAGCCGCTCACCAGGTTGCGGACAAGTTCCCGGATGGCCAGTTCTTCCTCCCGTTGCATGCGCACACGCCTGGGCAACGACCGGTTGACCCGGCCGATGCGCTGGCCAGCCTGCTGCTGACTGCCGGGCTCTCGGCACAGCAGATCCCGCCTGGCCTGGAGGCTCGAGCAGCCCGTTGGCGCGATCACATAGCTGGCAAGGAGGTCTTGCTACTTCTCGACGACGCGGCCGGGCATGAGCAGGTCCGGCCCCTGTTGCCTGGTGGCGTCGGGAGCCTGGTGCTCATTACCAGCCGCCGCCGCCTTGCTGCGCTGGAAGATGCCGCGCAGGTCAGCCTCGACACCCTGGCTCCCGGTGACGCTGCAACTCTGCTCGCACGGCTGGCTGTGCGGTCCTCGCTGAGCTCCGCAGACGCCGCGATCCGTGAGATTACCCAGCTATGCGGATATCTCCCGCTGGCCATTGGCATGCTAGCCAGCCAGCTGCGCAACCACCCGGCTCGGACCGCAGAAACCCTGGCCGCCGAGCTGGCTGCAGCAAGGGACAGATTGTCTCTCATGTACGCGGAGAATTTGTCGGTCGGCGCGGCGTTCGACCTCTCCTATGCCGATCTGAATCCCGGCCAGCAGCGCCTGTTCCGTCACCTCGGCCTGATCCCTGGGCCGAGCGTTGACGCCTACAGCGCCGGCGCGCTAGAGGGCGTTGCGGTGGATACTGCACGGCGCCATCTCGACGAACTGTATGACCAGCACCTCATTACCGAGACCGTGTCCGGCCGCTTCGAGTTGCACGACCTACTCCGCGAGCACGCCCGTGCTCTCGCCGCCACCGAGGACCGGGCCGAAACAGAGCAGGCGTCCGGGCGGCTGCTCGATTACTACCTGCATGGCGCGCTGGCCGCTGGCCGGCATTTCACGCCCTGGGCAAGCGCGTACCGCCGCCCGCCGCCGAGCGACAAGCCGGCCGACGGTCCAGATCTGGCGCCGCTCGCGGCCGCAGCCGCCTGGCTGGAAGCAGAGCGTGCGAACCTGACTGCAGCCGCGGACCACGCGGCGCGCAACGGGAAACCGCCGCACGCCATAGCCATATCTGCAGCTATAAGCGGGTTCCTATCTGCCCGCGGATATCACGATCAGTCTGCCGCCCTGCACCACGGCGCACTGGCCGCTGCGCGCGATGCCGACGACCGCCTCGGCGAGGCGGGCGCGCTTGCGGACCTGGGCGGTTTGCAGCTGGACACCGGTGATTATCGCGCTGCGGCCGCCAGCCTGACCCAGGCAGCGGCGATGTTCGATGACCTCGGCGACGGTTCCGGCCAGGCCCATGCCCTGAACCAACTGGGCTTCTTGCACGCCGTGATGGGCGACTACAACTCTGCCGTTGCCGCCCAGCAACAAGCTCGTGCGCGCGCGAGCGATGCATCGGCGCGGGGCCAGGAAGCGATGGCGCTCGCCACCCAGGGCCTCGTCCAGCAGCTGACAGGAGACCATCGGTCAGCCGCTGCCAGCCTCGAGCAAGCCCTGGCGATTTCGATCCAGGACGGCAGCACTCTCGCCCAGGCGATCGCCCTCAACAGCCTCGGTGTCGTGCAGCAGGAAACTGGCGAATACGGGGCCGCCACTGCCAGCCAACAGCGAGCCCTTGCGCTTTACCGGGACTTCGGGGATCTGCTCGGACAGGCGTTGTGTCATAACGACCTAGGTCTCGTGCAGCAAGAAACCGGTGAATTCCAGGCGGCCGAGGCGAGCCACCGGCAGGCGCTTGCGCTGTTCCGTGAGCTCGACCGGCCACTGGGCGAGGCTGAGGCCCTCAATCGCCTTGGCGAGCTCGCTACCCGCACCTCCGCGAGTGACCAAGCCTGCGAGCTGCACGGCCAGGCGCTGGCCATAGCCCGTGATCTCGGGCTGGCCTTTGAGGAAGCCCGAGCGCTGGAAGGACTCGGTCATAGCTACCTGCACGCTGGTAACCCCGACCAGGCCGCCGGGTACCTCGAGCAGGCACTCACCATCTATCAGCGCATTGGCGTTCCCGGCGCCCGGCGCGTCCAGGAAGCGCTGACGGAGCACGGACTCGCAGCGGTCGCTCCAGAGCCGCAGTGAGCGGAGCTTCGTTACCTGACCCGGCGGGCGGTGCACCAGACTGCGGCGCTCAGCGCGATGATGGCGACCACCACGAGCGAGGCCGAGTAGATGCCTTGCAGGGGCCAGTACCGCCACGCCGGCTGGTAAGTCTCGCTGACGTGAAAACCCTTAGCCGCTAGGCAGGACAGCCTGATTCCGACCGAGTGCGCGCCCTGCGGGGTGCCGCACACCTGCACGAGGGAGCTGAACGGCACTGGACGGCCAGCCGCGGTGGAGTAGCCGCTGCTGAGCACGTACGCGCCAGGCGGGACCGGGATGCTGTTGGTCGCGAATGGCCCGCTCTTGGTGAGCGGGGACAAGATCGTGTAGCGCAGCGACTCCAGCGGCAGGACCACGCCCAGATACCCGCCGAGGGTAACCGCCATCGCGGGCACAGTCCGGCGGATCAACGCCCCCGCGAGGGTTCCGAGGGCGAACGCGAACAGCATCGTGGCGAACGGCGCTGTCCCGGTGAGGTCGAACGCCGGCGGCGCCAGCCGATCGATATTTGTGTACCCGGCGGCGCTGATCTGGCTGTAGATGCGCAGCCAGAACGAGAAAGTCAGCGACAGCACGGCCGCGGCGACGACGATCGCCGCCAGGAACGTCACAAGCTTCACGGTCAGCCAGCGGCCCCGGCCGACCGACTGAGTCCAGGCGAGCCGGTACGTGCCGGCCTCCACCTCACGAGCGATCAGCGGCGCGCCCCAGAACAGCCCGGCAAGCAGCGGCAGGCCGGCCAGCAGCGTGTAGGCCTGCGGAATGCCGCCGAAGCGATTGAGGAATGCCTCGGCCAGCGGCCCGCAGTCGCGTGTCTTCGCGGCTAGGCAGCTAGAAAGCCCGATGCTGTTTGCGAACGCCGCGTGCTGCAGGCTCGTGATCACCATGTAGGCGACGCACGCGGCTATCACGGCGGCGGCGATGAGCAGTTGAGCGCGGTGCTGGCGCCAGGTCATTGCGATCATCGGGAGCCTTTCGGGGCGGAGCCGAGCAGGGAAAGCGCGGGAACAGCTCCGGCGAGCGGTGTGCTCATGTATGCCAGCACAATCTCCTCGAGCGAGGCCGGCCGCACGCTCCAGTCCGGATCGTGCACCGGGCCGGCAGCCCGGATCAGCAGGGTCGCCTGGCGGTCGGTGATGCTGGACTGCACGACGGCATGCGTCGCGGCGATGGCGTCCGCCTTGTTCGGCGGTCCGGTCAGCACCCTGTGCTCGTGCAGCAGTTCGTCCGTCGGAGCGCTGAGCTGGATCCGCGACGCCGACATCAGGACCAGGTAGTCCCAGACCCGTTCGAGGTCGGCAAGCAGATGCGACGACAGCACCACGGTCATCCCGGTGGCGGCCACGTGCTCCAGCAGGACTTGCATGAACTGACGCCGGGCCAGCGGATCGAGGTTTGCGACCGGTTCGTCCAGCAGCAGGAGGTCAGGGCGCTTGCCGAGGGCGACCGCCAGGGCTACCTGGGCGCGCTGGCCGCCCGACAGCGAACCGCAGCGCTGCTCGAGCGGGATGTCGAGCCCGGCCAGGCGCTCGAGCGCGCTAGCCCGGTCCCAGCCGGGGTTCAGCCAGCCGCCCATCCGCAGCATGTCCTCCACCGTGAACCGCGGATACAGCGGCTTGTCCTGCGCGACAAAGCCGATCCGGGACAAGGTGCGGAGGTCGCGTGCGCCGGCGCCGAGTACGCGAACGTCACCGGTCGTCGGTTCGAGGAGCCCGGCGACGATGTGCAGCAGGGTGGTCTTGCCCGCGCCGTTTGGCCCGACTAGCCCGATGACGTGGCCCTGCGGCAGGGTCAGTGTGCAGTCGCGGAGCGCCCAGCGGCGCCCGTAACGGCGCCCGAGCCCGATGGTCTCGATCGTCGGCGTGACATCGCTTGCAGGATTCATGCCACGCCCTCCGCGAAACGGTCCCGGACTGCCGTCCGGTAGATCGCCTCGATGTCCTCGGGGCCTAGGCCCGCGGCCTGTGCGGCGCTCATCCAGCGGCTGAGCTGCGCGGCGAACCTGGCGAACGTCGCCGGGTCCGGGCTGTCCAGGCCATGGCTGACGAAAGTGCCCTGACCCGGGCGGGCCGCGACAAGTCCCTCGCGCTCAAGGTCGCGATATGCCTTCAGCACCGTGTTCGGATTGATCGCCAGCTTGGCGACAACCTCGCGCGCTGTCGGGAGCTGATCGCCGGGCTGGAGAATGCCCATTCTGACGGCCTGGCGTACTTGCTGGACCAGCTGGAGGTAAGTCGCCACGCCTGACGTCGGATCGAGCTGGAACTCGAACAAAGATCCACCCTTCCACTAACCCATTAGTGTAATAGTGACACAGTGATGAACGAGCTGGCAAATTCCAGCAGTGGATTGCGGCGCGAGCGTAAGTTCGGCGCAGTCGCGCCCGAGTCGCCAGCGCATGCGGCTGAGCCCGGGCCACCGGTCCGGCCATAAACCCGCCGTCGGAGCCCTGCGAGACTTACGTGGTGGCACCCCAACAGGCGCATTCGGCTAACGACGGACTACCGGGAGACGACGTCATCCGTACTCCCGACCGACGGCTGCGGGTATTCGTGAGTTCCACCTTGGCCGAGCTGGCGGACGAGCGGCGGGCCATCGCGCGGGCCATCGCGACCCTCCGGCTCACGCCGGTGATGTTCGAGGTAGGGGCACGACCGCATCCGCCGCAGGATCTATACCGGGCGTACCTGGCGCAAAGCGATGTGTTCGTCGGGTTGTACTGGCAGCGGTACGGGTGGGTAGGGCCCGGCATGGAAATATCGGGCCTCGAAGACGAGCTCCAGCTGTCCCGGGCGTTGCCTCGGCTGCTGTACGTCAAGGCGCCAGCGCCAGATCGCGAGGCCCGCCTTGCCGAACTGCTGGCCCGCATCGAGGCGGACGCTTCGGAGTCCTACCGTCTGTTCCGGACACCGGCAGAGCTTGGCCGCCTCGTGCGGGACGACCTCGCGATGCTGCTCAGCGAGCGATTCGCGGCAGCCCGGCCCACGGTCCCAGCCCCAACACCGCCGCGCCCGCATGAGCCGCGCCCGCTGCCGGCGGATGCGACCACACTGGTCGGGCGCGAAGAGGCCATCGGCGAAGTGGCGGGCCTGCTCAAGCGCTCCGAGGTGCGATTGGTGACCCTCACCGGGCTCGGCGGGATCGGCAAGACCCGGCTCGCGCTGGCGGTGGGTGCGCGGCTGATTGACGGTATCGGGGCGCGGACCGCGTTCGTTCCGCTGGCAGCTGTCACCGAGCCTGAGCTTGTGCTGACGGTGGTCGCCCGGGCGGTCGGGGCTGAACTGGCGGGCGCGGGCTCGCCGCTGGACGCCCTAGTCGAGTACTTCGGCGACGACCAGTGGCTGCTCATCCTCGACAACCTCGAGCAAGTAGTGGACGCCGCGGGCGACCTCGATGCGCTGCTGGCCCGCTGTGCGGGCGTGGTGATCCTGGCGACGAGTCGTACGGTGCTGGGTCTGAGGGCCGAGCGGGAGTACCCGGTGCCGCCGTTGCCGCTGCCCGCTGACGCCGCCGAGATGCCGGTGGACGCGCTGGCGCGCGCACCGGCCGTGGCCCTTTTCGTCGACCGGGCCAGCGCTGTTCGCCCAGGCTTCTCCCTCACTCCCGGCAATGCCCGTGCGGTGGCGGAGATCTGCCGGCGGCTCGAGGGACTGCCGCTTGCGATCGAGCTGGCGGCTGCCCGCACCCGGCTGCTGGACCCGGACGCGCTGCTGAGCCGGCTGACCAAGTCGCTGGACGCGCTGGGGACGGGCGCCGCCGATCTGCCTCAGCGGCAGCGCACTTTGCGGGCCACGGTGGAGTGGAGTGTGGGGTTGCTGGCCGACGATGAGCGGTCGCTGCTGGAGATCGCGGCAGTGTTTGTCGACGGCTGGACGATCGAGGGCGCCGCCGAGGTGGCCGACCTGGCTGAAGACCGGGCGCTCGACCTGACCGAGGCGCTGGCCCGGCACAGCCTGATCTACCTCGATGCCGCGCGCGACGCCCCGCGGCCGCGGATGCTGGAGACTATCCGCGCGTATGTGGCCGAGCGGCTGGCGGCCCGGCCGGACGCGATCGATGTCGAGCGCCGCCACGCCGACTACTACCGGTCGCTGACAGGGCTTGCCGAGCGTCCCCTGCGCAGCGCCGAGCACCGCGAGTGGATCGAGCGGCTAGAGTCCGAGCAGGGCAATCTGGCCGCCGCCGTGCGGTGGTATCTCGCCCACGACACCGCGGCATTGCCTGGCATGTTCCGGGTCCTGTGGCTGTTCTGGTTCCTTCGCGACCACTTGGGCGAGGCTCGCTCCTGGGCGGGCCAGCTCCTGCGCGCCGCCGGCTCTTTCGGCCCCGAGGCCCAGGCTGAACTGGCGTGGACGACTGCGGCAACCGGCGCCGAGGTGGGCGATGACGAAATGGCGCTGGCGGCCCGCGAGCTACTGGCGCCGCTGCTCGACGGGATTGGGGACCCGTACCTCCGCGCTGTGTCCCAGCTGGTCATGGCGTGGACATCTGGGATCGTCGGTGACTTCGACAGCGCTCTGGTAGAGGCGCTGGCCTCGCTGCAGGGGCTCCGCGGTCAGGACGAGCCGTTCTGGACCGCGCTGGCCGTATACACCGCAGGCCTCGTGGAGATCACGATAGGCCGCCACGACGACGCCCTGCCCCACCTGACTGAGATGCGTGAGCTGGCGGAGCGGCTCGACAACCCGTGGCTGGCCGCCGTCGCCCAGACGTACCTGGGCGTCCTGGCCGTGGTGCGAGGCAGGCCGCAGGAGGCCAGCGAGACTATGGATCAGGCGCTGGAGCTGAGCCTGGCAGCGCACAGCACTCGCAGCGTGACTCTGTGCTTGGCCGCGTTCGCCCGGCTCGCGTTCGTCGGGGGTGACCCCGAGCAGGCCGCGATGCTGCTGGGCGCCGCCGAGGGGCTGCGGCGACGGGTCGGCCTGCAGGCCTGGCCGCTGCTGCGACGAGAAGAAGCCGAGCTAGTCGACCAGGTTCGCCAGTCCGCGGGCGCGGACCGATTCGGCCAGCTCTCCGCCGATGGCTCCCGGCTCAGCCAGCAGGAGGCGGTCGCCGCCGTGCGCCGCTGGCGCAACGGTGGCACCGCAAGGTCCTGACTCGTGGCGGCAGCCTGGCGCTTACCGCCCGCCGCCGGTCACCGGCGCGCTTGAACGGCTGCGGCGAAGGTGGCGACGAAGTTCTCCTGAGCCCTAGCCTGAAGCGCGCGAGGGCTGCGCGCAGTCCGCACCGCGCCGATGGCAGCTTCGGCCGACATCCCGCCGTCGACCAGCCAGCACGCCGCGATCGTCCCGCTCCGGCCAAGGCCGCTCATGCTGGTCACTACGGCCTCCTCGCCGTGCGCCGTTGCCTCGCGGCACCATTGCACCAGCTCCACGGCGTCGGCTATATCCGGTGTGCCCTCGTCGGGAACGGGGACGCGGCGGTAAGTAGCCCGGCAGCCTTCCCCGGTCAGCTCGGTTGAAGCCAGTCCAACGGCAAGGCCTGTTCAGCTTGGACGGTCCGAGTGATCTGGTCGGCCAGCGAGCAGGCCGCCGCGAGCGCGGACTGCTTCTGGAGCTGGGACGCCTCGGGGAAACTGAGCGTGTGGACCGCGTAGCGCAACAGCGCCACCTGGAGTTGCAAGGGATGACGATCGTCGTGGCAGAGTCGGCCCCCGATCCGCCGCAGGACGCGGAGTACATCCCACGCCCGAATGAACTGAGGGGAGCGCACGTCATCAGGCCGGTCTGGCAGGTGCGCTCTGAGGTCGGCGACCGAGCGCAGGGCGCGGGTAATGGCGTTGGCCTCCACCAGCTCGGCGGCGTCATCGATGGGCGTGAGCAGGTAGAGCAGATCGTTCTCGAACTTGGCCAGGTCCTTCAGAACGTGTCCGGGTCCGGTGTGGAAGAAGTCGATGACCCACACGTTGCGATGGGCGTCCACCAGGATGTTGGCGGCGTTGAGGTCGCCGTGCACGTAGGCAACGTAGTGGTAGTCGTGCGTCGCCAATAGGTGGCGGGCCAGGAACTCCTCGTAGAACTCGCAGACGTTGGGCAGCGACATCCCGCCAGGAAAGTCGAGCACCTTCTCGCGCGAGCCAGGGGTGATAGCCGCGACCTTGTCTCGGACCGCGGGCGCAAGCTCGGGCGAGAACTGATAGTGCTCGAGAAGCGGCATTCGCTCGTAGCGGGCGGCTGCGTAGAGCGGGCCGAGTACATCTTCAAATGCGCTCCGCACAGCGGCGATGATGCGGCGCGTCGGCGCGTCGGCCGCGAACATCGCCTGCAGTGTCCGGACCTGCCCCTGGCCCATGGCGGCGTAGGCGTACTTGAGTCCGGCCCGCTCGCCCAGGTCGGCGAAGCCTCGCACGCTGGGGGCATTGTTGCCGAGCACGGCTTCGACTTGCTCGAAGGCGACCCGCTCCTGGGCGATGATGCGGTTCGGGCCCAGCTTCACCACGGCCGGCGCCTGGCGGTGACCCAATGCGTCCCGACTCGTCGCCCGACCGACGAAGGCCCCTGAATAACCGCCGGAGATCGGCTCCAGGTCCACCTGCGTGCTGTCCCGGAAGAGATGGGCGATGATGGCACGATCGTCGGAGCTAAGGGCCGTCCCGACGCCCTCGATCAGCGGCTCGAAGCCACCCGAATGGCGGGGAAGTTCCAGTTCAGCCCCCGGGCGCAACCAGTCCGCGAACTCAGCCGGGGAGTCGAAGCACCGCACCCCGAGGATTTTCTCGAGTTGCGAAAGGGCGTTGAAGTGCTGCGCACGCGACGCGCTTGCGGTCAGGGCGCTGCAGGTCGCCAGTGCGTCGATGCCGAGCCTGGTCTTCAGGTCATAGAGCAGGAAGCTGACCTTTGCCTCGGTCCACACTCCGACGACGCCCACACGCAGCGGCTCATCTGCGTGGGCATGCTGGATCCGCGCCAGCTGCCCGGCCAGATCGGTCCCCTCGAGGTCGTTCAGCGTCAGTGAGTCGACGATCCGTTCGTTGGCGGCCGTCCTGGCCCTCTCATCCATGTCTAGGATGAGCCGCGCCCCGCTGGTGCCCTTGAGGCAGTGCACACCGAAGCGCTCCAGGTGCTCCCGCTGGGCGGGGTCGTCGGGGTCGTGCCAGTCGCGAATGTGGATGAAGTCGATGGAGTTCGCCGTCAGGCCTCGAGCCCAGTCGATCAGCTGCGCCATCGGCCCGGCAGACGGCTCTGGCCCGAGCAGCCGGTCCGCCTCGCTGTAGCCGACGTGCAGCAGGTTGGGCAGCGGATCGTGGGGGCCGATCGGGTCGACGAAATCGCGCTGAAGGCACTGCGTGATCAGGACCGTGGTCATCTCGTAGGCACCTACCCGCCGCTGTCGGGGGTAGAACCACCTAGTGATTTCCATGGGGCGATCCGAAGAAAGGGGACGTATCGTGAGAATCGTGGTCATTGGCGGCAGCGGGCTCATCGGATCGAAGCTCGTCGGCAAGCTCCGCGACCGGGGGCATGAGGCAGTCGCGGCGTCGCCGGATTCCGGCGTTAACACGCTGACCGGCCAGGGAGTCGCGGCCGCCCTAGAGGGCGCCTCGGTGGTCGCCGACGTATCAAACGCCCCCTCATTCGAGGACGCCGCGGTGCTCGAGTTCTTCCGGACATCGACCCGCAACCTCCTCGCGGCCGAAGCGACGGCGGGGGTACGGCATCACGTAGCGCTGTCCATAGTCGGGACCGAGCGCCTGGCACAGAGCGGCTACTTCCGGGCGAAAATCGCCCAGGAGAAGCTGATCGAGGAGGCCTCGATCCCCTACTCCATCGTCCGCGCCACGCAGTTCTTCGAATTCGTTCAGCGGATCGCCGACATGAATACCAGCGGCAACACAGTGCGCCTAGCACACGTGCTCATCCAGCCCATGGCTGCCAACGACGTGGCGAGCGCGGTCGCGGATGTCGCCGTCGGCACGCCCGTGAACGGCACGGTCGAGGTCGCCGGGCCCCAGCAGTTCCGTCTTGACGATCTGGTCCGAACCACGCTGCGTGAGCGCCACGACCCGCGCGAGGTCATCACCGACCCTCAAGCTCCGTATTCCGGCGCCGAGCTGCGCGAACGCACCCTCGTCCCCGCTGGGGAAGCCCGGCTGGCCGAGACGAGCTTCGACCACTGGCTGCACGAGTCCGGCATTGGCGACAGCTAAGCTTTACGCCCGACCGGGCACCTGCTCAATTGTCTGGTCGCAGTCACCAGGGCGGCAAAAGCGCGCTCGATGGGCGGATTCCGTGCGCGTAAGTCGGCGTCTAGTCGAGATTGCCCGCAGGAACCTCCAAGCGCCCGATGAGACTGAGCGCGCCAGTCCCGGAATCACCCGACCGAGATCGTCACCTGCTTCGTGGCCGCACGGCCGATGTGGTTGCTTGCGGTGATCGTGATGACGTAGCGCTTGCCCCGGTCGCTGCTTGCTGGCTTGGCCTGATTCGTTCTCTGCCGAGATCGATACAAGCCAGCTACTTCCGGAGCCCGGTGGCGGAGTGCCCGTCAGCACTCCCGATGAATTCCCCGGCGTGAACGTCATCCATGACGGGTAGTTGACGGCGCTCACGGTCGGAGCAGGGGTGCCAGTTGCCAGTACGGCGAACGTGCCAGCGACCCCGGTCTGGAACGTGGCACTCGCCGGCGACGTGATCTTGGGCGCGACGTCCACGACGATTTCGAGGCTGACAGTGATGTCTGGACTGACGCCGTTGCTGGCGCTCACCGTGATCGGGTACGTCCCGACCGTGCCGGCTGCCGGCGTGCCGGAGAACACGCCTGCGGGGGACATCGACACTCCGGCAGGCAGGGCGCCGGTCTCGGTGACGGTGGCCGTAGGGGACGCGCTGACAACAAGCGGGATGCTTGACGGGATGCCCACCGCGAACGTCGCAGACTGGCTCCCGAGTCCAAACGGGCCGAAGCCACTGACCAACGGCGACAGTTCGTCAGTGGCGCTCGGAGTCGCGACCCAGAAGCTGTTCCCGGGATTCCAGGCGGCGATGAAGGCCACGCCTGTCACTGGATCAGCGGCGACGGCCATGCCGCCTCGCGGGAACGTTTCGGCCACGGCGTTTGTCGCAGCGTCGATCACGCAGGTGCTGTCGGCCGGGCTCTGGTAGGCGGATCCGTACGAGGTCACGAAGATGACGTTCCTCGTCGGGTCGGCCGCCGCCGCCGCTACGTGGTAGGGGCTGCGGTCGGGTCAAAACGAACCCATGAGGGGCCTGGCGTATTGCCTGGTCAGAAGTGGCGGAGGATGCGAGATTCGAACTCGCGAGGGGTTGCCCCCAACACGCTTTCCAAGCGTGCGCCCTAGGCCACTAGGCGAATCCTCCGCCGGCAAGCTTATCGAGCCGCCACCGCACTTCAAGCCACCAGCCAGCCGCATGGGCGACGACGAGCAGGACACCGCGAGGCACACCGGACTCATCTAAACTCCTGGTGTGATCTTCAAGCAGGTCGGGGACGGGCGACCCTATCCCGAGCACGCCCGGAGCAGCCGGGAGTGGGCGGCGATACCGCCTCGGCCCGTGCGGCTCGACCAGCTGATCACTACCAAGAACGTGCTGGATCTCAACAGCGTGCTGGCGACCGACTCGACCTTCTATGGCGACCTGTTTCCGCACGTGATCAGCTGGCGCGGCGAGCTCTACCTCGAAGATGGCCTGCATCGGGCGTTGCGGGCGGCGCTGCAACAGCGGTCGGTCTTGCACGTCCGCGTACTCGAGCTTGACGAGACCGCTCCCGATCTGATCTAGCCCCTGGCGGCGGCCTGGGCCTGCGAGATAGCCCAGGCGGCGTTGACCAGCCCGATATGGCTGAAAGCCTGAGGGTAGTTTCCGATCATCTCGCCGCTGGCGGTGTCGACCTCCTCTGCCAGCAGGCCCACGTCGTTGATCGGTGCGATCGCACGCTCGAAGGTCGCGGTGGCGGCGGCGACGTCGCCTGCGAGCGCCTGAGCCTGGGCCAGCCAGAACGTGCACAGCAGGAACGTTCCCTCGGCGCCCGCCAGGCCATCTCGGCCCAGATACCGGTAGACAAGCCCTTGCTCGTCGGTCAGTCGCTGCGCGGTGACGTCGATAGTCGCCTTCATCCGCGGGTCGGTGGTCGGCAGGAAACCGGTGATCGCCAGCATCAGGCTGGACGCGTCGAGGTCTGCGCTGCCGAACGACTGAGTGAAGGCACCGACGCGCTCGTTCCATCCCTGCCCGAGGATGGCGGCCCGGATCTCGGCTCGGGCCGCCGACCAGGCCATCACCCGGTCGGCGGCGCCGATGTTGCTAGCGAAGGTGATCGCCCGGTCGAGCGCGACCCAGCACATCAGCTTGGAGTACAGAAAATCGCGCGGCTCGCCCCGGACTTCCCAGATTCCGTGGTCCTTCTCTGGCCAGCGGGCGGCCGCGGTATCGGCGGCGGCCGCCAGGCACCGGCGGGTGGCCGGGTCCAGCTCACCGAGCTGGTCCGTGAGCCGGTACGCGGCGCCGAGTATCTCGCCATAGACGTCAAGCTGCCGCTGCTGCCACGCGCCGTTCCCGATCCGGACCGGGCGACTGCCGCACCACCCGGCCAGATGCGGCAGAGTCCGTTCGGTCAGGTCTCGATCGCCGCGGATGCCGAACATTATCTGCAGGTCCGCGCCGTACTCCAGTTGGGAGGCGCCAGCATCAGCCAGAAAGTGGAAGAACTTGCTCGCCTCGTCCGGGCAGGCCGCGACCCACAGAGCCTCCATTGTCAAGCTGGCGTCGCGCACCCACGTGTAGCGATAGTCCCAGTTGCGGTCGCCGCCGATTACCTCTGGCAGCGAGGTGGTCGGGGCGGCCACGACTGCCCCGGTCGGCACGAACGTCAGCGCCTGGAGCACGCGGCCGGAATGGTGGACAAGCTCCCGCCATGGGCCGTCGTAGGTCTGGTGGATGGCCGACCAGGACCGCCAGCCCGCCAACGTGTCGTTGATCCGGGCGGCGGTCTGCTCCGTCGTCCACGGGGTCGGCAGCTTGCGCGCCGACTGGCCGTGGCCGAGCGTGAAGGCGACGGACTGGCCTGCGGCCAGCCCGATCCGGGCGGTTGCCTTGGTGCCTTCCAGGCTCAGATTGACCGGAGTCGACGCGAACAGCCGATCGGCGCCATAACGAGCGACGAGACCGTTGGCAACGGGTTCAAGAGCCGGCATGACCAGTCCGTACTCTGGCCGCGGTTCGTAGCTGACCATCAAATCGACCTCGCCGCTGACGCAAGTCACGTGGCGCAGCAGCATGCTCGGGGAGTGTGCACCGAGATCATGGCCGCGCTCGTTGGGTCCGACAGCAAGGGCGTCGGTCAGCACGGCGGTGCCATCGGCAGTGGTGAACGTGGTCTCCAGGACCATCGTCTGATCCACGTAGCGCCGGCTCGCCTGGAAATCTCCGGCAGGCCTGATGGCGAAGAACCCGCCCGCCGGGTCAAGGAGGCGGCAGAACACAGACGGCCCGTCGAAACGCGGGAAGCACAGCCAGTCCACGGAACCTTCACGGCTGACGAGCGCCGCGGAGCGGCAGTCTGAGAGCAGCGCGTACTCAGCGATCGGCAGGCTGCCCGTCACGGCATCAGCCCGCCCGGACGCCGAGCGCGCTCACGATCAACGGCTGACAGCGCCATCTGGACCTCCGTTCGCCGTCGTGCGTCAGGCGGAGACGAACTGCTGCCCGCCATCGATGTCGTAGGTCGCGCCAGTGAGTGCGGTGTTGGTCATGATGTGGATGGCGAGCGCGGCGACGTCAGCCGGACCGACCACTCGGCCAATCGGGAGCTTCGTTCGCAGCTCCTGGCGGCGCTCGTCGAGCTGATCTCCAAGCAGCGAAGCCGACAACGGTGTGTCAACGAAGCCGGGTGCGATGAGGTTGACCCGGACGGGCGCAACCTCAAGGGCGAGGGCCGCCGTGAACGAGGGCAGCGCGGCGGTCGCGGCGGAAACGATCCCGAGCCCGTGGCCGACACGTCGGCCCCCGGTGCCGCCCATGAATATCAGCGTGCCCCCCGGCCGCATTTTGCCAACAGCGTTGCGGGCGACCTCGAGCGAAAGTGCAACGTGGTCACTAAGCCCGTCGCGCACTTCGTCGGCGTCCATCTCGAGCAAGGGCACGTACCGCGGGCTGCCTGCAGTAACCATTACGTGGTCAATCGGCGCTGGCAGCCCATCGAAGAACCGCGCCAGCGAAGGCGTGTCGGTAGCGTCAAAGGCGGCGGTGCGGTCCGCTCCGACTTCGGCGGCCGCCTGCTTGAGCTTGTCGGGATTGCGGCCGGTGATGACCACGTTGGCGCCCTCCGCCCGCGCACGCCGGGCTGTCTCGAGCCCGATGCCCGCGCTGCCGCCGATCGCGACAACGGTCTGGCCCAGCAGTTCAGGCTCGCGCTTGGTGAGATCAAAGGCCGTTGCACTGGCCATCGTTCCTCCTCCGGATCAACCCGGCGTGCTCGCCAGGGCCGCCATCTGCGCATCCATGGGCCTCGTCGGCCGGGGCATATCCGCGATCTCCATCAACAGCTCCCGCAGTGCTGAGTCGTAGATGCCCGAGAAGCTGGGGAACGGCTGGATGGTGTCGCCTAGCACGTTGAGCGGGACATGTGCCCGGATGGCAAGCGTCGCTTGCTGCAGCCACTCTCCGGCCTCCGGCCCGAGCGCGTAGGCGCCGGTCAGCCGTTCACCGTCGCTGAGCAGAGTCAGGAACCCGTTCGACTCGCCGTATGCGTGCGTGTAGGTGGCGGTCTTCGGTACCTCTGAAACCGGGCAGGTGGCGCTGTATTCCGCTTCGATCGCACCTACAGCGGCCGCCTGCGGGTCGGTGTACGTGACGCGCGGGACCGCTTCGAAGTTGGCCGTTCGAGTATGGCCGAGAATGTTCGCGGCCACGACGTCGCCCGCGTACTCGCCGACGTGGGTCAGCGGCCAGATGCCGGTGACATCGCCGATCGCCCAGAGGCGCTCGCCGGCCCGCATGTGGTCATCGACGTCAATTCCGCGCGGGTTTGGCTCGATGCCAACCGTCTCGAGGCCGATACCTTCGACGCGGGGACGACGCCCGCTACACACCAGGAGCCGGTCGCCTCGCAGCTCTGGTCCGCCATCGAACTCCAGGACATACTCGTCACCGTCGCGCCGTGCGGAGGTGGCGTGCATCCCGAGCGCAAGCTCGATTCCGTCCCGGCGCAACGCCTCGGCGAGCGCGTCGCCAAGGGGCGAAGCTTCGCGCGGAAGCACCCGGTCGGCGCCTTCCACAATGGCCACTTGCCCGCCGAAACGGCGCACGACCTGTGCAAGTTCGACGCCCGCGGGCCCGCCGCCGAGCACAAGCAGGCGCCGGGGGACTACCTTCATGCTGGTCGCCTCGCGAGTGCCCCAGACGCCCTCGATCTCACGAAGTCCCGGGACAGGCGGCACGAAGGGGTCCGCGCCAGTCGCTATAACTACGTGGTCTGCGGTGTGGCGGACACCGTCGACCTCTACCACGCCTGCGCCGGCCAGGCGGCCTGTACCTCGTAGCAGGTCGATGCCTCGATCCGCGAGCCAGCGCTCTTGCCCCGCGTCGGAATAGTTCGACACCATGAAGTCCCGCCACGCCAGCGCGTTCTGCACGTCGACCTCTGCTTTAGCGCCATCGTCGAGCGCGCCATGGACCGCTTCGCCGGGGCGCAGCAGCGACTTAGACGGAATGCACGCCCAGTAGGAGCACTCGCCGCCGACCAGTTCTCGCTCAACCACCGCTACGCGGAGTCCGCCGGCAGCAAGCGCTCCAGCGCAGTGTTCGCCGGGCGCCCCACCGCCGAAGACGATCACGTCATAGTCACTGCTCGAGCTCATGGTGGCCTCCGTTGGTCGTCGCTAAGGACAACGCGACGATCATGTCATCAGTCATTTCGGCAGCGGCGCCCCACTCTCCTCGGCCACCATGTACGAGGCGTACCAGTCCGGCCAGTTTGCGTCTGCCTGACCGGTGCGCTTCTCGTGCTCACCATGAGCGAGTGACGCGCGCCGCATCGCATCTGCCAGGTCGCCTGCGGAGGTGAATGACGTGTCGTCTGCCTGGACGCGGCCCGGCAGCCGGGTCGTGACTTCCTGGAACACCCAGTTGTTTCCGTCTGGGTCGTTGAACGAAATGAACGACCGGTAGCTGTTCCGGTCCGGGTCCAGCCCGCTCTCCTTGCCGTTCTGGCCAATGTGGAACTCGTCGCTAATCGGAATACTGGCAGCCGCGAGCCTGTCCCTGGCGGCCACGATGTCGTCGACGATCAGGTATCCCTTCCCGGAACCCGGCGCGGCCGACGTGAGGTTCTTGCCGAACTGCACTGAGCACCAGGATCCGGGCGGGGTGAACTGGACTATGCCGGGTGGCGTGACATCCTTCCGCCAGCCGAGGCTCTCGTAGAAGTGCGTAGCCCTGTCGACGTCGGAGACTGGGATGAAGTCTACTTCGAGCTTCATATCCACCATGTCCGCTCCTCTCCCCGGCTGAAGCGCATGCAGAAGTCACGATGATTCCCGGTGCAACCCCGCGGTAACCAGCAACTGGGGAGTGAGGAGGGGATGAGCGGGCAGGCACGCGGCCGGCGTCCGGCGGAGCCTAAGAGCGGTGGAGGTGGGATTTGAACCCACGGATGAGTTGCCCCATCACACGCTTTCGAGGCGTGCGCCCTCGGCCACTAGGCGACTCCACCGCAGCAGAGCCTACCTGAGCGCGGCCCCGGCGGACGCCTAGCGCCGCTCGCCGAAGAACTCGCGCAACACGGCTGCGCACTCGTCCCGGAGGACGCCGCTGAGGACTTCCACTGGCCGGCCCAGGCGCGGATCGTGCAGAACGTCCCAGACCGACCCGGCGGCGCCCGCTCGCGGGTCCACCGCACCGAAGACGAGACGCGGAACTCGGCTGGCGAGCACGGCTCCTGCGCACATGGTGCAGGGCTCAAGGGTGACGACGAGCGTGCAGTCATCGAGCCGCCAGTCGCCACGGGCTTGGCCCGCGGCGCGCAGTGCGACTACCTCGGCGTGCGCGGTCGGATCCCCGCTGGCCGCGCGCATGTTACGGCCGCGGGCGATGACGGCCCCGTTCCCGTCCATAATTACCGCTCCGACGGGCACATCGTCCGCCGTCGCTCGCGCCTCAGCCAGAGCGGCTCGCATGGCTGGCTCAAAGCTGGCCAGGTATCCGGTCATAGCCCAGCAAGGATGTCAGAGCGCGCCGATAGCTGAGTCCAGCGCCCGCTCGAGCGGCTGACCGAAGCCGATCCGCCTCGCCAGGCTTGCGAGCACCTCGTCGGGGAACAGGTCGAGATCACCAGATAGCGCGCCCAGCTCCATCTCGTCGACCCCTAGGTCGGCGAAGATCGACATGTCCCCAACTGGCAGCACCTGATCGAGGTCTTCATCCTCGGGCACGGGAATATCCAGGTAGTCCAGCACCTGCCTGGCCAGCGGCCAGTCGACCGAGGCAGTGACGTCAGACAAGAACACCGAGACATGACTGCCAAGGACTCGCAACGCGACGAAAAAATCATCGCCAACGGCCGCCAGGCCAATTGCTCCGCCGATGCCCGGCTGCTGGCGCAATGCCAGGATCAGGCCGTCGAGGTTCTCCGTCAGCGCCGTCGGCAAAACCTCTGCTTCCCAGCTGTCATCTTCACGGTAGACGACGACTGCGAAGTCGCTCGGGCTCACATCGGTCATCGTCACCCCCTCGGATGGGATGTCAGAAGAGAACTTGGCTGGATCTAGAAGAGAAATGGTGTCAGACTATCCGGCTTCATGCGCGGCTATCGGCCGCCTGCGCGCCGGACAGCCGCGCAGACAGGGGTTCCGCGTGCCGACCCGCGTGCCGGCACGCTTGTACTTCGTCCATCACGTATGGTTGCTTGGGTCACTGGTCATTGGTTGCCAAATTGCACTGAGCTATGCTGATGACACAGGAGTAAGGGAATCAATTGCTCACGACCGGCGGCGACCTACCGCGGCAGTTCTCGGGGAGGTGATCACGTGTTGCGGAAAGTCCTACTGTGGGCAATCGTCATATTCATCATCTATTACCTGGCCACGAACCCAGGCGGCGCTGCGCACGCCCTCCACGCTGCTTTCAATGGACTCAAATCCGCCGGTAACTCCATGTCGCAGTTCGTGAACAAGCTTTAGGCATGCGGCAACCGACGTCCGGGGCCAGGACACCGGTCGCAATCAACAAGTACCTGCTGCCGCGCGAGGTCCAGGT
Source organism: Streptosporangiaceae bacterium (assembly GCA_035472835.1). Classification (GTDB taxonomy): domain Bacteria; phylum Actinomycetota; class Actinomycetes; order Streptosporangiales; family Streptosporangiaceae; genus JAJYUU01. Next base: position 53,270 of record DATIOU010000064.1, on the reverse strand, counting down.
CGCGACCGTCAGGCAGCACCCGGCCGTATTGATCTCCCCAAGTGCGCAGGCGCTGGGCGGCCTGCTGGTGGCTGGCATCGTGACCGCCACGCTCGTTCACGGTTTACTGGCCAAGATCATCTGGGTTGCCTGGCTCGTGCTGTTCCTGCGCCTGGTCTGGAAGACCATTAACTGGTCCGTCGACTACTTCGTGGTCACGAGCGAACGTTTGCTGTTGACGACCGGCTTCCTCACCCGCAAGGTCAACATGATGCCGCTGACCAAGGTGACCGACATGAGCTTCAAGCGGACATTCCCAGGCCGGCTGCTTGGATATGGCGAGTTCATAGTTGAGTCCGCCGGCCAGGACCAGGCCTTGCGAAACGTGGAGTTTATTCCTTACCCAGAGCAGCTTTACCTGCTCATTTGTGGGATGCTCTTTCCGTCGAGCGCTCCCGATCCAGACGACGACTAGAGTCGCCCCACGGCCCTCGCAGACGAACTCTGATCTGAGCGCTCTGCCCCCTTCCCCGGGGTTCGTGCGGCCGGATGACAGCCAGCTTGACGTCCGGCCGCACGAGCTTGTGTGGAGCTAGCCGGCGTCACACGGTCACCATGACTACGCCAGCCGCCGCGAGTAGCAGGCCGATCACCTGTATTGGGCGCAGCCGCTCAGCCAGCACAAATCTCGCGAGCACCACGGTGATGCCGGGGTAGAGCGAGGTCAGAACGACAGCCAGGCCAAACAGACCCGCCCGAGTCGCGAACACATAGCTCACATTCGCGGTCGCATCGAGTGTCCCCGACCCGAACGTAGCGAGCAGCAGCCTTGAACCGCCAGCCGCGACAACTGGCTTGGTCCGGCTGAGGACCGCGGCCAGCACGATGATCAGGAAGCCGGCCAGCCTCGACGCCACGATCGGCCAGAAGGCACCCGACTGACCAGCGTTGCGCAAGAACAGGAAGAAGAGGCCGAAGGTCGCCCCGGCGGCGAGGCCGTAGCCGACTGCCCGGGCATGGAAGCCGCGACCGGCCAGGCGGCTCGCCACGCGCCTCGCCACGTTGCGCGGCGGGCGGCCGGTCGCAGCCGCGCCAGCAGGGGGATCGCCGCGGGCTGCCGCGGGTCGCCGGACCGGCGGATTACCGGTCGCGCTGACAAGCACGATCGCAGCCAGGCAGATCAGCGCACCCGCGTAAACGACGGGGGTGCCGCGCTCGCCTTCCGCTACGGAGACCGCAACGGGGAGCACCGTCGCCGTCAAGGCCGACGTCGGGGCGACGATAGTCATCGGTCCCTCGGCGAGGCCGGCGTAGAAGACGATCAGTCCGACGCCGCCCACCGCTCCGGCCGCCAAGCCCCAGGCCAGCCCGGCAGGGTATACCTGCTCACCGGCGGCGAGGGCAGCCACCAATACGATCATCAGCCCGGCCAGCGCGGAAGCGGGCAGGATGGACAGCGCCCGGGCCCGCCGGGTCGCGACGCCGCCGAGGAAATCGGCGCAGCCGTACAGCAACGCCGCGGACAAAGCAAAGATCGTCACCACGAAGTTGTCGCCCCGACGTGTCTCATTGCGCTCCGCAGCCTACCGGCCGGTGCGTACGCCACCTCGCGCTCCAGCGGCCGGGAGCCGCGACAAGTAAGGCTGACCAACCTAGGCTGACCGTATGGCGCAGAACTGGGAGTACTACTGCACAGCCAACGCGCACGACCCGGCAACGCTCACGCGGCACCTGAACGAGATGGCGCGAGGAGGCTGGGAATTGCTCACCGTCACGTTCGCGATCAAGGGCGAAGGCGGTACCCACATGATGTTCTGGCGCCGCTCGGTGCCGACGCCGGCATCGGCGCCGTCCGCTTGATCAGTCCTGGCTCCGCTGCCACGCCGGCGGCGAAGCCCAGCCATTTTACGGCGTCGTGCCGTCGGTATACACCGGAGTGGACCTGGAGCCCTGGTCCGAGACCCCGAGCGCCACGCAAACGTTGACCTGCGTGCACTGGATGCCTCCGATGTCCATGAACGCATCGAGCTGCATGCCGGTTGGCACCTGAGCGGGAGCGGGGAATGTAGTGCGACTCCAATGCGCGCCGGCGTCATTAGTGGCCAGGATCATCGCCGAGCCACCGTTGATGCTGCCGTTTATTCGCTGCGCTACCGCCTCGGTGCCGGAGGCATAGCACGTCGAGCTCGTGGGGCAGGAAATCTGCGACAAAAACGGCTGGGGCAGCGCGGCAGGCAGCGGGCGGGCGATCCAGGTTCGGCCTCCATCGGCAGACATCGCTATGTCGCTGTAGCCGGTTCTCGGGTTCGAGGTTCCCAGCACGAAACAGTGTCCGGCGTCTGGGCACGTCACCTGCGGGAACGTCGAAAGGCCAAAGCCGTGCGGCAGGGCGCCCTGCCGCCACGTCGCGCCGCCGTCCGCAGTGGCCGCCACGAAGCTCGTGGCCGATGCGCTCGCAGTGCCACCGACGTCTGAACTGCTGACACCGACTGCCACGCAGTCGGTCGCGGTGGGGCAGCTCAGTGCTTGCATCGACTCTTGGGCGGAGAACGCCGATGTCGCAAAGTGACGACCTCCATCTGTTGTGCGCAGGAAGGTCACGCCCGCGTAGTACTGCTGGCCGACTGGCAGCGGAGCCGAAGACGTCGTCAGCAGGCCGCCGCACATCGTTGCGGTGGGGCAGTTGAGCTGGAAGATCAGCCCGTTAGCACCAGCCGGAAGCGGCTCGACCGTCCAGGAATGCCCGCCATTGCCGGTCCGGACGAATACGGGCTGGCCGCGATAGAGACCGCCTGCGGCGCAGTCGGCCTCAGAACCACAGGACAACGCTGAGGCGAAGGTCAGCCCGGTCGGCAACGGCAGGACACTCCAGCTGAGGCCGTGGTCATGAGTGACGTAGAAGGAGTCCATGTCGGCCGGGCCGCTCGCCGAGGTTGCGTTGTCACCCTCGACATAGCAGGTCCGCGCGCTCGAGCAAGTGAGATACCCGGGCTCGGGACCGGCGGTGCTCTGCTGCCAGCCGGCGCTGACCAGGTAGCTGGTCAGTCGCCAGCCCCCGGCGGGCGCGCCAGTCCCGACGGCTTCCTGCGGAAGCATGTGGGCCGCTGCCCACGCTGTATGCAACGGCCTGGTCAGCCTGCTATGTCCAGGGAGCAGCACCACGAGCAGCGCGGCCACGACAGCGGCCGCCACCGCGACTGCCGCAAGGCCTCGCCGCCCAGCCTGGAGCCGCCGATGCTGTAGGGGAGGCGCGGGCTCCAGGTTCGCCCCTGTCGGAACCTGGATGCCGTCGGCCAGATGCCGGACTCCGCTAGCGATTGCAGCCCAGCTGCTGAGCTCGGCGCGGCAGTCCGCGCACGCGGCTAGGTGCGCTCGAACCTGATCGTCCCCGGCGGTGCCGTTGATCTCGGCGAGTATGTCCGTCCACTCCAAGCACCGTGACGATCGCACACTCATCGGCTCTCCCCGTTCTCGTTCATCAGTCGGATGAGTGCGACCCGCGCCGCCGTCAGCCGGCTCTTCACCGTGCCCACGGGCACGCCGAGCACCTCCGCGGTTTCGGCGAGACTAAGGTCGGCGCCGAACACCAAGCCGAGCACTTCGCGGTGCGATCGCCCGAGCCTGGTGATGGCTTCAGCTACCTCGGACACGGCTGCGCGTTCGACCGCGACGGCCTCCGGACCAGGGCCTGCGTATGGCCGCTCGGCAAGCTCGGTGTCACTCACCACCCGGAGCTGCCGGCGCCGCAGCCGGTCCCGTGCCTGGCGCCGGGCGATGGCAATGACCCACGTCCTGACCCGCGCGTCGCCGCGGAACGAGCCGGCGTTGCGCCAGATGGCAAGCATGGTGTCCTGGAAGATCTCCTCGGCTAGGGCGCGCTCGCCAACGATCAGCGAGATGTGGGTCAGCACTGCCCTGCTATGCAGCCGGTAGAACTCGGCCATCGCGGCCTGATCTCCTTGCGCGATGCAGCGCAGCAGCGCAGCATCGTCGGGATCCGGGACAGGAGCAGCCGACCGGAGCGGATCAGCAGCCGCCGGCGCGAGCCTGGCCCGTGCCGCGCGGCTCGCGGCGGACTCCGCTGAAAGTTCTCCCACGATAGATAAGTAGCAGCAGATTGCGATCTGGTTCGAGAGCGCTATTGCCGGAAGTATCGCAACTGCCAGCGGCAAGTTCTTACCGCGTTGCCAGCCGATTCCGTCGCGACCAGCAACGCGTCGTGGCTGCCGGTTGAGCGCGCGCCGGGCTGGATCGGCCCCGCCGGCCGTGGGGGAGGCCGACGGAGCCGCTGCAAGATCGACGCGCACCTGAGCATTGTGGTTTACAAAGTCCGTAGAAGGAGCTTCGGTGCACAACTCGCCTGAACCGCAGTTCAAGAAGCTGCCGGCGAAAGACGGTTGGCAGGACTTGTCATCGGCAGCTGCAACAACGTCCGGAAACGGACGTCCAGCGAACGCTGCCTGGCCCTGCTATTGGTTAGCTTCCGGCTGCCGCTGACGGACCTGCAGTGCGGTGTCCACGTGGAATTGCCGGTGGATGCGCTGCTCCCTTGGCCGGAAGTAGGTGGTCGCTTCCGCCATTGGGATTACCTCGGGCTGGTCGACCTCGTAGGTGTGCCCTCTGGCCACAACGGTCGCCGAACCTTTGTGGAGGACGTTCTTCAGCCAATCGGTTCGCTGACCATACGGGAGGGCGATCAAGAAGGTGTCTTCATGCTGGACCGCGACGACAGGTGTCTCATACGTCCGGCCCGATCGCCGCCCGACATGGCGGACCATCGACGTGTTGGATCCTTCCTTGCCGGCAGACCTCAAAGCGAGCGGCCGCATGGCTCGCGTGAACAAGCGCAAGGCATTCTGGGTAGAACCTCTCATGCCCCTACGTTCTCACGGGTGAGGGCAGCGAGTAAGGGCCGACGGAGCCAGCCGCCAGGACTGTCTTGCACATGTCGATTAGGGCGCCGCCCCGGATTCGATCCCGCTCAAGGCGCGGAGGCAACGCGCGCCCGTACGTGCGTCGTAAGGCGAGCATCGCGGTAATGCAGTACCGGAAGGGCGAGGAACCGGAAGGTGACCTAGGTCAGAAAGCCACCTACCGGGTCCACCTAGGACGTGGGCAGGCCCTGCCCAGGGGCTTTCTGAGGACGGCGGCCGAATGGCCGGGGCATTTGCGCGCCGATTTCATCATGCGAGAGACGGTGACAGACTGCTGTAGTGCGTCCCCCGCGCCGAGGCTCGGCACTCCTCTCTGCGGCAGTGATCGCGCTGCTGCTCGCAGCGTGCACGAGCAGCACCACCAGATCGACCACCGGGACGACCAGCCCGACCACCATGTCCGGACACATTTCGGCCCGGCCAAATGGTCCATCAACGGCATCAGCCACGCCAACCGCCGAATCCGTGCTCGATTGCGGCAACTACATCAACGGCAACGCCGCGGCAGCGCCCCTGCGGGTCGTGCTTGGCGTTGTCGGGCTCCCGATCAGTCCCGGATACCCAGCCCTGCAAACCGCCTTGTCCGGTGGCGGTAATGGAGCGCTGCGGCTATTCGCGAAGACTGGTCTGCGTGTCAGGCCGGGTACCGAGTTCGAGCTGCTCGTTCCCGCGCGGTTCACTAGCCGGCTGAGCATCGGATGGGGCAACCCCGGCACCCCCAGCCACCGAGTCGTGGTTAACAACTGCCCTCAAGCAGGCAGCGGGTGGCTGGCCTACCCGGGCGGGTACTGGATCGATCACCCGGCCTGCGTGCAGATCATCGTCAGGGCAGGCAGCAAACAGCAACTGGTGCACATCGGCGTGGGAACGGCGTGCCCTGGCCAACGACCGCCGCAGGGACCGAGTCAGAGCTAGGCACGAGCCCTAGCGGCGTCGTTCCCTGGACGGCGGTGGCAAGGAAGAGGACGGGGATGACTGTCGCGACGGATTCCCGCGCTCAGCCCGGCCTGCCGGCGAGCTCCGAAGCGGGAACGTGCTGCGGCCGGTACCAGACGCTCGCGCATCCGCTGGTCCGGCTGGAGACCCTGAGGTGCCCGGCGCCGCGGCCGCCCTCTGCGCACTGGCAGACGACAAAGCTCACCGATATCCGCCCAGGTGCCCACCAGTGCCCCCGGCTGCACCAAAAATTGATAGCACCACCAGCCTGGCCGCGCTGGTTCTCTACCGTCGCCGGATTCCAGCTGTCCCATCCTGTGATTCGAACGCAATGTCGACGCGGAGGCGAGCCTGACCCTGGAAAAGTGGGCCGCGGGAGTCGACGTCCAAACGTCTGCAGCGAGCCGGCGTTATTGTTCGCCCGAGCCAGCGAGCCAAGAGGTCAGCTCGCGGCTCGCGCTGACGCACCTCGAGCCCGGGTGCCCCGCAGAGCGGGCACTGGATCCGCCGGACCTGGACAGCAGGCTCGGTCAGGGCTGGGATAGTCGTTGGCATGATCTCCTCCTGCTGATGTCAGGAACGGGTTCAGGGCTCCCGATGGCGTGTCCGCGCCCCCGGGAGCCCGGGAGCCCGCTTCTCTGCGGTGCCGATCTGGTTCCGGGCATGACGGAAGGACGCAGCGCCGGTCTCGGCGTGCGTGCTGGCGTGGCGATGTGGCCCTGTTGTGCGGGCATTGTGCGGGCCTGAGGCTCCGCATAGGCAAGAGACAGGCCCGCTGACGACTCGCTGTCAGAGAACGACCTGCTCAGAGGGCGGAGGCTCGGGGATTTGAACCCCGGATGGGATCGCTCCCAAACCGCATTAGCAGTGCGGCGCCATAGACCGGACTAGGCGAAGCCTCCTGGTAGCCCTACCGGGCCGGCCCCTAGGGTACCGGTACCGCCCGACGCTGAGCAAAGCCCGCAGGCTATCGGGCGGACCACGGTCGCCTCGCCGCCCTTAGGACACCTCGATGACCTGATACTGGCCGTTGGCATACGCGTCGCGCATCCTCGTCTTGGCGAACTTGCCGACGCTGGTCTTCGGGACCTCGTCGATGAACGACCAGCGCTCCGGCAGCTGCCAGCGCGGGATCCGGTCAGCCAGGAAGGCCCGCAGCTCGCCAGCAGTAGCGGTCGAGCCTTCGGCCAGTACCACGGCCGCCAGCGGGCGCTCGCCCCACTTCTCGTCTGCGACACCGATAACGGCGGCCTCGGCCACGGCCGGGTGAGCCATCAGGATGTTCTCCAGCTCCATCGACGAGATCCATTCGCCACCGGACTTGATGACGTCCTTGGCCCGATCGGTCAATGTCACGTAGCCGAGCGGGTCGATCGTGCCGACGTCGCCGGTACGGAGCCAGCCGTCCCGGAACTTGGCCGGATCATCGTCCTTGTAGTAGGCGCCAGTGATCCACGGCCCGCGAACCTCGATCTCCCCTACCGCCTCGCCGTCGCAGGGCAGCTCTACTCCGCCCTCGCCGATAAGCCGGTACTCCACCTGGCATATCAGACGGCCCTGGGTATCGCGGTACCGCCAGGCTTCTTCTTCGGTGACGTTGGCGGGCGGGTGGGCAACACTGCCGAGCGGCGAGGTTTCGGTCATGCCCCACGCCTGCAGGATCCGGACGCCGAGCTCCTTTTCGTAGGCCTCCTGAAGCGAGTGCGGCACCGCGGAGCCACCGCATGGCACCAGCCGTAGCGATGAAAGATCGCCGCCGGTCGCCCGGACGTGCTGGAGCAGGCCGTTCCAGATGGTGGGCACAGCGCCGGCGATGGTGGGGCGCTCGGCTTCGATCAGGCGGACGAGTGGAGCGGGCTGCAGCAAGCGGTCCGGCATGATCAACGACGCGCCCGCGAGCAACGCCGCGTATGGGAGTCCCCACGCGTTCGCGTGGAACATGGGCACGACTGGCAGTACCCGGTCGGCGTCGGACATCCCGAACACGCCGTTCATGCAGACGGCCATCGAGTGCAGGTGCATCGACCGGTGGCTGTAGACGACGCCCTTCGGGTGACCCGTGGTGCCGCTGGTGTAGCACATCGCGGCCGCCGACCGCTCGTCAACGTCGGGCCAGTCAAACGAGTCAGGCTGGGCGGCCAGCAGCGCTTCGTATGAGTGCACGGGGCGGCCGAGACCCGCGAATTCGGCTGGCGGCACGAACTCGGCCTCGTTCTCGCCGGCGGTCACGATGATGTGCCGGATGGCTGGCGCGTGCGGCAGCACCTGGGCCAGCAGGGGCACCAGAGTGCGATCGACGATCACGACGTCGTCGCCAGCGTGGTCGGCGATGTAGCCAATGACCGGGGGGTCCAACCGCAAGTTCAACGTGTGGAGCACTGCCCCCATGGAGGGGATGGCCAGATAGGCCTCAAGATGCTCGGCGTTGTTCCACATCAGGGTCGCGACGCGCTGATCGCCGTCGACGCCAAGCGATCTGAGCGCGTTCGCGAGCTTCGCGACTCGCCTGCCCGTTTCTGCATAGGTCTGGCGCCGTGATCCCCCGGATGTGAGGGTCACCACCTCGGCGCTGGGGTAGGCCCTGGTGCCGTGGCGCATGAGCGCCGTCACGGTCAGCGGAGCGTCCATCATTGTGCTGCGCACGGCCGAACCCCCTGCGAAAATAGGGTGCCGGCGCCGCCTGGTCTGCCGCTGGCCGCGCCGGGTAACCGCCCTGACGTGTGGTTAAGGCCACGGTAGCGGCAAATCGCCGGGCCTGTCAGCAGGCCGGGTCGCGCGGCTGGCGCGGTAATTCCGGCTGGAGCTCGGCGTCGATGCGCAGTTTGGCGACGGCCCGCGACACGGTGCTCTTAACCGTGCCGAGACTGACACCGAGGACGTCGGCGACCTCGGCTTCGGTCATGTCCTCGTAGTACCGGAGCATGACAGCTGCTCGCATCCGCTGCGGGAGCCTGTCGATCGCGCGCCGCAGCGACTCCTGGATGTCGCTGCTCTCCCCGTTATCGATGACCGCCTGGTCCGGAATCTCGTCGGTTGGGTACTCCTCGACCCGCCGACGCCGCCACCAGGAGATGTGGGTATTCACGATGGCCCGGCGGACATAGCCGTCGAGAGCGCTGCGGTCCTGGATCCGGTCCCAGGCGACATACGTCTTGGCCAGCGCCGACTGGACGAGATCTTCAGCGTCGGCCACGTTCCCGGTCAGGAGATACGCGGTCCGCAGCAGCGCGCGACTGCGCGACCGGACGAAGTCCCGGAACCCAGGATCGTCCGCGCCTGCCGCACGCTCGGCCAGCTCTTGGTTGTCGACGCGCCGAGCTGGCGGCACAAGGGGTTGGCGCAGCGCCGCGCCTGCGGCAGCCACGCCGGGCGCAGGTTCGGCCGCGCCAGGCGCAGGTTCGGCCGCGGCGGGCGCGCAGTCGGCCGCGGCGGGCGGATGTTCGGCCGGGCCGGGCTCGCTATCGCCGTCGGGCTCAAGACCGTCGTCATGTTGCCGCTGTGCGGGCGCGCGCGGCTGAGTGACGAGCAGACCTACGTCCCCGTTCCCCGAATCCGGTACCGGCACGGCCCGAACGCTATGGTCGACGTGACGCTGAGCGCTCTCAGGCGTGACGGCATCCGCGAGTCGCGGTGCCACCCCGGCCGCGCTTGCGTACGTGCGTTTAACCGTGTGATCGCCCCCGACGCTCACACACCAACCGTACCCAGCACAACGCGAACACAGTCAGCTACCTGCCGTCACGGCGATTCGCACGTGACGCATTCGGACAGATCGTGCGGTCGGCCGAGATATCCGACCGGCGGCATATCTGAGAATGGCGGCCAGAAAGATCACCAAACCGCTTGACGGCGGGGTCCGGTGGTAAGCATCGTCGTGAGGCTGGGTTCTTGCGGCCCAGGAGGAGGAGCAGATGCCGAGCGCGCCAGTGAGCTTCGCTTGCTGTGATCGATGCGCGAATCTGACTCCGGCGAATCTGACGTCCGCCAGTTTGACAACAGTCAACCTGACAACGGCGAGACGCCTAGCCGCGGCAGGCCGGACAAGGGCGCCGGGGCAGGACGCAGCGCGCCGGCGACTCCTCAAGGCCGCCGTCTTCCAGCCGCAAAACGATTCGGAACCCGTTCGTGCCGCCGGCACCGCGACCGGGGCTGCCCCCCGATCCGCCACTAGCGGCGGCGCCGATCTGGCGGCTCATGGCGTGAATCCGGCAGCCCGCGTCGCCGACAAATCTCAGCTGCCGCGCACCGTCACCGGCACAATCCTGGACGTCAGCCCGCATGTACTTGTGCTCGGCACCGCGGGCAGCGAGCAGCGCTTCACGCTGACCCCGGAGGCTACGGCCTGGCGCGGGAATCAGTTAGAGCCCGCCGCGCTGCATCAGGGCGATCACGTGGTCGTCCGGCTGCATCCTTCGAGCCGTCACATCGCGGACCGGATCTGGGCGAACATCGGCCGGGTCACTGGCATCATCATGGAGCGATCCGGCAGCACGCTGCTAGTCCATGAAGGCGCCACCAGACAGCCGCAGGTGATCGCAATCCAGCCGGGCGCCGTCGGACGCATCCAGGTCCGCTTCCCGACCCTTGAGCCCGGCTACCTGGTGGACATCATTGGCTTGCGCCGCGGCGACGAGCTCATCGGCATGACGCCCGCGACCTCGCAGCCCGCTTACCCGGCCAATAGGCTGCCCGAGCCCGCACTCATTAGCGGCCGGATACCGAGTTCCATGAGTGGCTCTGCTACCTGGCACGAGCCGCATGACGAGCCACCGGGCATTCTCGGCGTCGCGTACCCGGCGCTCGACCCAGAGACGGGCTGTGCCGAGGCCGCCGTCAGTGGCTCCCAGCATGGCTATGCCCAGATGCCGTACCTCGCCATCGGCAGTGTTCTGCGGATCAGGAACGACTGCACCGGCAAGGATTGCCTGGCTCCGGTGACGGGGTGCGCCACCATCGCCCGGCTGTTCAATGACCGGTGCGTGACGTGCGGCACTTCACCTCGCGGCCGGATCGCCGACCTGACGATCGCGAGCTTCATCGCGCTCGGTGGCGAGCTTGAACGCGGCTGCTTCAACGTCACGATCACGATTGGCGACTGACCGTGAGCGTCCTGCAGGCGATACGCGAGGTGCAGATTCCGCTGGTGGCCGTCCTGCTGCTGATTGGGTGCGCGACCAAGGTTCTTCGCATGGTGCGGACCGGCTCGCTCGATTCGGGCCTCGGTCCCACCGCGCTCTTCCCGCTCAGCATGCGCAAGTCCGTGGCGCTGACCGAATGCGTAGCCGAGGCCGTTCTCGGTCTCGGCCTGATAGTCACTGCTACGACCAAGACAACGACCGCCTTCGCCACGGCGACGGTCGCCAGGGTCGGCGCGGGCCTGCTGTTCCTGGTCGCGACCAGCGCGCTGATAGAAATGCGAACTGTCCGCCCCGACGTCGGGTGCGGGTGCTTCGGCGATTTCAGCACCGCGCCAGTCAGCGGCCGGACCATTTCGAGGTCGGCGCTCTTGGCCGTCGCGATCTTGTCCACGATTGGACTGCGGACGATGCGTGTGCCGCACACCGGCAAAGTGGGCCTGGAGCTGCTAGTTATCGTGTGCGCCGAGCTGCTCCTGATTGGATCACTGTCACCGGAAGTCGGCGCGGGGCTCATTCGCCTGGGTTACTCCGAACCGTGCGAGGTGCGGGACGTCCCGTCGACCCGGACGCTCGCCGCGCTGCGTCGCAGCAAGCAATGGCGACGCTACGCGACCCTGATCACATCGGAGGTGCCAGCCGACGTCTGGCGCGAGCTGTGCTGGCGCTACGTGGTGTACCCGAGCAGCCATGAAGGGCGTCCTACAGACCTGGTATTCGCCGTCTTCCTGCAGTACCGCCGGCCAGTCGTGCACGCTGCGCTGGTCGACTCCGGTACTGGCCTGCCGCTAGTGTGGCCCCCCGCCAAGACCCGCAAGGGCAAGGCAGCGCCCGCACTCGCGGCCACGACAGTCGACACGACGGAGACCGTTCCCATCGACCTAGTGCCCCATCAGCCGGATCCGGCCGATCTGCCGTTCTCTACCCATCTCTAGTCTTAGAGCTAGACACGCCGATATTCCGGCAGAACTGCACTGGCCAGCCTGAACTCAGGCGGGCTGCGTCCGCAGGAATCGGCCGAAGTGCGGGACCGTGAACGCGATCAGGCCACGCTCGGAGCTGTAGATCAGGCCCTTCTTGATCAGATTGTCCCTGGCCGGGGAGACGCTCGACGGCTTGCGGCCGAGCTCCTCGGCGACCTGAGCCGTGGGCACCGGCTCGTCGCCCAGCATCGCCATCGCGCGCATGTACTCCCGCTCGGCCGGGCTCGCCCGCTCGTACCGGCTGCCGAAGAAGCCGATCGCCAGTTCGCTCGCCGCAACCGGTCCGGCCACGCTCACGTCGTGTGCGGTGACCGGGCTGGACGCAGCGACGTCCCACGTCACCTTGCCGTACGCCTGAACGAAATAGGGGTAGCCGTCAGCCGCGGCATACAGTGCGTCGAGCGCCGCCATCTCGAAGTCAGCACCTTCCCGCCTGGCAGGCGCCAGCAAGGCGACGTCGGCCGACTCCCGGTCAAGCCGGTCGATCGCGACGTACCGGAACAGCCGCTCTGAGTAACTCTTGCTCGCCGACAAGACCGACGGGAGGTGCGGCAGCCCGGCCCCGACAACGATGAGCGGACCGTTGCTCTGCGACAGGTCGTGGCAGGCCGCGCACAGCGCCGAGATGTCGGCCGCGGGAATGTCCTGCATTTCATCGACGAACAGCGCGATGCCGACGCCGAGGTCCGCCGCCACGGAGGCCGCGTCCGCGAATAGCTCAGTGAGGTCAACCTCGAGGTCACCCGAATCCGCCCGGCCGCGGACCGCCGGGGCGTCGATGCCAAGCTGACTAACGATCGAGCCCTTTGGCGCCCGGCTGTCCCTGGCAGCGAAAGCTTTGAGGACGCCGAGGAAGTGATCGATCCGGTCAGGCGCGCGATGGCGCGGTGCCAGTTCGCGTACCGCCATGTGCAGCGCGCCGGCCACGGGCCTCCGGATTGACTGATCCGGCCGCGCCTCGAGCTTGCCAGTGCCCCACAGCCGCTGCATCGCCATCGACCGGAACGAGTTGAGCAGCACGGTCTTGCCCACGCCGCGCAGTCCGGTCAGCACCATGCTGCGCTCCGGACGGCCGCGCGCGACGCGCTCCAGCACGACCTCGAACTGGCCGATCTCCCGGTCGCGGCCCGCCAGCTCCGGCGGCCGCTGACCAGCGCCGGGCGCGTACGGATTCCGCACAGGGTCCATGCACAGGAGAGTATGGGCCGATCTAGCGGATTCCTTAGATTGACCTAGAAAGCGCTCGCCGGCGTGTCGCGCAGTCCTGACAACACTTCCCGGGAGGTGGATAGCCCGCCGGGCCAGGCTGCGGACGGGGCCATTAGTCCGCTACCTGCGCCCGACGGGCACGCCCCGCGCCAACGGGTGCGGCCACGGCACGGTGCTGTCCTAAGGTACGGCCCCCGACCTGCCTAGGTTCACCTCCAGCAGAAATATTCATGTTCGGAACGTGGCGGATGGACCTAATCGCCGCGGCGGGCGCGCGGCCGCTCATACTCGAAACGCTTGCGTCGAAACTCCAAGCAATCTGGAGTTTCGCCACTTGCGTTTGGCTTTGGCTTAGCCCGTCCCGGCCTGCGGCGGCTGATGAAGCGTGGCCAGATACGCGTTATATGCAGCGAGGTGCGCATCGTCGTCGATAGTGCCGCGTCCGTCGGCGAGCCCGGCGGCAGCCGGCGCGGGTCGAGGCGTCAGCGCCTGCTGGCTCGAGCCAACGAGAGTGGCAAGGTTGTCCTGACGAGCGCGCTCGAACCAGCTTCCCGCGCTGACTGATACTCGGTCGTCCCGGCTCCACATCAAGAACACGAGCATCATCAGGACGAACATGAGGCCGTCGCCGCCGACCCACATCACCGCGCCACCCATATGAAGATCCGAGACCGGGCTGGGTGCCCATACGGGCCGGGGACCGGAGGGCAGGCCCGGCGAGCCGGCGCTGCCGTACCCGAGCGCGATGCCCGTGAAAGTGTCCACTGGCATCAGCAACAGCAGGATCACGAACCGAATCGGATACGACAGTCGCCATCTGATTGGCTCACGACCGAGGATCGGGAGGTAGAACAAGTAGCCGATCAGCACGAACAGCGCGTGCTCGGCGTTGTGTGCCGTCTGGTTACGGTCGATGAGGTTGGCCAGGCCGCTGAGGTGTACGGCCGCGACGGCGAGCGCATATCCCACCGCGCCGAAGACCGGCCACGTCAGGAAGCTGGCGACCCGTGACCTCAGGACACGCTTGGCCCAGGTGTGGACTGGATTCCGGCTGGCGTGCAGCAATAGCGTGAGCGGCTGGCCTGCGATCAGCAGTGGCGGAGCCACCATGAGCAGCAGCAGGTGCTGCACCATGTGGTCGTAGAACAGCACGTCGTCGTAAGCGCCGATACCGCTCTGCGTAGCCACGACGATTACGCCAACACCGGCGGTGAACCCGCAGGTGCGCCACGCTGGCCAGGGTCGTGCCGGGTGCCGCCCGCTCACCCGGATAACTCCCCAGCCGTAGAGGGCGACCGCAACGACGGCGAACCCGGTCACGATGGGCGCGAACTGCCACTGCGTCAGGACAGCCGAGAGCCCGAACGGGGGAAGCATGCGGTCTCCTTTCATCGGTGAGCCTACTCATCGCTCGGCGTGGTGCTGCTGGCTGGTCAGGCACCGCTATCGTTATCGGCGGAGGGTTCGCCTAGTGGCCGAGGGCGACGGTCTTGAAAATCGTTGTGGCGCGCGAGCGTCACCGTGGGTTCGAATCCCACACCCTCCGCCACTGCGGTAAGCCCGGCGCCCCGGGCCGTAGGACCCTGGGAAACCTACGGGTGGAGGCACCGTGCGCGCTGTAGTCATCGACAAGCCAGGCGGACCCGATGTGCTCGTGGTCCGGGAGGTACCCGATCCGGTGCCAGGTCCCGGCGAAGTCGTGGTCACTACCGTCGCCGCGGGCGTCAACCGGGCCGATCTTGCGCAGCGGCTGGGCTTTTACCCGCCGCCGCCGGGCGCGCCGTCATACCTGGGGCTTGAATGCTCAGGCCACATCTCCGCCATTGGCAGCGGCGTGACGGACTGGCAGCTGGGTGACGCGGTGTGCGCGCTCCTGTCGGGCGGCGGCTACGCCGAGCGCGTCGCGGTCCCGGCCGGCCAGCTGCTGCCGATCCCAGGCGGAGTCAGCGTCGAGGACGCCGCAGCCCTGCCCGAGGCCGCCTGCACGGTGCACTCCAACGTCGTCGGGTACGGCCAGCTCCTGACTGGCGAGCTGCTGCTTGTGCACGGCGGCGCCAGCGGCATCGGCACGCTGGCAATCCAGGCTGGCCGCGCGCTAGGCGCCAGAGTCGCATGCACGGCCGGGTCGGAGGACAAGCTAGCGGTGTGCCGTGACCTCGGTGCGGAGCTGACCATTAACTATCGCGAGCAGGACTTCGCCGATGCCGTGCTCGAGTTCACTGGCGGCCATGGCGCCGATGTCATTCTCGATATCGTCGGCGCCGAATACCTTGCGCGGAACGTAATAGCGCTGGCTACCGGTGGTCGGCTCATCGTGATCGGCATGCAGGGCGGTTCCAGGAGCGAAATCGATCTCGGGCAGCTGATGGCCAAGCGCGCCTACGTGCAAGGCTCGATGCTGCGGTCCCGGCCGCCTGGGGAGAAGGCGGCCATCGTGGCCGCCGCCCGCGACGAATTCTGGCCGCTGGTCGCCTCAGGCCAGGTCAGGCCCCTCATCCACGAGGTTCTGCCGCTGGCGCAGGCAGCGCAGGCTCACCGGCTGATGGAGAGCAGCGCGCATATCGGGAAGATCCTCCTGTCCACCGCCTCCTGAGGGGCCGGCCCCGATGTGCACTCGGGCCGGATCGCCGGCAGACTAGTCACTATGACTGAGCAGACGAACGGCGAGGTTCACGACAGTCCGAGGATCGTCGTTGTCGGCCCGGACGGCGTCGCGACTGAGACTGATGTGCAGGAGTCCCGCGAGCGCCCGGTGACCGAGATGATCGAGCAGCCGGCGAAGGTCATGCGGGTCGGGAACATGATCCGTCAGCTGCTCGAGGAGGTCAGGGCGGCGCCGCTAGACGAGAAGAGCCGGGCCCGGCTCAAGGAGATCCACGCCAGCTCGATCAAGGAGCTTGAGGACGGCCTGGCGCCCGAGCTGATCGACGAGCTGGAGCGGCTATCGCTGCCCTTCGGGGACGAGGTGCCTAGCGAAGCGGAGCTCCGGATCGCCCAGGCGCAGCTAGTCGGCTGGCTCGAGGGCCTCTTCCACGGCATCCAGACGACCCTGTTCGCTCAGCAGATGGCGGCCAGGGCCCAGCTAGAGCAGATGCGGCGAGCGCTGCCGCCAGGCATGTCGCCTACCCAGAGCCCTGAGGGTGACGACGCGCAGCGCATGCCTAGATCGTCGGGGCCGTACCTCTAAGGCCGGTTCGCTGGCCGCGCCGCGCGCAGTCGAAGCGCGACCCGGTCACGGGCAGCCAGCGCCCGGACGACGTCGGCTAGCTGCTGCAAGCGGTGGATCTGCGCGCGCCAGTCGTTGCCCGTCGCTCGATGCGACAACGGCACGGGTACTTCGATCACCCGCATGCCCTTGCGGAGCAGGTCGATGGTCATGCCAGTTTCGGCGCCCCAGCCGGCCGCGAGTGGCAGCGCCGCCGTGAAGGCTGCCCTGGTCAGGCATCGCTGGCCGTTGAGCGGCTGGGCCGGCCGCCAGCCGGTAGCTCGCTTGATGCCGGCTCCTGATGTCGAGGTGACAACGCCGAATCCGCCCTTCCGGACTCGAGTGGTGAAGACCGCGATTGTCATGTCGGCTTTCCCCGTCCGCACGGGCTCAACCAGCGGGCCTGCCTCGGCCGCGCTGCCGGCTAGGTCAGCATCCAGGAACAGCAGGTGGCGGGGCCCTGGCCCGGTGACGACGGGTCCCGCTGCACCCGACTCGATCAGGCGCACGGCCTCTGCGCCCGTCTCCATTGCCGCTGACTTACCGCGATTGCGGGCGTGCTTAACGACGTGGGCTCCGGCTGCGGCCGCCGCTGCCGCGGTATCGTCGGCCGACCCGTCGTCGACCACCACCACGATGTCGGCGCCAGCCAGCGTTGTCGCGGCGGCGACCGTTGCGGTGATGCTGTCCGCTTCGTTCTTGGCCGGGATGATGATCGCTAGGTCGCCTGCCGGCATGCCAGTGATCTTAGTGCCGGCGAAGAGCACGCCGACGCGACGCCGAGGCTACTGGCCGGTGACTCGGACCGGGTCGTCGAGCACCGTGAACACCGATTCCAGCCCGGTCACCTGGAGCACCTTCCTAGTTGCCGAGCCCGGCCCGGCAAGCTGAAGCTCGCCACCGCGCTCGCGCGCCTGGCGGTGCGCGGCCAGGAGCACGTTAATGCCGGTGGAGTCGCAGAAGTCAACGCGGGACATGTCGACGATCAAGCGCGCGGGGCTCGCGGTCAGCGCAGTCATGAGCTCGGACTGCAGTCTCGGCGCGGTGTACAGGTCGATCTCGCCCGCCACGGAGATGACGGTGTGATCGCCTTGCGACCTGGTCGTGACCTTTAGCTCCACGTGCCGCAGACTACCGGGTGGGCGCTGCTGCCGGCTAGATGGGCGGGCCCGCACGACTGGTTGAGAGGTTTTGCCCAGATTACTGGCCGCACCGCTGCCAATTTCCGGCTGCTGCCGCACCGTTACGTCGCGTGCGCGCACCTGCCTGGCCCGAGCGCAGACCTCCGACGTAGCGTGGATTGATGCTTCGCATGCTGGCAGTGATCCTCGCCGTGATCGTGGTCGTATTCGTGACCGCGTCGGTGGTCAACACCTTCTTCTGGCTGGCGCTGCTCGCGCTGATTGCTGGCGCGGTGGTCCTGGCCGTTGGCTTCTTCCGGCTCGGCCGCCATTCGACGGGGCGATCAAGAAGACGGTTCTAGCCCTCGCGGCTGGCTGATGCCAGTTCCGACTGATCGCGGCCGGCGGGTGCCGCCGGCGACAGCGCGGGCGCCAGGTCGTCGGCTCCTGGCTGGCTGCCCAGGCGGGATTCTGGCAGGGATATCTCCGGCAGGGCCGGGGCCCGGCCGGAAACGCGCACGCGGGCCTGCCTGTCCGGCTCGCCAGCATCCTCGGCAGGCTGAGCGGCGGGCTCACGGCTGATCGGGCACGTCATGCACCTTGGGCCGCCCCGAACGCTGCCGAGCTCGCTACTCGGGACGCGGATCACGGTCACACCTGCGGCTTCTAGCCGGGCGTTGGTCTCCGAGTTGCGTTCGTGGCCGACGACCACCCGGCAGCCGATGGCCAGCACGTTGCTCCCGTCATCGCGCTGGCCGGGCTGGCCCCAGATCGGGTCCACGCCCGAGTCGATCACGCGTAGCCGGTCGATGCCCATGGCCTGCGCCGCCGCTTCCAGGAACGGCTGCGGCTTCGACATACGCATGCCGTCCGCTCGCGGCGATATGGTGCGGGCGGTCAGCGCGTAGGCCATCGCCGGATGCATGATCACAGTGTCGGCATCCAGCACGGCGCACACAGTGTCAAGGTGGCCAGCGCCGCCATGCTGGCTGATCGGTACGGCCAGCACGGTATGGGCTAGGCCGCTCTCGAACAGCCTCGTGGCCAACCGCTCAGCCCCGGCCGGCGTCGTGCGCTGGCCAACTCCGATCGCCACTGCTCCTGCCGCAAGCAGGAGTACGTCGCCGCCGTCCACGTGCTCCAAGTCAGCCGAATATAGCCATTTGGTCCCGGCGAATCTCGGATGGTGCCGGTAGATGATGGTCGCGACGTCGGTCTCGCGCCGACGGCGCGCCGAGACCAGGCTTGCCACCGCGATCCGGTCACCGATCCAGAAGCTGGCGTCCCGGGTGAAGACTAGGTTCGGCAGCGGATCGAGCACGAAGTCATGCCGGTCGAGCAGCTCAAACACCACGCCGCGGCCAATTTTCAGCTCCGCCGGCGTCAGCCCGGCGATGAGTACCTCGGCGAGCTGCTCGGGCCCCAGGCTCTCGAGGTGGATGCGGAGCTGCGCGCGCAGGTCCTCGCCCAGGCTCGCGTCGGCGACCGCCATCTGGACGGCCTCGTCCCGCGCGGCCTGGTACTCCAGGCAGTCCTGCAGCAGCTCGGTCACGTAGAGGACATGCACGCCCTGATCCCGCAGCGCCTGGCTGAGCTGGTCGTGCTCCTGCCTTGCCTTGCTGACCCAGGGCAGCGAGGCAAAGAGCAAGCGATCGGAGTGGCGTGGCGTGATCCGCTCGACTTCCACGCCTGGCCGGTGCATGAGCACGGTTCTGAGCCGGCCAATTTCGGTGTCCACGCCCTGGACCTGGCTCACGCTGCCCCCCGCAGTCACCGCCATGCTGCGGGTACCCGACTCCTTGCCCCGATGCCGCCCACCCGACGACCCCCAGGTTGTACCCGCTCCGTGAGGTATTGCCAGTTCGGCTGGTAGTTACGCCTGTTCCTACCGGCTGCCGGCCTCCGCGTTCTGCGGCTCGCCGCGCCGCCCGGGCTGGTGACTACCAGCGGGCGCCGCTAGCACGGCCCAGACCGTCAGCCCGCCGCCGTCGGACCGGACACCCCAGGTCCTCGCTAGGTACTCAACGATGTCGAGGCCCCGGCCGCCGAGCGACGAAACCGTCGCTTGCGCCGGCGTCGGTCTCGTGGCCGCGCCGCCATCGCTCACCGCTACCTCGACCGCGTCGTCGTCGAGGGCCCAGGCAACCTGGACGCTGGAACCGGGGAGCGGGCGAGCATGCCTGATGGCGTTGCTGAGCAGCTCGCTGACGACCAGCACCGCGTCTCCGACTGCCCCGGCGAAGATCCCGGCCGCGTTCAGGTCGGCGGCCAGCCGCTGCCGGGCCACTGCGACGCTCGCTGGCGCGTAAGGCAGCAGTACGGTGCCCAGTGTCCCCACCTCCCTGCTCGCCGGTGCGCGACGCCACGTGGAGAAACCCCGTTGCGACCGGAATGCCCCGCCCCACCGGGCCGAAACCGCCGACCCCGCCTTCGGTCGGCCCGAACCGGGCTGGCTTCCGATGGCCTCCTAGGGCCTTCCCGTTCCGGCCTGCACCCCAGTTCCTTCCGACCGGCTGAGCAGGCGCTCTGCTGCCAGGCCGCGCACCAGGCCGCCGAGGCCGGCGTGCAGGCCGGCCCGCTCCTCGGCCGAGAGCGCCGCGAGTATGCGAGCCTGCCGCGACTGCCAGGCCTGCCACACCCGGCCAGCGACGTCGCGACCTTCTGACGTCAGGTACAGCCTGACGTAGCGCTGATTGGCCTCATCCCGACCGCGCCGGAGCCAGCCTTTCCGCTCTAGTCCCGCAGCCAGCCTGCTCACGGTGCTTTTGTCCAGACCCAGCAGCGCGGCGAGCTCGCCCTGTGCGATGCCGCGGGCAGCGACCAGCTCGATGAGCGCGCGTGCCTCGGATGTGGAGACGGCCGGCCCCTGCTGGCTCGGAGGGACGGGCGGACCAGCCGGAACAGGCTGATGCGCCGGCGGTTCGCCGACCGAGCTCGGATCAGGTACGGTCTGGCCGGCGGCCGCGCCTGCTGCGGGAGGCGTCCGGACGGTGCGCGCGCCCCCGTCGCCGGCCGTCAGGACAGGAGATAGCATCCGCAGGAGCTGGGTAAGCAAATGCTCCAGCTCGGCATCATCCGCGGCATCGTTGGCCATGACAACAGTTGTATCGCACAACTACGGTGGTGGTACAGTCACCGGGTGATGGTTGGCCTGCACAACTCAGCGGCCGGCAGGAGCGCAGCGTGACCGACCAGAAGACGCCGCTGCGGGCGAGGCTGGGACGGGCAGCCCGAGACCCCAACGCGGGCCGGCTGGCCGGGCCTGGCCAGCTTCGCACGACCGACCTGGGCATCGAAGCCACCGGCGACGACGGGCTCTCCCTGGCCGACTACGCCGTTGAGCACGGCCTGCGGCCAAGCGCCGAGCGGCCGTCGATCCCGGTCTACTTCCGCCAGCTCTGGCGCCGGGTGCACTTCATCGTGGCCTTCGCGACGGCGCGGAACGTCGCGATGTACACCGAGGCCAAGCTGGGCCAGCTGTGGCAGGTGCTGACGCCGCTGCTGAACGCGGGCGTCTACTGGCTGATCTTCGGAAAGCTCCTGGACATCAACCGCGGCATTCCGAACTACCTGGGTTTTGTCGTTACCGGGGTCTTCATATTCACCTTCACCCAGCGAGCGTTCATCTCGACGTCGACGGTGATGACCGACAGCCTCGAGCTGATCAGGGCCTTGCACTTCCCCAGGGCAGCGCTTCCGCTCGCCTACGTGATGATCGAGTTCGAGCAGATGCTGCTCTCGATGGTGGTCCTGATCCCCATCTTGCTGCTGACGAACGAACCCGTGACGTGGTACTGGCTGCTCGCCATTCCGGCGCTGCTGCTGCAAACGATCTTCAACGTTGGCGTCGGCCTCCTCGCGGCTCGGCTAGGCGCTCAGGTCAACGACTTCAGCCAGCTGCTGCCGTTCCTCATGCGCACCTGGCTCTATGCGTCGGGCGTGCTGTTCAGCATCCAGACCCTCAATCACATTGGGGGCCTCAGCCAGGCAGCGACCAGCAAGATCGTTACCTTGCTGGAGATCAATCCGGCCGCGTTGTACATCACGCTGGTCCGCAACGCGCTGATGTCGACCCAGCGGGTGAGCGCGCCGGGATCCAAGCCATACGACGCGCTTCGGTGCGCGCAGTGGCACACGCTCGGACACACACCAGGCGCCTCGTCTAAGTACCAGCTCTACAGCGCCTATTGCCACTACACCGGCGCCAACCCGGCCCACTTCTGGTACTACGCCCTAGGCTGGGCCGTGGTCTCCATCATCGTGGGCTTCTACTTCTTCTGGCGAGCGGAGACGAGGTACGGCCGTGGCTGAGCCGATGGTCGTCGTCGACGACCTGCACGTGGTGTACCGGGTCTATGGCCGCGGGGGCGATCGCGGCACTGCGGCGTCGACGCTGATGCGCATCCTGCGCCGCACCCGGCGCGCCTCGATCCGCGAGGTCCACGCCATCCGGGGCATGTCGTTCGTGGCTTACCGTGGCGACGCGATCGGGGTGATCGGCCGGAACGGCTCAGGGAAGTCGACCCTGCTGCGCGCGATCGCCGGCCTGCTGCCTGCCGAGCAAGGGAATGTCTATACCGCCGGCGAAGCCGCCCTCCTCGGGGTGAACGCCGCGCTCATGAACGATCTCACCGGCGAGCGGAACGTCGTCCTCGGCTGCCTGGCCATGGGCATGAGCCGCCAGGAGACCAGGGAGATGTATCCGGGCATCGTCGAGTTCTCCGGCGTTGCCGAGTTTATCGACTTGCCGATGAAGACCTACTCCTCTGGCATGGGATCCCGGCTGCGTTTCGCGATCGCCGCGGCGAGGGCGCAGGACATCTTGCTCGTGGACGAGGCCTTGGCGACCGGAGACGCCGAGTTCCGTGTCCGGAGCCACACTCGGATCCAGGAACTTCAGGAGGCGGCCGGGACCATATTCCTTGTCGCGCACAACCTGGAAGAGGTCGAGCTGACCTGCAACCGGGTGATCTGGATGGAGCGCGGCCAGATCGTGAAGGAGGGCGAGGACGTCGTCGGCATCATCGATGAATACATCGCCGCGTCCGGCGGCGCGCCGGTCCTGCGTGATCCGGTCAGCAGGCGGCGGCTGAAAGCGCAGGCCCCAGCTCCGGTCAAGGCCTGAACGCAGCTCCGGTCAAGGCCTGATCGCAAGCTCGCACGGAGGGAAGGCCCACGGCCTAGCTGGTCACGGCCGGCTCGGCAGCGCCGGCTCGGCAGCGCCGGTCGGCGGGTCGGCGGCCGCATCCTCGGCCGGGGCCTCACCCGCAGCCGGGTCGGCGCTGCCTCCGCTAGCCGCGCTGTCTGCGCTGTCTGCGCTGTCCGCGGTAGCCGCGCGCAGTCGCAGGCGCATAGTCGTCCCCCGACCGTCCCGTTCTTCCGCGGCGATCGCGCCATCTTGCGCCTGCGCTAGCTGCCTGACGATATACAGGCCCAAGCCGATGCCGCCGAACCGACGGCGATCGCCGGCTTCGCCTTGCACGAACCGCTCGAAGACCCGCTCGCGGTCCGCTGGCCTGATGCCGATGCCCTCGTCCTCGACGAGGACCTCGATCGCCTCACCTTCCGCCCGCGCCGTGACCCGGACCGGGCCGCCATCTGGCGAGTACTTAAACGCGTTCTCGAGTAGCTGGCCGATGATGATGTCGGTGGCCATCGGGTCGCCATTGGCTTTCGGCAGCGCATCGGGAATGTCGAGCTCGAGCGTGTGCTGGTCCGATAGCGAGCGGAACGCGACCGCCGCGCCGCGGAGCAGCCCACCGAGGTCAAAGGGGCCGTTGCTAACCCGGAGCTGATCGGCACCGGCCCGCGAGCCAAGCAGCAGCTGCTCAACAAGCCTGGCTAGGGACGCGGCCCGGTCAGCGATCGTCTGCACCGCCGACCTTCGGTCGGCGTCGGGCAGGTTGTCCCACCTGCTCGCCAGCGTGCTGGCGAAGCCTTGTACGACAGTGATCGGCGTACGCAGCTCGTGGCTTGTCGTCGCCAGGAACAGGTCCTTGGCCTCCTCGAGCTCCTTTGCCGCAGTGACGTCGCGGAAGTCGACCACCTTTTCCCCGCGCCCGCTCAGCCCCGTGCACAGCAAGTCGATCCAGCGACCGTTGAGGAGCTTGTGCGTCAGTTTTGCTCCCGGCTCCGGAACCGGGAACGGTGGAGGTCTGCCAGTCGCAAGCTCCGGCGACAGCCCCGTTAGCCGGTGCGCGGCCGGATTCCACTGCCGGACCAGGCCTTCGGAATCCAGGACCGCGATGCCATCGGCGCTGGCATCGATTACCGCCCGCTCGTGCGCGCGCTGCCGGACTACCTCTTCGAACGCTGTCACGTTCGACAGCGCGACGCTGGCGTGGCCGGCTAGCAGTTCGAGCAGCTCCAGCTCGATGTGGCCGACCTTGCGCCGGCTGTACAGGGCGTAGAGCGCCCCGAATGGCCGGCCGGCCACGTGCGAGAGGCTGAGCGTGATGGTGTGCAGGCCTGGGAGCGCGGCCCAGATCAGGTCGTCAAAGCCACCAGATTCGCTGGTGGCCATGAGCACGGTCTTGCCGGATCGCATGAGCTGGCCGACCATGCTGGTTTCGAGGTCCGACGTGCGGCCGCGCAATTCTGACGGGAGCCCGTCCAGGCTCACCAGCCGGAGCCTGTCCTTCTCAATCAGCACGAAGCCCCCGGCGTCGGCCCTCGTCAGCTCCCGCAAACTACCGGCGATCCGGTCCAGCACGGATTCGAGGTCGAGTTGAGCGTTCATGTCGGCGACCACATCGCCGAGGCGGCGCACCACCCTGGCCCGCTCGGCCATGTAATGCCGGGCGGCCTCGTCCTCGCCGCTCTGGTGGCAAATGCAGACCCACCCGATCAGCTCGCCGGTGCTGTCAAGCATCCGGCTCGCGTCGATCCGCAGATCCACCACCGACCCGTCCTTGCGGATGCGCCGGGTCGCGAATGAGACCTGACCGCCACTGGCGACGCGCTCAAGCACGGCGTTGTGCTCCGCCCGCAGCTCTTCCGGCATAAAGGGAGGCTCTAGGCCGACGACCTCCGCGGCGCGCCAGCCGAAAAGGCGTTCTGCGGCCGGATTCCACACGGTTATCCGTCGATCCAGGCCCATCGCGATGATCGCGTCGGCGGCGCATTCGATGACAGCGAGGGCAGTGCCGTCGATCCGATCGCGGTCGCGCTGCGCCACCGAAAGCTTCCAGGTCACGGCCTCATCGTCCCACTTGGTACCGACTTAGGGCCGGTGAACTGCGCAAACCTCGGTGAGGGCGGCCAATTGCCGTCACTCCGCCGGCAGACGAGGTAGCGCATCGGCGCCCGGCACGGCGAACATGAAGAGCCGGCAGTATTGGCCGCGCAGGTCTTCGGACAGCTGGAACCACCAAAGGAGGACGCGCGTCCAATGGCCATGACGCCACTACCTGATGTAGCACTGACGGCCCCGGCAGCCGGGCGCCGGGGCGCGCTGCCCATGCGGACAACGCTCGCCGGCGCCGTGGCTCTCCTCACCGGGGCGCTGCTCGCTGCGTGCGGAAGCACAGCCGCACCCAGCAGCGGCGGCGCTGGCTCCGGGTCAACCGGGTCAACCGCGGCTGGGTCCCACTCGGCCGGTACCAGTTCGGCCGGTACCAGTTCGGCCGGTACAAGCTCGGCCGGCACGACGCCGGCCGCCAAGGTCTCACTCGACGTGACGTTCGCTGTGAGCACGAACAGCCCGGCACGCCACTACACCTTGCAGTGCGAGCCAGCCGGGGGCACCACGCCCGATCCAGCCGCTGCCTGCGCGCGGCTGCTGGCAAGCCCTAGTATTTTCGGCTCCCGGCCACTGCACGTCATGTGCCCGATGATGCTGGCCAACCCGGCTCGCGCCACGCTGACGGGCAACTATTTCGGCGAGGCCGTGCGCTTGACAATCATCAACGGCGGCTGCGACGTGTCGCGCTGGACCAGGCTCAAGGTGATCTTCGGCTAGCGGCTACTTCAGCAGGCGGGACAGGCGCCGGTCGGCGAGCGGCTTGCCGCCGGTCTGGCACGTCGCGCAGTACTGCAGCGCCGAGTCGGCGAACGAGACCTCGCGCACCGTGTCGCCGCACACCGGGCACGCCTCGCCCGTCCGGCCGTGCACGCGAAGGCCGGCCTTCTTCTCTTTCTTGAGGTCGCTCGCGGCTAGCCCGTCGGACCGGCCGATCGCCTCCCGGAGGGTACCGACCATCACGGCGTGCAGGTCGGCGACTTCCACTGGGGAGAGGCTCGATGCGAGCCGGTACGGCGACATCTTCGCGGCGTGCAGCACCTCATCCGAGTAGGCGTTGCCGATCCCGGCGATCAGCTTCTGGTCCCGCAGTACGCCCTTGATCTGAGTCCGGCGACCGCCGAGGATCCCGGCCAGCACTTCAGGGGTGAAAGTCGGGTCCAGCGGCTCTGGGCCTAGTGAGGCAACGCCCGGTATCTGCTCGATGTCGGTGACTAGGTAAACCGCGAGCCGCTTGCGCGTGCCCGCCTCGGTCAGATCGAACCCGGACCCGTCGGTGAACCTGAGGCGGAAAGCCAGCGGGCCCTTGCCGGGCCTCGGCGGCGCCTCCGGCAGGGCATCGCGCCAGCGCAGCCACCCAGCCCGGGCGAGGTGCGTGACCAGGTGCAGTTCGCCCTCCGGCCCGGACCCAGCGGCCGGTTCGGCGATCAGGTCCAGGAATTTGCCGCGTCGCCCCGTTCCGGTTATCCGGGCGCCGCGCAGCGCGGTCAGCGGCGGATCGTAGGTCTTCAGCACCGAGAACTCGGCCACATCGGCCCGGTCGATGACGCGGCCGGCCGCGCGCTCACGCAAATCCGCGGCGAGCGCCTCTACCTCGGGCAGTTCAGGCACACATCGATTGTGCCTGATCTGGTCAATTGCCAACGCCCACCCGCTGGCCATGATCTCGATCACACGTCCCAGCTTCGATGCTTCGGCGCCGAGCCCGCCCGCCACCACCGGCCGCGCGAGTCCGGACATGCCCGCAGCGGCAATCGAATCCGAGTGCGCTCGTGCCTGCCGGCGCGGGGAAAGCCCTGTCGATCCCGGTGACAGGGACCACATCCTGCGCCTATGCTGCGGCCAGACCAGCCAGCAGGCGGCCAGGGACTCCGTGAATGGACGGTGGGCGAGGAGGGATTTGAACCCTCACGTCCTTTCGGACACACGGACCTGAACCGTGCGCGTCTGCCGTTCCGCCACCCGCCCTGGGAGCAGCAGTCAGGTTAGCACGTCCGCAAGCTGTCCCACATCGCCGATACGATCGGATACGGCAGGGAAGGAGGGCACCGCCGTGGGAGTGCTTCAGCGCTTTGAGCACAGGCTCGAGGGGATGGTCGAAGGTGCCTTTGCGCGGGCGTTCAAGTCTGAGCTGCAGCCGGTCGAGGTAGCCAGCGCGATTCAGCGAGAGATGGACGACCGGGCAGCTATCGTGGCCCAGGGACGCACCCTGGTGCCCAACGACTTCGTCGTGGAAGTCGCCGAGGACGATTACGCGCGGCTGGACGTCTACGCCGACAGCCTCGGCATCGAACTGGCGACGCTCGCCAGGGAATATGCCAAAGAGCAGGGG
This sequence comes from Streptosporangiaceae bacterium, assembly GCA_035472835.1. GTDB lineage: Bacteria > Actinomycetota > Actinomycetes > Streptosporangiales > Streptosporangiaceae > JAJYUU01. Next base: position 26,196 of record DATIOU010000064.1, on the reverse strand, counting down.
TATTCGTTTGTTGGCCCAGTGCGGATGCGGTTCGAAGGCGTCCGCGACCTGACCACGGGCACGTTCCGGATCCTGTCGGGCGTCATCAGGGGGACCACCGTCGAGGACGGTGAGATCAGGCGTCCCGCCAGCGACGTCCCGCAGCCAGCTGGCGCCTTTCATGGCAACCCGCGGCTGCTGGTCTCCGGGCCGGAAGCCGGCCCTGACGGTGGGACGCAGCGCACCTATGAGATCAGCACCCCCCTGATCATCCTGGGCCGTGGCACCGACTGCGACCTCCGGCTCGTGGACCCAGGCGTGTCACGCCATCACGCCGAGATCCGGGTCGAGGACGGCGAGGTCGTCCTCGTTGACCTCGGGTCGACCAACGGCACTTTCGTCAACGGCCAGCCGGTCCGGCGGGTCACGCTGACCGACGGCACAAGGGTGACCCTCGGCCGGACGACCCTCGTATTCCGCCGGGACCGCATTTACTAGAGGACCACAACAACATCTGAAGGCAAGGGAACGGGGCGGCTTGGCCTCGAGCCGCCGCACGCAGAGCCAGGACAGCTACCAATCCCACTTGCACGCCAAGGACAACGACCCGATGAACCCGCTTGAGCTCCTTCTTATCAGGATCGGGTTCCTTGCCGTCCTGTGGCTCTTCGTGATTGCGGCTGTCGGCGTTGTCCGCACCGACCTCTTCGGGCCTGCCTCCAAGCGGCGCCGGCGGTCGTCAATCGCCCCGCCAGCCCCACGCCAGCCGAGGCCTAGCAAACCTAAGCCGTCCAGGGCTACGCCCCAGCAGCTGCTCGTGACGGCCGGTGCCCTGGCCGGCACGAGCCTGGGCCTCACCGATCAGCAGATCACCATCGGGCGTTCTGATGACGCCACGCTAGTGCTCGCGGACGACTACGCTTCCACCCGACATGCCCGACTGTTCCCACAGGACGGCCAGTGGATCGTAGAAGACCTCGGCTCAACCAACGGCACATACCTGGACCGGCAGAAGGTGACCCAGCCGACCCCGGTACCCATCGGCGTACCGATCCGCATTGGCAAGACCGTTCTGGAGCTGCGCAGATGACCTTGGCACTGCACTATGCGCTCCGCTCGGACGTGGGCCTGCTTCGCGAGGGCAACGAAGACTCCGCCTATGCGGGTCCGCGGCTGCTCGCCATCGCGGATGGCATGGGGGGGCACGCCGCGGGCGAGGTCGCAAGTGCCGTTGCGATCTCTGCCATCGCGCCGCTAGACCGGCAGGACCTCACTGACAGCGACGCAATGCTCGACGCCCTGGCCGCAGCCGTCTCCTCCGCCCGCAACACGCTGCACGACATGAGCATTTCCGACCCTGCGGTCGAGGGCATGGGGACGACCCTGACCGCCCTGTTGTGGGCCGGCGCCCAGGTCGCGGTTTGCCATATCGGTGACTCTCGTGCCTACCTGCTCCGCGACGGGGATCTGTATCAAATCACCCGCGACCACACGCTTATCCAGTCGCTAGTCGACGAGGGCCGGCTGAGCCCGGCGGCAGCCGCGAACCATCCGCAGCGATCGCTGATCATGCGGGCGCTGCAGGGCAGCACGGATGCCGACCCGGACCTGGCCATGCACAAGGCGCTGGTCGGCGACAGGTACCTGCTGTGCTCAGACGGTCTCACCGACGTCGTCGGGGACGAGGCTGTCCACGGCGTGCTGTCCACCGTGCCGGACGCCGACCAGGCCGTGAACCAGCTGATCGCACTCGCGATCCGGAACGGCGGGCCAGACAACATCACGTGCATCGTTGCCGACGTCATCGACCCGGAAGTGGGGCCCGAACGGCCAACGGTCGAGACGATGCTGGCCGGTGCCGCCTCGAATGGCGACGTGAGCACGCTGCTCCAGGCGGCGACCGGGCGAGCTGCCGCGGCTGGTTCGGACATGACGCCTGCCGCGCCCGGCGCGAGCCTGAACGGGCACGGCGCCGGAGCGGTCGCATCGGTCGCCGACGATGAGGCGGATGAGGACGACGACTTTGGCGTGCCGCGCCGTCGCTGGCCCGTCGTCACGACAGTACTTATCGTCTTGCTAGCGGTCGTGGCGGGCGGGCTCTACGCGGGCTACCGGGCCACCCAGGGCAACTATTACCTGGCGTCCGACGGCAGCCAGATCAGCATTTACCGCGGCATTAATCAGACAATCGGCTGGATCAACCTGTCGCACGTGTACAGGAAGACCGAGGTGCCGCTCTCGCACGTTCCTGGCGACCTGAGCATGCCCACGACGCCGACCACGCTGCCCAAGACCCTGACAACCCTGGCGTCGATCAATCATGCGTACACCTGCACCCAGGCTGAGAAGGCTCTCGAGACCTGGCAGGCGCGGTACGGACACAGGACGAGTACCACCAAGACCGTCACCACGAAGACTGGCGCGAAGAAGACCATCACCATCCCACCGCCGCCCGCACCGGCGAAGCCAAAGGTGCCGGCGTCTTGTCCGGCACAGGGGGCAGGGTGACAGCCGCCGCGGCCGATCGCCAGGTCCCGATGGCGCGCGGGCGGCGCCGGACTGAGCTGACGATGCTGCTATTCGCGCTCGCGGTTGTGCTCTTCGCCTATGGCGCCGTCGGTTTGGGCCTGAAGGGGAAGCTGCCGCCCGGCCTGCCGCTGTACGTTATTGCGTTCGCGCTGCTCATGGGTGTCGCGCACGTCGCTGTGCGCAGGTTCGCGCCATTCGCCGACCCGCTGCTCCTGCCACTCGCCGCGCTGCTCAACGGGCTCGGCATCGTGATGATCTACCGGCTGCAGGAGTCGGGTCGCAAAGGCAACCCCGGCAATCTCGTGTCGCCGGTGATGTCGACGTCAACGACGCTCTATCAGCTTGCGTTCACCGGCCTCGGCATTCTCGGGCTCATCCTCGTCCTGGCGCTCATCTCCGAGGCGCGTGTCCTGCAGCGCTACACCTATACCCTCGGCGCGATCGGCCTGTTCCTGCTGGCGTTGCCGGCCTTGCTCCCGTCGAGCCACAGCGCGGTTAACGGGGCCAAGGTCTGGATCAAGTTCGGAGGATTCTCGATCCAGCCGGGCGAGTTCGCCCGGCTTGCGCTTGCAGTGTTCTTCGCGGGCTACCTGGTGGCGAAGCGAGATGTGCTGTCGCTGGCTGGGCGCAGGGTGCTCGGGATCGACCTGCCCCGGGCGCGAGACCTCGGCCCGGTCCTGATCGCCTGGGTCGCGAGCCTGCTGATCCTCGTCTTCGAGACCGACGTTGGCCAGTCCGCGCTGTTCTTCGGCCTGTTCGTCGCCATGCTGTACATCGCCACTCAGCGAACGTCGTGGCTGCTGATCGGCCTCGGACTGTTCTTCAGCGGGACCTGGATCGCGGCTAACCTGTTCCACCACGTAATGGAGCGCTTCACCGCCTGGCTGCACCCGTTCCAGGGCAGCAATCCGCTCGGCTTGGCCTATCAGCCGGTTCAGGGGCTAGAGGGGATGGCATACGGCGGCCTGTTCGGCACCGGCCTGGGCCACGGCCAGCCATACTTCACTCCGCTGGTGCAGAGCGACTTCATCTTCGCAGCGTTCGGCGAGGAACTAGGCCTGGTCGGCGTCATGGCTCTGCTGCTGGTGTTCGGGCTGCTCGTGCAGCGGGGCCTGCGCGCCGCGATCGCGGTGAAGGACCCGTTCTCGAAGCTGCTCGCCGGCGGTCTGTCCTTCGTGCTGGCCCTTCAGGTCTTCGTGATTGTCGGCGGCGTCAGCGGACTCATCCCGCTGACCGGGGTAACGACCCCGTTCCTGTCGCAAGGGGGTTCGTCGCTTGTGGCCAGCTGGATCCTGATCGCGCTGCTTATCCGGATCAGCAATTCGGCGCGTAAGCCGGCGCCGCAGCCGATCCAGGACGAGGGCATGACCCAGGTGGTGCGGGCCGCATGAACCGCGCACTGCTTCGCATCTCGCTGGCCTGCCTGGCGTTGTTCGTTCTGCTCCTGCTGAACGCGAACTACGTCCAGGCATTCGAGACCGGCAAGCTGGCGGCCGAGCCGCACAACGTGCGGGTTTTCGACGCGCAGTTCACGTTCCAGCGCGGCGCGATCCTGGCTGGCGGCGACGGGACAGAAGTCAAGATCGCCGAATCGCGGCTGGTCAAGGGCAGCGATACCTACCATCGCTACTACCCGAGCGGCAAGGTGTACGCGCCCGTCACGGGCTATGACACGATCTACGGCAAGTCCGGCATCGAGCTAGCCGAGAACAGCCTGCTGGCCGGGACCGACTCGCGGCTGACCGTGCATAACTTCACGGCGCTACTGACCGGGAAGCAGAAGCAGGGCGCCGCGGTGGATCTGACCATCAGCCCGGCGGCTCAGAAGGCCGCCTACAGCGCGCTGGCCGGCGACGGTGGCCATCCGGCTGCGCTGGTGGCGATCCAGCCCAGCACCGGCGCGATCCTGGCCCTCGCGTCGTACCCCACCTTCGATCCGAACCTGCTTACGACATTCAACGGCACGGAGTTCGACAAGATCGACAACCAGCTGCTGCGCGACCCACGGCAGCCGCTGCTCAACCGGGCTATCCAGGAGACCTATCCGCCCGGCTCATCTTTCAAGATCGTCACGGGCTCGGCGGCGTTCTCAACGCGGCTGGTCGCAGACCCGAACACCCCCGTACAAGCCCCGCAGACGCTCACGCTGCCTAACCGCAACCACCTGATCAACGACGGCGGCGAGTTCTGCGGCAACGGCAACCCGCCGATCATCCAGGCGTTCTGGCAGTCCTGCAACACGGCGTTCGGAGCGCTCGGCATTCGCCTCAAGGCTCCGGTGCTGCGCAACTACTCGAGCCAGTTCGGGATGAACAGGAAGCTGTCCATCCCGCTGCCGGTGGTGCCGAGCGTGCTGCCCGAGGGCAACAGCTGGACCGACCCGTCGTTTACGGCGTTCTCGGCGATCGGGCAGTTCAACGACGCAGTGAGTCCCTTCCAGGAGGCGATGTTCTCGGCGGCTATCGCCAACCACGGGACGCTGATGTACCCGTACCTGGTCCAGCAGGTCGTCGGACCGGGACTTTCGGTGATCGACCGGGCCAGCCCGCACACGCTGAGCCAGGCGGTGTCGCCAACCGTGGCCGGCTACATGGAGTCCATGATGTCTGAGGTCACCCACAACGCCGGCGGGACCGCGGTGAGGACCGCCGGACCCCAGGCCACCGGCGGCATCAACATCGTCGGCAAGACAGGCACGGCGCAGAACGGCATCAGCAACGGCCATCTCGACGACGCGGTGTTCACCTGCTTCGTTCCTGGGTCCGGCGGCGGACCGTCCCCGATTGCCGTGGGCGTCATCGTCCAGGGCGGTGGATTCGGCGCTGACCGAGCCGCCCCGATCGCCGTCCAGGTGATCAAGGCCTACCTTGGGGCGCATTCATGATCCACCCATCGAGCGGCAGCCGGGGCAGGTCTGCTTCACCGGCGCCAGGAAACGCGATGAGCCGGGCGCATAGGCTGCAGCCCCGGCCTGTCATGCTGGCCGCAGCCCCCGATAAGCAGGACGGTAAGTAACGTGCGCGACATGACACAGCCACGGCTGCTCGGCGGCCGCTACGAACTTGACGGGATCGTCGGACGTGGCGGCATGGCCGAGGTGTTCCGGGCCCGCGACATCCGTCTCGACCGCATTGTCGGGGTGAAGACGCTCCGCGACGATCTCGCCAGGGATCAGACTTTCCAGGCCCGGTTCCGCCGGGAGGCACAGTCGGCAGCCTCGCTGAACCACCCGTCCATCGTGGCGGTCTACGACACCGGCGAGGACATGGTCGGCAGCGTCCCGGTGCCCTACATCGTGATGGAGTTCGTCGACGGGCGGACGCTTCGCGACCTGCTGCGCGACGACCGTCGGCTGCTGCCCGAGCGGGCCGCCGAGATCACCGACGGGGTCCTGCGGGCGCTCGACTACAGCCACCGCAACGGCATCGTGCACCGCGACATCAAGCCGGGCAACGTAATGCTGACGAGGTCTGGCGACATCAAGGTGATGGACTTCGGCATCGCCAGGGCCGTCTCCGACTCCCAGCTGACGATGACGCAGACCGCGCAGGTCATCGGCACCGCCCAGTACTTGTCACCGGAGCAGGCCAGGGGCGAGCGGGTCGATGCGCGCAGCGACCTGTACTCGACTGGCTGCCTGCTTTATGAGCTGCTCGTCGGTCGTCCGCCGTTCACCGGTGACTCGCCGGTCGCGATCGCGTATCAGCACGTCAAGGAAAATCCGGTGCCGCCGTCTCAGCTGGACCCGGAAGTCCCCCCCTGGGCCGACGCCATCGTGCTCAAGGCCATGGAGAAGGACCCGGCCGACCGGTACCAGTCGGCGGGCGATATGCGGGCCGACATCCAGCGCGCGCTGTCCGGCGCGCCGATCGCAGCGCCGATGCCAGGCAACGGCTATGGCCCAGGCACGCGCCGGATGGGTGCCGCTGCAACCCAGGTTGCGGGCCGGACGGCCGCCATCCCGCCGTACCGGTACGGCCCGGCGGACGGCGGGCCGGACGGACCGCCGCAACGCCAGCGGCGGGCCTGGCCCTGGGTGGTCCTGCTCACCGTCGTGGCCGTCCTGATCGCGGCGATCGTGCTGCTCAAGTTCGTCACCGGCGGCGGTGCCGGCGTACCGGTGCCGAACGTGATCGGGGACACGCTGGCGGTCGCGGAGCACAACATCACCAGCGCGGGCCTGAAGGTCGGCACGCTAACGGCGAAACAGTCGCCGAGCGTCGGGAAGGACCACGTGATCTCGACAAACCCGGCCTTCGGCTCGACCGAGCAGAGGGGCAGCTCAGTAAACATCGTTTACTCAACCGGCCCGAAGCCTATCCGGCACGTGCGGGTGCCGAACGTAGTGGGCCGCAAGGTCGACGTCGCAACCGCCAGGCTCAAGGCCGCCGGGTTCACGGTGAACGTGGTTAACAATCCTTCGATAGCCGGGCCGCCGAACACAGTCACCGCCGAAACCCCGGCCGGCGGCACCAGCCAGCCAATCGGGAGCCAGATCACCATCGAGGTGACCGGATCGACGGTAACGGTGCCCGCCGACGTCATCGGCAAGACCGCGCAGCAGGCCATCGCTGAGTTGTCCGCGTCGCCGTACAGCTTCGTCGTGACGACACAGCAGGGAACCGGTAACGGGCAGCCGGTAGGCACCGTCTTCCAGACCACACCCGCTACCGGCACGGCGGTGCAGCCTGGCGCGCAGATCACCATCTTCGTGGTCGCACCGAGCCAGTCGCCGACGCCAACGATAACCCCGACGGTTACGCCGACCGTTACGCCGACGGCTTCGCCGCCGCCGCACTAGCCGAGCCCGGCAGGTCCGGCGACCAACTAGGCTTACGCCGAACGGCGGGCGTGGTTGGCCTGCCTGACCGGGCGGGCCAAGGCTCGCCCAAGCCGTGCGGGCCAGGGTCCGCGCAAGATCCGCCGGGTACCGGCCGGCGGATAGCCCGCAGCTACAGGAGAAGACAGTGCCGAAGTCCCGCGCGAGAAAGACTGCGGTCTACACCCCGCCGCCCAGGGCGGCCAAGGCAAAGGTGAGCCCGGTCTGGCTCCTGCCGACGATGCTGGCCAGCCTCATATTCGGCCTCGTCTGGATCGTCATCTTCTACGTCAGCCAGCAGTCGCTTCCAGTTGGCGCCATCGGCGCATGGAACCTCGTGGTCGGCTTCGCCTTCGTGATCGTCGGCCTCGGCCTTGCGACCAGGTGGCGCTGACGACAAGGTGGCCGTGACGCCCCAGCGCCTTACAGCCGGACGGCGCCGACTAGCTGGTAGTCCCGCGCCACCACGCCCGCAATGATCAGCGCCAGGATGCCCACCGTGGCCGCGATCTGGATCAGCGTGCGGTTCTGCCGGGGCGCGTAGGCATATGCGGCCGTGAGCGCCGAGCCGGCGATCAGGCCGCCTACGTGCGCCTGCCAGCCGATGTTCGGCACGATGAAGCCGATCGCCAGGTTCAGCACGATCAGGAAGACGATCTGGCGCGAGTCCATGCGCAGCCGCCGCGCCATGACAAAGAACGCACCGAAGAGCCCGAAGATGGCCCCGCTGGCGCCGTAGGCACCCGCGTCGGTCGGCGCTATCAGGTAGAAAAGGACCGAGCCACCGAGGGCGCTGGCGAGATAGACCGCCAGGAACCGGAGCCTGCCGAGCTCGCGCTCGAGCGGCGGCCCGACGATGATCAGCGCCCACATGTTGAACCCGATGTGCAGGATGCCGAGACCGCTGCCAAGCGGCTCGTGCAAGAACGCGCTGGTGATCAGCCGGTACCACTGGCCGTCGGCCACGCCAGTCACCGGCCCCCGCTGGCCGATCAGGTAGCCGTCGTTGATGATGTTCGGGTAAGCGATCTCGATGAGGTAGCACGCGATGTTCAGCGCTACCAGCACCCAGGTCACCCTGGCGTTCGCAGTCACCCGCCCGCCGAACCTGCCGCGGACCGAACGACCGGCCCTGTTGCCAGATCTGATGCAGTCAAGGCACTGGTGGCCGACCGCGGCCGGGCGAAGGCAGTCGGGGCAGGCGGGCCGGCCGCAGCGCACGCAGGACACGTACGTGGGCCGGCCCGGATGCCGGTAGCACACGGGCGGCGCAGCCTGGCTCTGGTCTTGCTGTTGGTCCGGGGGGAACGCCATGTGACGGGACCGCTCTACTCGCTTCTGCTGGCTTCTACTCGCTGTCGTCGCGCTCGATCTCGACGGATTCCAGCACGACGTCGGTTACGGGCCGATCGCCGCGGCTGGTCTGCACGCGGCTGATCTCGTCGACCACGGTAGCGCCGTCGATGACCTCTCCGAAGATGGTGTGCTTGTTGTTGAGCCACGGCGTCGGCGCTGTCGTGATGAAGAACTGCGAGCCGTTGGTACCCGGGCCGGCATTCGCCATCGCCAGCAGGTACGGCTGGTTGAAGGACAGTTCCGGGTGGAACTCGTCGCCGAACTTGTAGCCGGGTCCGCCGGTGCCGGTCCCGAGCGGGTCGCCGCCCTGGATCATGAAGTCGGGAATGACGCGGTGGAAGATCGTGCCGTCGTAGAGCCGCTCCGTGCTTGGCTTACGCGTCGTCGGGTTTGTCCATTCCCGGCTGCCCTCGGCGAGCTCGACGAAGTTGCGCACCGTCTTGGGCGCATGGTCAGGGAATAGTCGGACAACAACCGGTCCCCGGTTAGTCCGCAGCGTCGCGGTCAGCGTGTTGGTCATAGTCGAATCCTGCCACGGCGCTCGTGGTGGTCTGGTCACCCGCTCAGGCTACGCAGCATGATGCTGCACCTGAGGCCGTGATTGACCTGGCGTTTGCAGGGAAGGGGTCAGGGCTGGGGAGAACACCAGGAGGTCTTCGTGTCCGTCTTGACCAAGAAGCAACCTATGAACGCAAGCGCCAAGTTCCGGGCCAATGCCGCGATGACGGCCGGGCAGCTCAGCTCCAAGGCGCAGCTGGCCGCTCAGCAGGCCCAGGTCGCCGCCCAGCAGGCGGCCATGCAGGCACAGGCGGCGGCGCAGCAGGCCGGCCCGCTCGCCAAGACCGCTAGGGAAGGCGCCTACGCCTGGGCGACGCCGAAAGTCGACGCGGCCAGGGCCTGGGCCGCACCGCAACTCGAGCAGTCCGCGCGCGCCATCAGCGAGAGCCTCGCGCCGATGATCTCAACCGCGCTCATTAACACCGCGCACAAGATCGATGCTCCCCAGCGGCAGAAGCCCCGCCGCCGCGGTGCGATGTTCACGGGGATCGCGTTGCTGGTCGCGGCCGCCGGCGCCGGCGCCGTCGTCGCCGTGCGGCTTCGAGAGCAGCCAGTGGAATTCACCTCGGTCGAGGTGACCGAGGGCGGCGGGCCACCTGACCCAGACCTGAACGGGCACTCCGACATCGTCTGATGCTGGGATGCCTGCCGCGGCCTGCTGCCGGGACTGCTGCTAGGTGACGGTACTGCCTGCGGCTGCCTAACCTGAGTGGGTGACCCCCGACCACCGCGACGTGGCTGCCGACGGTCCGCCCTGCCGTGACACGATGCTGCTGGACAGCGTGGTAAGAGCGTCGGCGGCAGTTGCGGCGACATCCGGCCGCCTCGCCAAGATCGACCACATTGCCGCGCTTCTTCGAGACGTCCCGCCGGCCGAGATCGCGGTGGCGGTCTCGTTTTTGTCGGGTGACCTTACGCAGCGTCAGATCGGCGTCGGCTACGCCGCGCTGAGTGACCTCATGGGCGGATTCGGTCCGGGTACGTCGTCGGCGTCCAAGGCCGTCGGTCCGCCTGCTCCTGAACCCCAGCTGACGCTCGCCGACACGGATGACGCCCTCGGCCGGATCGGCGCGCTCGGCGGCCAGGGCTCGCAGGCTGAGCGCCGGCGGCTGCTGGCCCATTTGCTGAGCCGTGCGACCGAGACAGAGCGCGAATTCCTCGTGCGACTGCTCGCTGGTGACCTACGCCAGGGCGCACTGGACGGGGTAATGACCGACGCCATTGCCAGGGCGGCCGGGGTACCTGGCGCCGCCGTTCGGCGTGCGCACCAGCTCAGCGGCTCGCTGCCGACTGCGGCCGCGGCCGCGCTCGGCGCAGACGGCGACGTAGATGCAGCCACGGCCGCGCTGCGGGCAGTCACGCTCCGCGTTGGCCGCCCGATCCGGCCCATGCTCGCGGCCTCCGCGCCGACTGTCGCCGCCGCCCTGGATCGGATAAGCCCGGCGGCCGTCGAATGGAAGGTGGACGGCATCAGGGTTCAGGTGCATCGCACGGCCCACGACGTACGCGTGTTCTCCCGGACCCTGGACGACATCACGCACCGGATGCCCGAGATAGCTCAGGCCGCCATGTCGCTGACCGTGACCGACGCAGTGCTCGACGGCGAGGCCGTGGCCCTGCGACCCGACGGACGCCCCCACCCGTTTCAGGTCACCGCCGCGCGCGCGGCCAGCCAGGCTGGACCCGGGGGTACCGCGGCCCGGGTTCTGCTGTCGCTGTTCTTGTTCGACGTGCTCCACCTCGACGGCACCGACCTGATTGATGCCCCAGCGCGCGAGCGGTTCAGCCGGCTCGCCGCGGTTGCTCCGGCCGACCTGGTCATTCCAAGGCTCGTCACGGCCGACCTGGCGGACGCCGAGCAGTTCTTCGCGACCGCCGTCGATCGCGGCCATGAGGGCGTCCTGGTCAAGTCGCTCGACGCGCCGTACGGCGCGGGCCGCCGCGGCAGTGAATGGATCAAGGTCAAGCCCCGGCACACGCTCGACCTGCTCGTCCTAGGGGCGGAGTGGGGCCACGGCAGGCGCCAGGGCTGGCTGTCGAACTTGCACCTCGGCGCCCGCGACCCAGCGACCGGCCGGCCGGTCATGCTCGGCAAGACCTTCAAGGGACTGACGGACGCGCTGCTCACATGGCAGACAGAGCGCCTGCTCGAGCTCGCGGATCCACCCGGCCGCGGGGACAACGAACCCCGGCGCGGGGACGACGAGCCCCGGCGCGGGGTCGTGCGGGTCAGGCCCGAGCTAGTCGTCGAGATCGCTTTCGACGGAGTCCAGGCGAGCACCAGGTACCCGGGCGGAGTGACGCTCAGATTCGCGCGGGTTCTCCGGTACCGGCCAGACAAGGATCCGGCCGAGGCCGACACGATCGATACGGTTCGCGCCCTGTGGTCGGGCGACGACCTGGACGCGGACAGCTCCGGCTGACACGACCAGCTGCTGCGCGCCCGCCGCCGCCCTGGCACTATGGCTGCGACGCGCCTGCTTGGTGACAAAGCGGCAGGCACCGCCGAAAGGACCTCACGAGTGCGCACGTGCTGGGTTGGGCCGGAAGGCGCTTGGCGTACGACGCTACGCGGGCGTCAGATCCTCGCTGATCCGAGGATCAACAAAGGCACCGCCTTCAGCGACGACGAGCGCGCCGACCTCGACCTAATCGGGCTCATCCCGGCTGGTCACCTGACGCTCGACCAGCAGGCGAGCCGCATCTACGCCCAGTTCTTGCGGCAGTCCTCCAACCTCGCCCGCAACGTCCTGCTGAACGAACTGCACGACCGTAACGAAGTCCTGTACTACCGAGTGCTGAGCGATCACCTCAGCGTGATGCTTCCGGTCATCTACACCCCGACGGTGGGTCAGGCCATCGAGAATTACAGCCACGAGTACCGGCGGCCGCGCGGCGTGTACCTCTCGGTCGACCAGCCCGAGCTGATCGAGCGCTCGCTCCGGGCTTACGGCCTCGGCGCCGATGACGTGGACCTGATCGTCGTCACTGATGCCGGGGCGATCCTCGGTATCGGCGACTGGGGCGTCGGCGGTATGAGCATCGCCGTCGGCAAGCTCGTGGTCTACACGGCTGCGGGCGGCATCGACCCCGGCCGGACCATTCCCGTGATGCTGGATGTCGGCACCGACCGGCAGAGCTTGCTCGACGACCCCATGTACATCGGCAACCGGCACCCGCGGGTGTCCCCGGCCGAGTACGACGCATTCGTCGTAGCATTCGTGGCGGCCGTGAAGAAGCTGTTTCCCAGGGCCGTGCTGCACTGGGAGGACGTGGCGACGGCTAATGCGCGCCGCCTGCTGACCAGGTACCGCGACGTGCTGCCGAGCTTCAACGACGACGTGCAGGGGACGGGCGCCGTGAATCTGGCCGCCATACTCGCGGCCGTCAAGGCGACCGGGATCGAATTGCCCGGCCACCGCATCGTGATCTTCGGCGCCGGCTCTGCTGGCACCGGGATAGCTGATCAGCTGACAGCGGCGCTGGTAGCTGGTGGCCTGACCGACGCGGCGGCACGGGCCAGGTTCTGGGCAGTAGACAAGAACGGCCTGATCCTGTCCGATGCCGACGGGCTGTCCGAGGCCCAGCGGAAGTACGGCCGCGACAGCGCCGAAGTGGCGGACTGGCACCGAGACGAGACCGTCGGCGGGATAACGCTGGCTGAGGTGGTGCGGCGAGTCCATCCGACTGTGCTGATCGGCACGTCAGCGCGCGGCGGCGCCTTCACCGAGGACATCGTCAAGGATATGGCGGGCCACGCCGACCGGCCTGTCATTATGCCGATGTCCAATCCGACCGAGCTGGCTGAGGCCCGTCCAGCCGACCTGATCGAGTGGACCGGTGGCCGGGCCCTCGTGGCTACCGGCAGCCCGTTCCCCCCGGTTGAGTACCGCGGCACGAAGTACGTGATCGGCCAGGCGAACAACGCTCTGGTCTTCCCCGGCCTGGGCCTTGGCGCCATCGCCGTCCGCGCCGCCAAGATCACCGATGGCATGCTGAGCGCGGCAGCGCACGCGGTCGCCAGCCTCGTCGATACCAGCGCGGCTGGCGCCCCGCTGCTGCCACAGGTGGCGGACCTGCGCGATACGTCGCTGACCGTTGCCGTCGCAGTCGCCGAGGCCGCCATCGCTGCCGGGGTCTCGACCGGCGATGTTCCAGCTGACCTCGCCGGTCACGTGCAAGCACTGATGTGGCGGCCCGTCTACCGTCTGGTCCGGTCGGCCTGAGTTCCCGGCCAGTCAGCTGCCTCGGTCGGCCACGCGGTCCAGGCGTCCATCGGCGTCCTTGCGCCTCTCGTCGTCGGGGTCGCAATCGGCATGGCAGCTACGCCGCCCTCGGCGCCCTTCTGGCCGGGCGAAACGGTCCCCAGCACGGCGGCGCCGCTGGCCCCGGGCAGCCGGTGCCGCCGGCTGGCGAAACCGCAGGCCTCTTCGCAGCGACCGGCGGCCTTGTGGACGCCGTCAATACCGCCGCCGCGGTGCTGGGCGGCCAGGCGGCGACGCAGAGCGGCCGCTAGCCGCGTGGTTGACCTGAACCGCGTGTCACGGCGAGATAGCCTCTGCCGCGGCGACGGCGGCGGCTGACGCCAGCGAGATGCCTGCCGTCCGGCTTGCACTGCCGCCCGACAGGACCGCGACGAGCAGCACGTGACCGCCGTGCGCGACGACGCCGATGCTGTTAGCGACCCAGAGCTTCCCGACTAGCAGCCAGCCGGTCTGCACGCCTTTGCCAATGCCTGCCACCGACACGCCCCACCGCGGTTGTGTCCCGTCGCTGGACATCAGCCGCAGCACGAGATCCCGTCCGGCTGCGGTCAGCGGGGAGCGCGCCGAGGTCAGATCGATCAGTAGCTGGAGCTGGTCGCGAACTGTTGTGGTCGTCTGGTCCCAGCGATCGCCGGCGCCTGGCACGGTCTGACTCAGCTCGAGCAGGCGGTTGGCGGCCGCTAGCCCGTTCGCGCCCCCGACGGCTCGCCACAAGCTCGTCGCCGCCATGTTGCTGCCGTTATGCATCATCGCGGTGGCGAGGGCCGCTTGCTCGCTGGTGACAGGCGCCCTGGCGTGCTGCTGGCGGATGAGCAGGGCAGCCAGGATGTCAGCCGTCACTACGCTGCCGGAGGTGAAGTGCCGAGTCGCGCCGTAAAGTGCCTGCTGGCCCGTGGTCACGTCGATCACGCCGGCGGCCAGCTGACCCGGATGCGCCCTGAGGACGGTGCCCATGGCGACCGCGAGCGACGCGTTGAGCTGGGCCGACGCCGGCCGGATCGCGATGCCGCCGTCCGTTCGCCGGCTGGGCCGATTTGTCACGCCGCCGGTCCCAGCAGGAACCGTCTGGGTGCCCGCAATCGTGGTCGGCCCGACGAGCAGGCCTCCGGGTGACCTGACCGCGAACATGGTGATGATCACGACGAACCCGGCCATGAGCGCGAACACCGTCGCGAACGCGAGCTGCTCCACTGGATGGAGCCGCCCCGCGTGGGCGGGCGCGTAGCTCATGTCGTACTCCGGAACACAGGCCTGCCCCCCGCTTGCCTTTACCACCTGTCCTAGGCGCCTTGTGCTGAGCCGACGCCTTTGACGTCATTTGGTGGCTAAACGCAATACCCGCCCAGGGCAGTACTTAAATCCCCGTTATTCCGCACCCGTTGACGTCCTGATATTAGCAGAAGCAGGAAAGGCAAGCTGCATGAATATTTTGCGCGAAGGATAGGTGAGCCCTTTCCGCCGATAGTCGTACTTCCGCAGGTTAGAGCCTCACCACGCGCCATTAACCGGCCAATCGCAATTCCCCTCTTGCGCGCTGTTTAGATCGTTCTCGGCTCTTTTCGATCGACCCGTTCAGAATGCGGGACGGGCTAACCATAGCGAGCAGCAGTAAAGGTCAGCAGAGCGTGCCAACCAATGTCGGGCCGACTGCCCGGTTTGCGAACCGAACGGGCTTCAGACCGCCCGGTGCCGCGCCCGCGGAGGGCGGCTAGGGATCAACCGGGCCCCGTCGGGCTACCTCACCAGTGGTCATGGAGGTCAGAACCGCATAGAGCGGAGAGTGCCTCCGCCTGGCTTTACCGGACCCTTTCGGCGGGTCACCCGCGCTACCTCGACTTCGCGGCCGAGACCACCCGATGCGCAGCCGCGACCAGGCCGGCCCAGCCGACCTCGGTGTCCTTGTCCTGCCGGTGGTCAGCCCTGAAGTCCGCCAGCATGAGGCCGATGTCATCGATGTCCCAGCGAAGCCGGTAGAGCGCTACGGCCGCCTGGCTCACGTCGTGGCCGGTCAGCTCCGTGTAACGGGCTGCCTCGACGCCAGTGCCCGAAAGGATCGACCACAGGTCGCGTTCCGGCGGGGCGAGCCCGGCCGTATCCCAGTCGATCAGCCGGAAGCCGGCACCGTGCCGAATGAGGTTGCCGGGATGCGGCTCGCCGTGGGTGAGCACCCGCGAGCCCGACGCCGCCACGTCGCCCACGAGGTCGTCGAAGGCCGCGAGCGCCGCCACCAGGCCATCCGCATGCTCGGACACAAGTGCACGAGCGGCCTCGCTGTACGGACCACCGCGCCACGGACGGCCCCGTTCCCTTATCGAAATCTCCAGCTCAGCGCGACTGGGCGGACTAAGGCTACGGATGGGAACGGGGCCGCTGAGCGATGTGGCAGTGTGCAAGGCCGCCAGCATGTCGGCAACGCTAAGGCGATCGGCCGGGCTTAGCGCGTCGGCCCAGCTGAGCGGGACACCATCGGCGAACGGGAACAAGGTAATCGCGTAGCCCGGCCCGGCCGGGATCACGGCCTCGCCGGTGCTGGCCTGGACCGGGGCCACCACGAAGTCGAGTCCGGCATCCGCCAGACACCTGGCGGCGTCCATCGTCGCGCGCAGGTCAGCGGCTTCCGCCCCGCTCGCGACGCGGCTGGCCGTCGCGAACCAGTGCGAGCCGGCGGTGTCCACTGCCGTCCAGTGGAAGGCACCGTAGCCCACGGGCGCGTAGCGAACAGCAGTGACGTCAAGCCGCCAGTGGGCGCGAAGGGCGTCCGCCACCTCAGCGTCTGTGAGGTCAGCAGGCCGCTCGCGCACCAGCCCGATGGTAAGAACGCCTGGCGGCGGGGACAACTGGATTAGTCGGAGGCTCAAGCGCAGGCAGCGCCCCTGAGTAGTGTCGAGCGCGTGCTGCGTACGCTGGCGATCGAGAACTACCGGTCACTGCGGCAGCTTGTGCTGCCGCTGACCAGCCTGAACGTGGTCACCGGCGCGAACGGCAGCGGGAAATCAAGCCTTTACCGATCGCTCCGGCTGCTCGCCGACGGCGCCAGGAACGGGATGGTCGCGGCTCTGGCCCGCGAGGGCGGGCTGCCGTCGACGCTGTGGGCCGGCCCTGAGGTTATCGGCCGCGCCGTCCGGGAGGGCCGTTACCCGGTGCAGGGGACGGCGAGCCGACGCCAGTCCGTCGCACTCAAACTCGGCTTCGGCGAGGACGACTTCGGCTACGCCATAGACCTGGGCCTGCCACAAGAGCGGAAGACGGTGTTCGCGCGCGACCCGGTGATCAAGCGGGAGTGCATCTGGGGCGGACCGGTTCTACGGCCCTCAACCGTCCTCTGCGACCGGGTCGGCGGCTTCGTCCGCGTGCGATCTGACGACGGAGACTGGTCGGCCCCGTTCCCTATCCGCGAGTACGACAGCATGCTCGGCGAATTCGCCGACCCGCAGCGTGCGCCGGAGCTCGTCAGCCTGCGTGACCGCATCCGGTCCTGGCGGTTTTACGATCACTTCCGCACCGACGCAGCGGCGCCGGCCCGCGGCAGCCAGATCGGCACGCGCACGCCGGTGCTGGGTCACGACGGGTCGGACCTGGCCGCCGCCCTCCAGACGATCCGCGAGATCGGGGACGCCGCGGCCGTCGACGCCGCCGTTGACGCGGCGTTTCCGGGCAGCGCGCTCACGATAGACGGCGACGACGATGGCCGCCTGTCAGTCCGGCTCCACCAGCACGGGCTGCTCCGCGCTCTGGAAGTCGCCGAACTTTCGGACGGTACGCTGCGCTACCTGCTCTGGATCGCTGCGCTCCTGAGCCCGCGGCCGGCCAGCCTGCTGGTGCTGAATGAGCCGGAGACGAGCCTGCATCCGGATTTGCTTGCCCCGCTCGGACGGCTGATCAGCCAGGCTGCAGCCAGGACACAGGTCATCGCCGTTTCGCACGCCGCACCACTGATCGAGGCGGTCGCGGCTGATGCTGGCGCGGGGACCGACCTCACGGCGATCGAGCTCATCAAGGAGTTCGGCGAGACAAGGGTCCGCGGCCTTGAGCGGTTCGACGGCCCATCCTGGGTTTGGCCGAAGCGCTAGCCAGCGTCCGGAGAGCGAAGCGGGACCAGGCAGCCGCCGGGGACACGCAGGGCTCAGCGGTAGCCGCACGCCCACGCGTCGGCGACCATGTCGCGGAGGCTGCGTGCTGGACGCCAGCCGAGATCATGCTCGATGCGCTCGGAAGAGGCAACCAGAACCGCCGGGTCACCCGCCCGCCGGTCAGTGACCTTGGCCTGAATCGGCAGCCCGGTCACGTCCCGGCACGTGGCCAGCACCTCGAAGTTCGAGTACCCGGCGCCGCAGCCGAGGTTGTAGATGGCGTGCTGCCCTGGCTGGCACGCCGCGAGCGCGAGGAGATGGGCTTTCGCCAGATCACCGACATGGATGTAGTCCCGTACGCAGCTCCCGTCCGCCGTCGGGTAGTCATCGCCGAAGATGCTGACTGGGCCCGAGTCGTCCCCGGCAATCCGCAGAATGTTCGGGATCAAGTGGGTCTCGACGGCGTGCCGCTCTCCGAGCCAGTTCCCGGCCTCGTCGCAGAAAGCGCCCGCCACATTGAAGTAGCGGAGGCTGACCGCGCCGAACCGGTGCAGCCGGGCATACTCGTTGAGCGTTGTGTCGATCGCGAGCTTGGACGCGCCGTATGGACTCGTCGGGCGCGTCGGCGCACTCTCCGTGATCGGCACGGTCTCCGGCTCGCCGTACGTCGCCGCCGTCGACGAGAAGACGATCTTGCTGACGCCCGCCGTGCGCATCGCGTCGAGCAGCGCCAGCGTGCCGCCGAGGTTGCTGGTCCAGTAGAGACCGGGGCTGGCTACCGATTCCGCGACAAGCGACTTGGCCGCGAAGTGCAGCACGGCGTCGATCCCGCCCGCGAGCACCTCGGCGGCCGCCGTTCGCAGGTCTCCGCGCACGAACATCGCGCTTCGCGGCACCGCATCTTCGTGCCCCGTGGACAGGTCGTCGAGCACAATGACCTCGTGGCCGGACGCGATCAGCTGTGCCGCTACGACGCTGCCGATGAAACCAGCACCACCGGTCACGAGCAGTCTCATGGGTCACCCCCTGTCCTCGTACGGCGGCCTGTGCCACTGCCGTGCGCCGAGAATACCGACACGGGCGGTCATCTCGGTCACCGAGGCTGGCCGGGAGCTGCTGCGCCACCGGCGCAACGAGAGCACCGAACGCCTGGCCAGAGACCTGGGGGCCGCCTTCAGGCCAGCTGAGCTCAAGTTGCCGATGACCGCGGCGCCCGGCTCCTAGCCATCACCTCAGGGCGTCGAGCTCACCGCGCCACGGCGGATCAGCCCCCGCCCGGCCGACTGTGATGGTTGCGATCTGCGCGGCGTCGTGAAGGATCCCCGTGAGTGCCGCGGCGTCGCGCAGCTCTGCCACAGCCGCGGGAGAGAGCAGGCCGCGCCGCGCAAGCCCGTCGAGGAGACCGCTCATGAAGGCGTCGCCCGCGCCGACCGTGTCGACGACCCGGGCCGGCAAGGCCGGGCGGGTGACAGGCGGCCGCCCTTCCGTCCAGGCCGTCGCGCCATCCGCGCCTCGGGTAATGACCACCAGCGCTGCGCCGGAGTCGAGCCAGCGGCCGGCGATGGCGTCCGCCGGCTCGTCCTGATAGAGCCACTGAAGGTCGTCCGCGCTCGCCTTGACCACGTGCGCGAGGCCCACGGACTGCTCGACCTTGTGCCGGGCGGCCGTAGCGTCTGGCAGCAGCGCCGGCCTCACATTGGGGTCATAGCTGATGAGGACAGTCCCCTCACGGCGCAGCCGTCCGATCTGCGTGGCGATTGCGCTGTCACCTGGCGGCACCCACGCTGCGAGCGAACCGAAGTGAACAGCTGTCGCGTCACCCGGCAAGAACGCCAGCTCGGCCCAGGACCACTGAAAGTCCGCTGAGCGAGTTGAGAACTGGTAGCGCGCCTGGCCCGCCGACAGCTCAACCAGAGCGACCGTGCTCGGGTCGCTTGAGTAGACGAGGTGCCGCAAGTCGACCCTGGAGCGGTCAAGATGATGACGCAGGAGCGTGCCGATCGGATCGTTGGACATCCGGCCTACGAACGCCGTGGGCTGGCCGAGCCGAGCCAGTCCGACGGCGACGTTCAACGGGCTGCCGCCAGGGCGCGCGGTGATCGCGCCGTCGTCAGCCGGGGCTACCAGGTCGAGGATTGCCTCGCCGATGACCGCGAACGCAGGCGGTATGCGGCCGTGCACATGTCGCACTTTACTGGGGCGTCGACCTCCGTGCCCGCGCCCGACCCGACCAGGCCGGCCCGCCGCCTTGTGGTGATAGATCGCGGCTAGGAAGCGAGCGCGAGGGCCGCGTTGAGCGCTTCAAGAGCAGAACTCTGCCGGCTCGCGTCGGCGATGTCGAACGGCCCGGTCCAGCGTAGCCCGAACTGGTTGCGTGGATTCCGGCTGTTATCCCAGATGGAATCCGCGTTGCGGAGAAGGAAATCCCGGTAAGCCGGCCGGCGGCTGTGCAGGTAGAGGTCGTAGAGGTAACGCGCGAATATGCCCTTGAACTGACTTCCGTCCCCGGCGCGGCCAACCATGTCCGCCTCGCCGGGCTCGATCAGGATTCCGGGCGGATCGGCAGTTGGCGGGCTGGTCAGGTCTACCAGCGCCGCGCCGGCTATAGATTCGCCTTGACGCAGATAGGCGTCGTCACCGGTGACCTCGTACAGGCTGGCGAGGCCGCCGAGGACGACGCCCTGGTTGTAGGTGTACGTGGGCCTGCCGTTGTTCTTGCAGTCCGCCGTGAGGCCGTCGTTGACGAGACCCCCCGCGCCGATCATGCCGGTGGCGCTGAGCCAGTCCCACTCCCGCAATGCCCAGTCGAGGTACTCGCTCGTCCGGGCTCCAGAGCGCTGGTGCAGTTTCACCGCTACGGTCAGGAACAGTTCGTTCGTGATCGCGTTCTTGTATTTCCTGTCCTCGTTCCACCACACGCCGCCGCCGCATGTGTCGTCCCAGCCGGTGACCAGGTTGTCGAAGATGCGCCGGGCCGCGTCGAGGTAACGATCTTCGCTGGTCAGGTCATAGGCCTTGATCCAGGCGAGTGCCCACCAGCCGTTGTCATCGAAGAACCGAACGAGGAAATGCCGGTGCCGGCACCGGGCGGCAAGGAATGTCCGATGACACACCCGGGCGTAGGTCTGGTCGCCGGTCCGCTGCGTGTAGTCGATGACGGCCGTCAGCGCGTTGGCGGCATTCCACCAGCCGGTTGTTCGCCACCGCCCAGTCCACGGCCGGTACCACCGTTGCAGCGCGGCTACGCCGGCCGCCGCGTATGCGCGATAGTCGCGCTCGCCGGGCTCACCCACGACGATCTTCAGTCGGGCTGACTCGGCGGCCGGGCCTCACGTGCGAGATCTTAGCCGGTTGAGCCCGCCAGTTGCTTAGCTGAGCCGGCTGAGGAATTCGCGCGAGCGCTGCACCACAAGAGCGGCGGCGTTAGCGTCGTAGGACGGCAGCGAACTGTCGGCGAACAAATGGCGGTCCCCTGGGTACACGAAGAGCTCAGCGAGTTCCGCACCGACCGTCGCGACCAGGTCGCGTGCGGCGTCGATGTCGCCCTCTAGCGCGAAGAAGGGGTCCTTGTCCATGCCGTGGATCTGCACCGCTACCCCAGCGGGCCACGGCCCGAATGCCCACTCGCCAGTGAGAGGGATGCAGCCCTCATAGAGGAGGGCGCCGCGCGCGCCGGGCCGAGTTTGCGCGAGCCGCTGCGCCACGGCGGAACCCCAGGAAAAGCCGGCGTACACCAGGTCCGATGGCAGCCTGCCGACGACTTTGCTGACACGATCACCGAGCACCTCCTCGCCGGTGCTCTGGACATAGGCCACGCCGTCCTGGATGGTCGCCGGACGCTCCCCATCGAAGAAATCAGGAGCGTGCACAGTGTGGCCGCCTGCGCGGAGTTCCTCAGCGAACGCGCGCACACCCTCGGTGAGTCCCTGCACGTGGTGGCACAGCACGACCTCGGCCATCTCTCTACACTCCTGTCATTGGATGACGTTCATCGAATGATCCATGATCCTAGAATGGTCCACATATGCCGGTCAATCAGATTCCCGACTACGACCTCGACGAGATGCTCGTAGTCACTGCGCCGAACCAGCTACGCGCGCTAGCTGACCGGTTGCGCGCGACCCTTCTGGAGCTGGTCCTCGAGCGAGCCGCCACCGTCACGGAGCTGGCGCAGGCCGTCGAGCGGCCCAAGAGCACAATCGCGTACCACGTAAACATGCTCGTCGACGCCGGCCTCCTGCGGGTGGTGCGAACCCGGCGGGTGCGAGCAATCGACGAGCGCTACTACGGTCGCGTCGCCCGCACGCTGTACATCGGTGTTCTCAGCCGGCCCGAGGACAAGCAGGTCGTGCTCGCCATGAACAGCCTCGCGGAAGCCACTGCCGAGGCCGCGCCGGCCCACGCGGCGGACAATCTGCGCTGCCTGCTCGTGCACGCACGGATCCCGATCGGGGAGGTGCGCAACTTCTGGGCACAGGTGCAGGAACTCGCCCGTCAGTTCGCTCAGATCCCGAGGGCCGGCGACGAGGTGTACGGGTTCGTCGCCGGTCTTTACCCGACCGATGCTCCGACTCTCCCTGAGCCCGAGAGCGACCTGGCCGGTTAGGGAGCTGGCCGGTGCGCCTTCATTCGACAACCGAAAAGCTCCGTTAGCTTTCGACCTCGATCCAGCTCAGCAGGTCTTCCCGGCTTACCGTGTCCAGCAGCGCCGGGTGGTCTGACTCCATGTGACCGCGGATGATGCCGACGACATGGTCATCACTATCGCCGCGTGCCACGAACCCGCACTCGCACCTGATTAGCTTCACAGCCCCGCCTCCTGTCTGGCCTCAACCGGCAGACCGCCTCGGTCTGGCCTCAACCGGCACCGTATTGCCAAGATATTGGTGTGACCTTGGCTTCCTCACGGCAGGTGCGCATCCAGATCTGCGGCCAGCTGGCGATCGAGAGCGACGGCCAGCGGCTTGATCGGCTACTGCCCGGCCGCCAGGGGCGGCTGCTGTTCGCCTACCTGGTGGTTAATCGCCACCGCCAAGTTCCGCGCGATGAGCTTGCTGAGGCCTTGTGGCGAGAACCCGATCCCGCCGCGGTCGATGCCCGGCTCAACCCGCTGCTATCCAAGCTGCGCCGGGCCTTCGGGGCGCCATCGATAGAGGGCCGTTCAACTCTGCGGCTGTGCCTGCCGCATGGCTGGGTGGACCTGGAGGCCGCCACCGAGGCCATCCACCGGGCCGAATCGTCGGTCGCCCAGCGGGACTGGGCGCGGGCGTGGGGGCCTGCGCTGACGGCGTTGTTCGTGGCCGAGCGCGACTTCCTACCCGGTGAGGACGCGCCGTGGATCGATGAGATCCGCCATCAGCTGACCGAGCTGCGCCTCCGGGCCCTGGAGTGCTACGCCGCGGCCGGGCTTGGCATCGGCGGTACCGAGGCAGCCGCCGCCGTCCGGGCTGGCCGCAAGCTCATCCGCCTGGCTCCACTCCGCGAAAGCGGTTACCGCCACCTCATGCAGGCCCTCGCTGCGCAGGGCAACGTCGCCGAAGCGCTCAACGTTTACGGCCAGCTCAGCGAATGCCTGCGTGACCAGCTTGGCGTCTCGCCCAGCCCGGCCACCCGCGAGCTCTATCAGCGGCTGCTCGCTGCAACTTGACCTGCTGCCTGACTTCTCGTGCGCTGGCCCGCTGTGGACTCGGCCGAATCTGGCGCCAAGGTTTCGCCAACGTGGCGGCAACTTCGGCGCAACGGCGCCGCCGTAGAACCGTCCTGTAAGCAGCGCCACGCAGGAGGTTCAGATGAAAACGACAGCAGCAAAGACTGCATCCAGGTCCAACGCGGGTGCCGCCGGCGTGCTGGTGGGCCCAGAGTGGCTTGAAGACCACCTTGCTGACCCGCACGTGCGGGTCGTGGAAGTCGACGTCAGCGCGACCGCCTATCAGGACGGGCATGTTGACGGCGCCGTGCTGTGGAACGTGTACAGCGACCTGAAGGATGCCGACTACCACCTCGCGGATGACGCCGCGTTGGAGCGACTGGTGGCGCGGTCAGGGATCGGCCCCGACTCGACGGTGGTTTTCTACGGGTACGCGCCTGCCCTGGCCTTCTGGCTGATGAAGCTCCACGGGCATCATGATGCGCGCATCCTGAACTGCTCTCGAGACAGCTGGCAGACGGCATGCCGACCATGGAGCAGCGTCGCAAGTTCACCGGCTGCGGGCAGCTTCCACCTCGGTAACCCGGACGCAGGCATCAGGGCTGACTGGGCCGCCGTCCGCGACGCCATCGGCCGCCAGGATGCCACGCTGGTGGACGTCCGTTCAGCGGCCGAGTACTCGGGCGAATGCTTCTGGCCGTCGGGCGGCACGGAGCCCGGCGGCCGCGCTGGCCACGTGCCATCAGCCGTGCACCAGCCTATCGACGCGCTGTACCACGACGATGGGTCCTTCCGCACCGCGGCCGAGCTGCGCCAAGTTTTCTCCTCGGTCGACCTGGGCGGCACCGCCGAACTAATCACCTACTGCACCATCGGCGGGCGGGCCGCCACCGCGTGGTTCGCGCTCACTTACCTGCTCGGGCGCGACGGCGTCCGGGTATACGACGGGTCATGGGCCGAATGGGGCCGCAAGGCCGGCACTCCCGTACAGCGACCCTGATCGCGCCCGAGCGATCAGTTCCAGGCCTCTGCCTTGACTGGGAGAACGATGAGCGAGACAAAAGCCGCTGCGCCCGGCGCCGGTCCTACTTTGCCGTGGCGGCTGCACGAACGGGTCGCGCTGGTGACCGGCGCCGCCGCGGGATTGGGCGCGCGGTTCGTGCGCGTGCTGCATCAGGCGGGCGCGACGTAGTTGCTACGGCTCGTCGGGAAGATCTGCTCGGCCAGTTGGCTGCGGAGTACGACGAGCGCATCGAGGTCGTGCCCGGCGACATCACCGACGTCGCACACCGGCAGGCGCTGCTTGATCGCCTGACCTCGCGCGGTCGCCTAGACGTGCTGGTCAACAACGCGGGGATCTGCGATGACGGCCTGCTCGAACACCAGTCCCTGGAAGAACTCCGCCGGGTTATCGAAGTGAACTTGATCAGCGTGCTCGACGTGTGCCGGCTGACCGCCCCGCTGCTATTCGCGGCGCCGGCTGCCAGCGTGATCAACGTCGCACCATGTACGGCATCGTGGCTTCCCGTGGGCCGATGGCCGCTTATAACGCCACCAAGGGCGGCCTGATCAGTCTCACCCGGCAGCTGGCCGTTCAGTCGGGCGACCTCAGGCGGCGGCCTGCAGCCGCTGATATTGCTGGTCGGAGAGCCGCAGCTCCGCTGCGGCGACGTTCTCTTCCAGGTGCGCGACCGAGGCGGTACCGGGGATTGGCAGCATCGTCGGCGACCGGTGCAGCAGCCAGGCGAGGGCTACCTGGGCCGGCGACGCGTCATGTTCCGCCGCGACGACCTGCAAGGCCCCGGCTGAGCGGGTCAGCACGCCGCCGCCTATCGGGAACCACGGGATGAACGCGATTCCCTCCCGGTGGCAAAATTCGAGCGTCGGATCCGCGCGGCGGCTGGTCAGGTTGTAGAGGTTCTGCACGCTGACAATCGCCGCGATCTGCCGGGCCTGCTCGATCTGCTCAACGGTGACCTGCGACAAGCCGATATGGCGAATCTTGCCTTCGGTCTGCAGCGCGACCAGCTCGGCGACGGATTCCTCGGCCGGTACCTTTGGATCGATGCGATGCAGCTGATACAGGCCGATGCAATCGAGACCGAGCCGCCGCAGGCTCATCTCGACCTCCTGCCGCAAGTACTCCGGTCTGCCTAGTGGCCTCCACTCGCCAGGGCCGGTCCGCACGAGACCGCCTTTGGTTGCCACGAGCACGCCATGGTACGGGTACAGCCCCGCGCGGATCAGTTTCTCGGCGCAATAGGGGCCGTAGGAGTCGGCCGTGTCTATGAAGTCGACGCCAAGGTCTACCGCGCGCCGCAGAACCCGAATGGCCGCCCGCTTGTCGGGCGGGTCACCCCAGACTCCCGGCCCGGTCAGCTGCATCGAGCCATAACCGAGCCGGTGCACGGTGAGGTCACCGACCAGGACCGTACCGCTCGCGGAAGCTGATCGGTGATCCGTCGCCACGCGCATCAGCCGGCACCGTCCAGGTCGACGCCGTACAGGTGCCGCACTGCGGCGTCCTGGCCGGACTGGTCGAATACGCGCACTGCTCTGCCACCGTTGAGCAGTGCAATATCAGGCAAGTCCGTGCCCCACAGCGAGGCGCGGACCGCCGTGTAGGCGCCGCAGCCGATGAGGGCAAGGCCGTACGCAGCGGCGTCAGCCGGCAGCAGCGCGTCGAGGTATAGCCGCGACGGGCCGGGCGTGGGGTCGGCAACATGGCAGTGCTCCCATGTTTGCCCGGCCGTCAGGCGAAGCGGAAGCGGCGGGTAAGCGCGATCGGAAGTGGCGGGTAGCACGTTGGAGCCGACGTCCGTGATGAGCCAGTCGGAGCCGGCCTTGTACTTAGTGCCAAGGACCGCCGTCAGCACCAGCGCTGCGTCACCGAAGACGTAGCGACCCGGTTCGAGCAGCAGATGGTTATTCGGCATTCGAGCCAGCGCGTCGCGGGCCGCTGCGGCAAAGTCA